>JAKAWN010000590.1 GCA_021827245.1 Acidobacteriota bacterium | reverse complement strand
CCACCTTACAAGCAAAGCACCGAAACACTATTTCTGCAGGTCGCGGATGCGGGGGCCGTGGACCATCCGGCACTCGTTCCGATTGGGTTTGGGGTCAGCAAGATACGAGAGGAGACCGAAGATGCCCGATAAAAGTGAACCACTCGAGAATCTCGAAGTTGAGCCAAGTGAAAAGGCTGAGGAACAGGTACCCCTGCCGGAAGTGCCCCGAACACCTTGGGAGCGAATCAAAACGGCATTTCGCCAAGCCCGCCGGACTTCCCAAGTCGCGAAAAGCCCCGCGCTGAGCGAGATGGGCAAGAACCGAACGAAGTCGCTCGTGGTACTGGCGGGCGCGGCAATTGGCATGGTCCTGATGTTCTTGGGAGTATTCTCCTCGCCGCAGCGACCGCAAAGAGTTGCGTCGCGACGCGTTTCTCCAGACTTGGGAAGAAGAACAACGCCCGGGCAGGCTGCGCCGGGGAATCAAACTGGGTCAGTAACGCCACTAATGAACGCGAACGCAGCGACGAACCAAACAGCGGCCGGGAATAACCAAGTGACAGCCGCCGACATTGGCCGCACAGGTCAGACAATGCCCCCTGCGGCCGCTCCGCAGGCCGCATCAAAAGGCGACCACACGCTCGGCTCGATTCATTTTTCAGATCAGGCTTTGGACCGCGAATACGCGATGCATGGCTACGTTCCCGCTCCTCCTCCACCCTACTCGCCGGCACCTCCGGTTACTCCCCCAGCCCCTGCCGCACACTCTGGCGCGACGAAGAATGATCTGAAGAAGGCCTCCTTGGTTTTTGTCAGGGCTGAGGAGGCTGTCCAATCAAGCACCGTCGAGGCGCATCCCGCCGTTGAGCAGGAAAGTTCGGTGACCGACCTTCTCCCAACAGGCACACGCCTCGTGGCACGCCTTGAATCTCCAGTGAGTTCGGTCGTCGCTGCCCCAGCGGTGGCGGTCATTGAGTACAACTACGAACGGGACGGCGAGATTGTGGTGCCTGCCGGGGCGCGGGCGTTCGGCAAGCTCGAGCAAGCAAACAGGTTAGGCTATGTGTCGCTCCATTTCGACGCTTTGCAAATGCCAGATGGCAGTACGGAAAAGATTGATGCGAGCGCCATGGGGCTCGACTATGAGCCTCTCAAGGGTCATGTAGCTGGGAGAAAGCGCGGAGCTCGGTTTCTGGTCGAGTCATTGACGGGGCTTGGGACGATGGCATCGTACCTAGTCGGAAATAACAGCAGCGGCTTCAACGCGCCTTTCTCGTCGAGCGCCCTGTTGCGCGAACGATTGGCTGGCAACGTCGCCATCGCCGGCCAGAACGAACTCAACGAGCTGACGCTTAATCAGAACACCGTCGTGACGTTGCCCGGAGGCACACGGTTCTATCTCGTGCTCGAGAAGGGGGCAGCGGCCCAGGCGAGTCCGGCAGCGAGACCGCACGAGTCAGCGGAAACACGAACGGCCAATACCAGTGTTCCGAACCTCGAGGAGCTGCGTCAGTTGCTTGAACTCAGGCGCGAACTGAGTGAGATGTATGACCAAACTCCCACGCCAGCCGGCAACGCCCCGCAACAATAACCTGAATTCTGACCGGATATCGGCTGGCGCAATCGCGGCCTTCGGGCTTAGACTTTTCGTCAGGAGGCCGCGCGAGTGTTTTACCTCTTCGAGCTTGCCGTCAGGGCTTACATCGCCGCTTTGAAGTGGGCGCTTCGAAGCGTCGCGGCGATATTCCTCGGCATACGAGACTCCCTCCTCTGGGCATACCAAAGCGTCCGTGAAAAACCCTTACTGCTTATTGGCCTTCTGGCTGTACTTATTCCGATCGCCATCCTGGTGAAAGTAGGGCGCCGGGAGTGGTTTCTGAATTGGCCTGTGATGTTTTTTGCGGCCCTGGCGCTTTACGGGGCGCTCAAATGGCCGTTTTCTGGAGCGCCGTCGTTTCTCAGAAAAATAGTAAAACTCGGCATCGCTTCTTGCCTCATCCTTGGTTGGAGCATGTTGCTCAGGTGGGAACTGCTGATCGCAAGTCTTGGGCTTACGCGACGCGACACTTTTTGGCCGTGGCTCATCGGAAATATTTGTTTTGGGGCCGCGATCGTGTGGGTTGTCTTTCAAGAGGCCATCATTTCACTCTCGGGTCATCGCTCGGTAGTTCTCGTGCCGCGCCAAAGTAGCTCTCGCAAGGTTCGATTCGCCGACGTGGGCGGGATGGAGCAGGCGAAACGGCAGATCCGGGAACTCGTGGAGAGTCGGCTGCGCCCCGGAAAATATCGAAAATACGGCATCATTCGCAACGGGATTCTCCTTCATGGGCCCCAAGGCAGCGGAAAGACGTTTCTCGCCGAGGCGACGGCGGGAGAGTTTGGATTGCGTTTTTATTACGTTTCCTGCCCTCAGCTTCAGAGTATCTGGAAGGGGGAGACTTCACGGAATATCAGGGACGAGTTCGCCCTGGCGATGCAACGGAAACCTGTGCTCTTTTTTGTGGATGAACTCGATTCGCTCGGCGGATCGCGGCAAACCGGCGCAGGGCGGGGCGATCCAACGGGATCCGGACGGGAGTTCAACACGATCGTCACCCAGCTCATGCAGTGCATTGACCAATACCGCAGCATGGAAGGGTTTGTATTAATGGCGGCTACCAACCTCCTTGATGGGCTCGACCCGGCCCTAATCCGCGAGGGCCGCTTTGATCTAAAGATTCGGGTTGGTCTTCCGGACGAAGCCACCCGGCTCAAGATACTCGAATCCCAGCTTTCGACGAGACCCTGCCAGCGGTTCGAATTGGGTGAGTTTGCGCGGCGCACGCCGGGAGCAAGCGCGGCAAGGTTGAAGGCTTTGGTCGACCGGGCAGCGGCGAGCGCAGCAGCCGAGAGGCGCAAGATTGAAGAATCTGACCTGCGCCGAGCGATTGAAGAGACCGGTGGGAAAGACCGGCCTCTTGTCCACCCCGTCCATTGGAATGACCTTGTTCTCGAAGAAGACGTTGTGCGCGACCTCCGCACCTTGATTCAGCTTCTCGACGATCCGGAGGCGGCCCAAAGAATGCGTCTACCTCTGCCTACGGGGCTGTTGCTGCTCGGGCCGCCAGGCACCGGCAAGACCATGATTGGCCGGCTCATCGCCAGCGAGACGCGACGCAGTTTTTACCCGTTGACCGCGGCGGACGTGCTCGGCGGGAATGTCGGCGATTCAGTGAAACGGATTTCGCAAATATTTGCTCGGGCCAAGGAAAACAGCCCGTCTCTTATTTTCCTCGATGAGATGGACAGCCTGCTGTCACGCGCGACGGCGCTCGCGAGCCAGCACGACATCCAGGTCACCGAGCAATTCTTGATTGAGATCAGTAATTTACAGCCTGAGCAAAACGTTTTCCTGGTAGGCACGACCAATCATCCGGACAACATCGACCCTCGCGTACTGCGGGGCGGGCGGTTTTCAGAGAAGATTGAGATCGGCCTGCCGGGCCGTCAGAATCGGGAGCGTCTGCTTCGGAAGTACCTGGACGGCATAGCTCTCGGCCCGGATGCGGCTCTTGCCACTCTTGCCGACCGGCTCCGGGACCTCTCCCCCGCCGATCTTGAAGCAATCACGAAAACTGCCCGGCGCTTTGCCTTCAATCGTGCGCCGGACGGCACCGA
>JAKAWN010000589.1 GCA_021827245.1 Acidobacteriota bacterium | reverse complement strand
TTGCAGGCGAACCGCAAGACCCGCGAAGGCAACCAGCATATGGATAGGGACGCGCAATTTCAGTACATCAACGGGCGCGCAAGTTCCTTTTTGAAAGGTGGTCAGCCGGTTGTTTCCGTGGACACCCAAAAAAAGGGTGTGCCGCAGAGGCACGGAAGGAGCTCATCATGAGTTAGCCCGTCTTCGCGGATTCGCATGCAAAATTCCGGTTTTGGCGATTTTTTGGCTTCGCAAGTCATTGATTTTGCGGGAACCAGATCATGAGTTTCGGCCGGAAATGGCTGTAGTGTGCGCTGGGCAGCGCATGAGTCAGGAGGGTTAAAGTCCCTCCGGCGCTCGGATGAGGGGCGCTGTATCCAAAGGCGGGAGTAATGTCTCGCCGGCCGGGAAGAGAAGGAAGGTATGGAGACGTCTAAACGGGCACGCAGGCGAAAGCCGGATACAGCCAAGACGGACCTGAAGCCACCTCCTCGCGTATCCCGGAGGACAGGGTGTCCGGAGCGATCCGGAATCCGAAGGGTTTGAGGAGAAGTATCGGGCTGTAATCGAATGGGAGTGATCCTTGATGAACAGGTCGGCCAAAGATGGGGCAAGGTCGAGCCCGCACTACGGGGGCGAAGGCGTTACTCATTCACCCATCGTACCAAGGTGTTTGCTGGCGGCACGATACGGAAGATTCATGTGTGACCCCAGGAGACCTGCCGGTGTCCTGGTTTCAAATCAGGTAAGCAACCCTATAAGCACAAGCGAAATGGGAAGCGATGCACCGGCAGGAGTCGGAGAACGCAATAGTACTTGAAGCGCGAGACGAATAACTCGCGTGACTGCGAAAGCAGCGAACCGTGAGTGGTTCGGGGAAGGGCGTTCGTGAATGGTTCGAGCATTGAGTGATCGAGGTAGATGAGAAAGGATCGTGAAAGTGGATAGCTCCCTTTGTGAAAAACCCGAACGCCACGCTCCGAGGAGACTATCGGATCACCTGACGTTCGAAGGTCAGAAGCAGAAGGTCCACTCTCTGGTGGACAAGATATACTCACGCAAGAACTTGCAGCTTGCGTGGGAGCGGGTTCGCGCCAACCAAGGAGCAGGCGGAACTGATAAGATTACGATCGCGGATTTCGAAGCCGATCTAGAAAAGAACCTGGAACGGCTGCATCGAGAGCTTCGAGAAGATACTTATCAACCCCAACCTGTGCGACGACTGGAAATCCCTAAAAGAGGAGCCCCCGGAAAAACCAGGCCGTTAGGCATTCCTTCGGTCTATGACCGGGTGTGTCAACAGGCCCTGGTCAATCGCCTGGAGCCTCTCTTCGAAAAGGTTTTTGATCCGAGCAACTTCGGGTATCGCAAAGGTCGCAAGACCGCCGATGCCCTAAGCAAAGTCTGGCGCGAAATACAGGCGGGAAACGAGTGGATCGTCGATGCGGATCTGAAGGATTTCTTTGGTTCCGCGGACCACGACAAAATTCTAACCCTTGTCGGAAAGCAAATTGCTGACGGCAGAGTGTTGAAGCTCATTCAACAAATGCTCAAGGCAGGCTATGAGGACAAAGGGAAGAAGTTTGAAACGCCACGAGGAACGCCGCAAGGAAGTGTTGCTTCACCGTTGTTAAGCAATATCCTGCTGACTCCTTTCGATAAAGAGATGAGGCAGCATGGATACCAGCTCACGCGATGGGCTGACGACTGGGTCGTCACCTGTCGCACGCGAACCGAGGCGCGCAGCGTCTTGGCTCAAGCAACGAAGATTCTCAAAGAACTGGGCGTGACGCTCAACCGGAACAAGACCCGGATCGTGCATATCGCCCAGGGCTTCGAGTTTCTTGGATTCAAGATCGGACGGGGCAAAGGCCGGTTGAAGCTAAGCCGCGACCGTATCACATCCAAGTTGAACCAGCATAACCTCTACGCTATTCCCACCCAGAAGTCGTTGGACCGATTCAAGGATCAAATCAGAGCCCGTACTCAGAGGAAGGTTCCTCTACGTATGGGTGCGTTGATTGAAACGATCAATCCGATCATCCGAGGATGGGGCAACTACTACTGCCGCTCCAATGTTAGAAAGCGCTTCCATCAGCTGGATGGCTGGATCGTCCGACGGCTCTGGTCGCATCGCGCTAAGCGATGGCGGAACACAGGCTGGAAGAACTATCCTCGAAGCCGGCTATATGGCGACGAGTTCAAGCTGGTGAACCTTGTCTCACTAATCCCTTCTCTTCAGCTCTCGCGAGGCCATTCATGAAAGCGGAATGCGGGAAAACTGCACGTTCCGATTGAGCGGCGGACGGAGGCGAGCCCTTCAATGGGCGCCTCCTCCGACCCGACGAAGACCTACCCGATTCCCAAGGGGGGCGTTATGCCCGTAGGCTCGCTGCATCATGTTTCTTCGGCGGACGCAGCGAAGGAAAGACGGCAAGACGCACAGCTACTGGAGCATTGTCGAGAACAAGCGTCTTGATGATGGCCGGGTAGTGCAGCGGCATGTTCTGTATCTGGGCGAGATCAATGCCGCGCAGGCGACCGCCTGGGGCAAGGCGATTGAGGTGTTCGACGAGGATAGGGGCCGCACCCAGACGCTTTCGTTATTTGCCGAGGGTCACAGTGAGGTTGTCGGGGCTGATGCGTCGGTCATTCGGCTACGGCTGTCTGAGATGCGGCTTCAGCGCCCACGGCAATGGGGCGCATGCTGGCTGGCCGGTCAGTTGTGGCAGGAGCTTGAGCTTGACCGGTTCTGGGCCGCGCGCTTACCGCCAAGCCGGAAGGCCACACGCTGGGATCAGGTTTTACAGGTTCTTGCGACCTATCGGCTGATTGCTCCGGGGAGCGAGTGGCGGCTGCATCGCGAATGGTTTGGCAACAGCGCCATGGCCGATCTTCTGGGCGGCGACTTTGGCCTGGCGGAGCAGCACAAGCTCTATGCCTGCCACGATCTGCTGCTGGAGCATAAGGAGGCCCTGTTCTCGCATCTGGTCGGGCGCTGGCGCGATCTCTTCAACGCCGATTTTGATGTTCTGCTTTATGATCTGACCAGCACCTATTTTGAGGCCAACGCGTCGGACTTGCCCGAGGACGGCAAGCGCCGCCATGGCTACAGCCGCGACAAGCGGCCGGACTGCCCGCAAGTGGTCATCGCGCTTGTGGTCACGCCCGAGGGCCTGCCACTGGCCTACGAGGTTCTGCCCGGCAACACCGCGGACTGTAAGACACTGCGGATGTTCCTGAGCAAGATCGAGCAGCAATACGGCAAGGCACGGCGGGTCTGGGTGATGGATCGTGGTGTGCCCACTGAGGCCGTACTGGCCGAGATGCGCAACAGCGACCCGCCGGTCCAGTATCTGGTGGGAACACCCAAGGGACGGTTGAACCGGCTGGAAAAGCCCTTGCTGGAGAAAGCCTGGCAGGATGTGCGTGATGGCGTGAAGGTAAAACTGCTGGCCGAGGATGGCGAGCTTTACGTCTTCGCGCAAAGCGCCGACCGGGTCACAAAAGAGCGGGCGATGCGCCGCCGACAATTGAAATGGCTCTGGAAGCGGCTCCAGCAACTCGTCGCCATGGAGGTCACCCGCGAAGAGTTGCTGATGAAGCTCGGGGCCGCGCGCTCCAAGGCGCCGGCCGCATGGCGTCTGGTCAATATCGAGGTGGACAAGAAAAC
>JAKAWN010000069.1 GCA_021827245.1 Acidobacteriota bacterium | reverse complement strand
CTCCCGAACCCGCCTGCGGCGATGATGTTCAAACCCAAAGCCGCCTCCGGCGATGATGCTGATTTACTGTCCCATCGGCGTCTGTTCAAATTTATACGTTTTTAAATGCGCGAGGACAGTGACAGTATCAACACGGCAGGTGCGTGCGTCAGTCTCATGATAAACCGATATGCCTCGACAACCTCATTGGCATCGCAAGGCCGCAGCGTGATCAGTCCGGGAATAGCACGCAATGAGGCGAGTTGTTCCACCGGCTGATGCGTCGGCCCGTCTTCGCCCACTCCGATAGAGTCATGCGAGAAGATGTGAATGACGGGGATTTCCATCAGAGCGCTCAGGCGAATCGCCGCCCTCTCGTAATCGCTGAAGATCAGGAATCCTGAGCCGAAAGGGCGAATTGTGGATAGTGATAAGCCGTTCAGAATCGCTCCCATGGCATGTTCCCGGATGCCGAAGTGGAAGTTTCGACCGGCAGGGTTTTCCGCGCTGAAGTCGCCGGCTCCTTCGAACGTGAGGCGTGTCTTGCACGAAGGACCCAGGTCTGCCGAACCTCCCAGCAACCACGGGACGTTCTTCGCAATCACATTCAATACCTTGCCGGATGCTTCCCGTGTGGCGATTCCTTTTGGGATCCGCTGGGAACGTTGGCAACCCCTTGTCACAGCCTTCGGGGAGCTCGCGACGGAGCATGCGATAACCCTGATCCGCGAGCTCAGGGTATTTCTGCCGGTAAATTTCAAACTTGGCCATCCATGCGTCCCGCAACGCCCGGCCGCGTGCGCCGATCCCCGCCTCAAAGTGTTCACGCACGCTGTCGGGCACAAGGAACTTGGCATCCGCCGGCCAGCCGTAATGGCGCTTCGTCAGCCTGACTTCTTCTTCGCCCAGCGGCTCGCCGTGCGCAGCGCCGGTGTCCTGTTTATTCGGCGCGCCGTACGCAATGTGGCTATCAACAATGACCAGGGTGGGTCGGCCCTTATCTTTCTTGAAAGTGCAAAAGGCGCGATCAAGCATTTCCAGGTCGTTGGCATCTCCCACCCCCGTCACGTTCCACCCATAGCCCATGAACCGCGTGGCCGCGTCGTCGCTATAGCTCAAAGCAGTGTTGCCTTCGATGGTGATATGGTTGTTGTCGTAGATCCAGCACAGGTGGGTGAGCCGGAGGTGCCCTGCCAGTGAAGCGGCCTCGCCGGAAAGACCTTCCATCATGCATCCATCGCCGCAAAGCACGTAGACGTCGTAATTGAACAGTTCGAAGCCCGGTCGGTTGAAGTAACTCCCAAGCCACCGACCCGCGATTGCCATGCCGACACTGTTAGCAAGCCCTTGTCCCAGGGGGCCTGTCGTGGTCTCAACGCCCGAGGTTCAACGGTACTCCGGGTGGCCGGGGCACTTGCTGCCAAGCTGCCGAAAACGTTTAAGGTCCTCCAGCGTTACTGACAAGTGGCCGAGGGTCTCGTATTTGGGATTGACGGCTTTCACACCGGTCATGTGCAATATCGCGTACAACAGCGTTGAAGTGTGGCCTGCCGAAAGCACGAAGCGGTCGCGATTGGGCCAGATGGGGTGGTTCGGGTCAAAACGCAGGAAACACTGCCACAGGCAATAGACCACTGGCGCCAGTGCCATCGGTGTTCCCGGATGACCTGAGTTGGCCTGTTGTACAGCGTCCATCGCAAGGGTGCGAATGGTATTGATGGTCAGTTCGGCGAGTTCTGTGTCAGTCAGCAGTCGGTTGAGAGGCGTAGCAGCCATGGGGCTCTCCCTGATGGCGGTTTGCGGCTCCGGCCAGCATACCTGGCGTGCTGATGCCACGACCTGTTATGGCGCCGCCTTGAGTTTCCGATATCGGCGGATCAGGTTGTTGGTTGAACCATCGTGGCTCAACGTCGGTTCGGTCGCGCTTTCAAGCTCCGGCACAATGCGCTGGGCTAATGCTTTGCCCAATTCCACTCCCCACTGGTCGAACGAGTTGATGTTCCAGATCGCGCCCTGCGTGAAGACGTAGTGCTCGTAAAGTGCCACCAGCTTGCCAAGCATATCCGGCGTGAGCCGATCGGCGAGCAGCACGTTGGACGGGCGGTTGCCTTCAAAGACCCGGTGGGGAACAAGCCAGTCCGGCGTGCCCTCGGCCTTGACCTGTTCTGCCGTTTTGCCGAACGCCAGCGCTTCCGCCTGGGCGAAGACGTTTGCTAGTAACAGGTCATGGTGGCGGCCCAGGGGATTGAGCGAATGAGCAAAGGCAATAAAGTCGCATGGAATGAGCCGGGTTCCCTGGTGAATCAACTGGTAGAAGGAGTGCTGGCCATTGGTTCCAGGCTCTCCCCAGTAAATCGGGCTGGTCGAGTAGTTGACCTGCTTCCCCGCGACGGTGACGTGCTTGCCATTGCTTTCCATCGTCAACTGCTGCAGATAAGCCGGGAAACGCTTCAGGTACTGTTCATATGGCAACACAGCAACGGTCGATGCTCCGAAGAAGTCGTTGTACCAGACGGCCAATAAGCCCATCAGCGCCGGCAGGTTATACTCGAGGGGTGCGGTGCGGAAGTGCTCATCCATCTGGTGAAAGCCGTTCAGCAGCGCGTGGAAATTGTCCGGGCCGATGGCAATCATGGTTGAGAGGCCGATAGCCGAATCCATGGAGTAGCGGCCCCCTACCCAGTCCCAGAATCCGAACATGTTGGCCGTATCGATGCCGAACTTTTCCACTCCCGCCGCGTTCGTCGAGACCGCAACAAAATGGCTGGCCACCGATTTTTCATCACCACCAAGTCCCTCGAGCAGCCACGTGCGGGCCGACTTGGCGTTGGTCATGGTTTCCAGTGTTGTAAAGGTTTTCGATGAAATAATAAAGAGGGTTTCCGATGGGTCGAGATTACGAATTGCTTCCGCGAAGTCGGTGCCGTCTACGTTGGAAACAAAACGGAACGTCATGCCGCGGTCGGAGTAATGCTTGAGCGCTTCGTAGGCCATCACCGGCCCCAAGTCCGAGCCGCCAATACCGATGTTGATGACGTTGCGAATCGGCCTACCGGTGTAACCCTTCCACTCGCCGCTGCGGACGCGGTTCGAGAAATCAGCCATTTTGTCGAGCACCGCATGGACCTGCGGTACGACGTCTTCGCCATCCACAAGGATGGAAGCTCCCCTGGGAGCGCGCAGCGCAACATGCAGGACAGCCCGGTTTTCCGTGAGGTTGATCTTTTCACCACGAAACATGGCGCCGATCCGCCCGCGAAGGTCTGTTTCCTCGGCCAGTTGAAGAAGCAGTTTGAGCGTCTCATCCGTGATCCGGTTCTTCGAATAATCGAGGTAGATGCCCACTGCTTCCGCAGCCATCCTATCGCCGCGCCCGGGATCGTTTGCGAAGAGATCGCGGAGATGCAACTCTCGAATCTCCTTGTAGTGGGCTGCGAGAGCCCTCCATGCGTTGCATCGGGTGAGGGCCTTGCCACCCGCCTTTCCCGCTCTTCCTGCAGATCGTGTCATGCCGTTGCTCCTCTCGTTTTCCTATTGTCCGTGCGTTTAACCAGCCTTTTTTAACATAGCACTCTTCGAATCGATTTCTGCCATGAGGTCGTTCCAGGATTTAACGAACAACCTGGTTCCTTCGATTTGAAGCTGAGCGCCGACGGCATCGACATCAATCCCGACTTTCGAAAACTGCGCGAGCACTTCTTCACAATCTCCACCATCTGGCGGCATGGCTGGTCCGATTTCGGTCTGACGGGCAAAGGCATTCAACGTACCTTCGGGCATGGTGTTGACCGTGAACGGCGCGGCCAGGGCCTGGACGTACAGGATATCCGAAGCCTGCGGGTCTTTGGTTCCGGTGCTGGCCCAGAGGAGACGCTGCGGTCGTGCTCCGGCATTGTAAACGCGCTGCCATCGTGGAGACGCGAGAAGGTTCCGGGATGCTTTGTAGGTGCGCTTGGCAATGGCGATGCCGAGCCGATTTCGTAAGTCTTCAGGCACTTTGCCAGCGACCGCGGCATCCCAGCGACTAATGAACATTGAGGCGACGGAGCCGACAACCGGCTTGAGTCCAGCCTTGACGCGCCGCTCAATTCCACGCAGGAATGCCTCTGCCGCCGCCAGATAGTGCTCGCGCGAAAACAAAAGAGTGGCATTGATCGGTACACCGGCAAAGATTGCCTCCTCGATTGCGGGCAGACCTTCCTTCGTTCCGGGGATTTTGATGAATACGTTCGGCCGGCCAGCCAGCGCATGCAACTGCTTCGCGGCCACCAGGGTGTCGGCCGGGTCGTACGCCAGCAGGGGTGACACTTCCAGAGATACCCATCCGTCCACGCCGTCTGTCCTTTCGTGAATGGGTCTGAACAGGTCCGCAGCCCGCGTCACATCTTCCAACGCCACATCAAAAAAGAGCGCCTCCCCCGATTTGCCTTTCAGAAGCTTATTGCGGATTGCGGAGTCGTAAGTGGGACTGCTTTTGATGGCGTTGTGGAAGATCGTGGGATTTGAAGTGAGTCCTGTAACAGAAAGCTCGTCGATGTAATGCTTGAGCGTTCCCTTGTCAAACAGACCGCGGGTGATATTGTCGAGCCAGAGACTCTGGCCCAAGTTGTGAAGCTGTTCGGTTGCTTTCATTGTTTCACCTCATTTATCTACGGCCATGCGGCCGGAACTCTCTGTTAATTCGCGAAGACATCGGAAAGCAGATGTGGAGAGCATCTCCTGACTACAGTGCAAGCGACAATTGCCTTCAGCCCGCCAATCTCTGGCCGTCGCTCTATGGCACCGGACAGGGCTCCGCTTTCCAGATTTCGGCCGCATATTCGGCAATGGTCCGATCACTTGAGAACTTGCCGGAGCCCGCTACATTCAGGATTGCCTTACGCGCCCAAGCGTCTGGATCGGCGTACAGGTTCAGGAGTTGTTGATCCGCGTCGAGATAGGACTTAAGGTCCGCCAGGTGCATGTAGTAGTCGCCGTGTTCCAGCAACATTTCGCGCAGTGGAGTGAAGGCGCCCGGTTCATTCCGGCTGAGGTAGTCGGAGAATATAAGGTCCAATGCCGCACGGGTCTCAGGCTCGTTATCGTAGTGCCATCGCGGGTTGTACCAGCCGCGGCTGCCGGCCACCTGCTCGGCGGTAAGTCCGAACAGGAAGAAGTTTTCTTCACCAGCTTCCTGTGCCATTTCGATGGTGGCGCCATCGCGCGTTCCAATGGTCAATGCACCGTTCATCATGAACTTCATGTTGCTTGTTCCGCTGGCTTCATAGCCGGCCGTGGAGATTTGATTCGAAACCTCGGTGGCGGGGATCAGCCGCTCGGCTACTGAAACGCAGTAGTCCGGCAGAAACAGGACTTTGAGCCGGCCACGCACCACCGGATCGCCGTCGATGGTTCCGGCCAGGTTGTTGATGAATTTGATAATCAACTTGGCTAGGTGATAAGCGGGCGCCGCCTTGCCAGCGAACAGGAACGTGCGTGGCAACATTTCGAGGTCCGGGTTTTCGCGCAGACGGTTGTAAAGCACTACGATTCGCAGGGCATTGAGCAGTTGCCGCTTGTACTCGTGAATGCGCTTGACCTGGGAATCGAAGATAGTGTCGGGATCGATAACCTGGCCGGATGTTGTTTTGAGCCAATCAGCGAATAGTACTTTCGCTTCGCGTTTAGCCCTGCGGAAGGTGTCGCGGAATCTGCCGTCATCGGCCAGCGGCTTAAGTCTGCTCAACTGGCGGAGGTCGGTGACCCATGCGTCGCCAATGGCATCGGTGATCGCCCCCGCGAGCGCCGGGTTGGCAAGCAGCAACCAGCGCCGCGGCGTTACGCCATTCGTCTTATTGTTGAACCGTTCGGGGAACATCTCGGCAAAATCTCTGACCGTCATCGTGCGCAGCAATTCGGAATGAAGGGCAGCGACCCCGTTGGTGCTGTGGGAGCCGACAATCGCCAGGTTGGCCATGCGAATCTTGCGATGATCGCCTTCCTCAACCAGACTCATGCGATCGACTCGTCCTCCATCGCCGGGAAAGTGGGCGCGAACGGTATCCAGCAGGCGGTGATTAATCTCAAAGATGATCTCCAGATGGCGTGGCAACATGGCTTGAATCCAGATGAGCGGCCATTTTTCGAGAGCTTCGGGCAGAAGCGTATGGTTGGTATATGCCAGAGTCCTTTGAGTAATGTCCCATGCCTGCTCCCATCCGAGGTTTGCTTCATCCAGCAGAATGCGCATCAACTCGGGCACCGCCATTGCGGGATGGGTGTCGTTGAGTTGAAGGGCGACTTTTTCAGGGAAGGTGTTCCAATCTCTATTGCTGCGGCGGAACCGGCGTACGACATCTGCGAGCGAACAACCCACCAGGAAACACTCCTGCATAAAGCGGAGCCCCTGCCCCTGGCTCGTGGTGTCGTCAGGGTACAAGACTCGTGTCAGAGATTCGGCCGCCAGCGTTCCCGCCAGGGCTGCAATAAAATCCCCGCCACTGAATCGCTGAAAGTCAAAGTAATCGGGCGCGGCCGCGGCCCAGAGGCGAAGCGTATTGATGGTCTTGCCGCCGTAGCCCACAACTGGACGATCAAAGGGAATTCCAAACACCTTAGAAGGCTGACCCGGGACTGGGTGCAGCCTTCCCTCGTGCATCTCGAATGAGCAGTTTACTCCGACCTCAACCGCTTCATACGGTCGCGCGACCTCCCAAGGGTCCTGGTACCGGAGCCAGTTGTCAGGCTGTTCGCGCTGCCAGCCATCCTGAATGGTTTGCTTGAAGATGCCATATTCGTACCGGAGACCGTAGCCCATGGCCGGCAGTTGCATTGTGGCCATGGAGTCGAGGAAGCAGGCTGCCAATCGTCCCAGCCCCCCATTTCCCAGCCCCGCATCTGGTTCCTGCTCGAGTAGGGGAATCAGGTCGATTCCCTTTTGCCTTACGGTATGTTCGGCGAGAGGCTCGAGCAAAAGGTTTGTGACATTGTTGGCCAGAGAGCGGCCAATGAGGTACTCCATTGAAAGGTAGTAGACCCGCTTGGGATTTACGTGTTCGTACGTCTTCTCCGTAAGTAGCCATCGCTGCGAAAGGACATCTCTCACAGAACGGGCCATCGCCTCAAATTGGTCGCGTGGGCCGGCCGCTGCCACGTCGATGACATCATCGAAGATGAGGTGGCGTTCGTAAAACGCGCTATCTGTCCCCGAGAACTCTATAGGTCCGCAGCCGTACTGTTTGAGTAGCTTTGAAAAGACCTCGGATTTGATTGGTGCCACAGAAGTCCTCAGTTTGGGAGTGCCCATCGTCGTCCCCTCTCTGAAGGTGACTTAGCCTTCCATAGAATGTCCCTCAGTCGTCGTTGGCAGGACGCTGGCCGCGAACCATGCACTCAGGTGTAGCTGACCTTGCCTCAAGAATTCAACTTATATCCATACGTCACGGAATCCGTTCACGCTTACTCAAGGGCAGGTCCACTGTTCGATCTCCGGCTTGTCCACTCCGTGCTCGTAGGCGTAGTTCTGGCACTCAATCTGCTTGTTCCGCAGCATTTCTTTGGTGTGGGCGCCAGCCACGTGCAGTGAGGGTACCCGGTCGATAACGTCCATCGCCAGACTGAAGCGATCGATCTGATTCCGGATAGCCAGATCAAGGGGTGTATTGATGTTGCCCTTTTCCTTGTAACCCCGCACGTGGATATTCTTGTGGTTGGTCCGCCGATAGGTCAGGCGATGGATCAACCACGGATAGCCGTGAAAGTTGAAGATCACGGGTTTGTCCACGGTGAACAGGCTATCGAAGTCTCTGTCTGAAAGGCCGTGCGGATGCTCGGTCGAAGGCACGAGTTTATAGAGATCAACCACATTCACAAATCGGATCTTCAGGTTGGGAAAATGCTCACGCAGCAGCACTACTGCCGCTATCGCTTCTTGGGTGGGAATGTCGCCCGCACACGCCATCACCACATCGGGCTCCGTACCCTCGTCGTTGCTGACTCTCGGCCAGATACTGATGCCTTTAGTGCAATGCACGATCGCCTGTTCCATGGTCAAGTACTGCAGGTGCTTTTGCTTGTCGCAGACAATTACATTGATGTAACCCGTGCTGTTCAGACAGTGGTTGGCGACAGAGAGCAGGCTGTTCGCATCGGGTGGCAGGTAAATGCGGCAGACATTCGGGCTCTTGTTGACCACCAGGTCGAGGAATCCGGGGTCCTGGTGAGTGAAGCCGTTATGATCCTGCCGCCACACGGTCGAGGTGATGAGCAGGTTGATTGAGGGCAAAGGGGCGCGCCAAGCCAGTTCTTTGCACAAGGCAAGCCACTTGGCGTGCATGTTGAACATGGAATCAATGACGTGAACGAAAGCTTCATAGGTTGAAAACAATCCATGCCGGCCCGTGAGAACGTAGCCTTCGTACCAACCCTCCAAGGTGTGTTCGGAAAGCATCTCAAGCACCCGCCCATCCGCGGCCAGTTCACCGCCGTCGGCATCCTCGGGCAGATAGTCGGCAAGCCACAGTTTCTTGCTTGCTTCGTAGATTGCATCCAGTCTGTTCGATGTGTTTTCATCAGGACTGAAGACGCGGAAGTTGTGAGTGTTCTGGCGCATGGTGTCGCGCAGAAATAGGGCAAGCGGGCGAGTGTTCTCAACCGAGGCCTGTCCGGCTCTTTCCACCTTGACGGCGTAATCGCGGAAGTCGGGCAACCGCAATGCCTTACGCACCAGGCCGCCATTTGCGTGAGGATTGGCACTCATGCGCCGCGAACCTGTTGGGGCAAGCTCCTTGAGTTCTGGAATCAGACGTCCGCTTTCGCCAAATAACTCCTCCGGCTTGTAGCTGCGCATCCAGTCTTCCAGTTGTTTCAGGTGGGCTGGGCTGCCGTGCACTGCTGCAAGCGGCACCTGATGGGCGCGCCAGAAGCCTTCCACTTTGTGGCCATCTACTTCCTTGGGTCCGGTCCACCCCTTCGGGCTGCGCAAGACGATCATGGGCCAGCGCGCCCGGGTGGCCTTACCGTCGGATCGAGCCTCCTGCTGAATGCGGCGAATCTCCAGCACGCAGTCTTCGAGCGTCGAGGCCATTGCCTGATGCATGTACTCGACATCTGACCCTTCCACAAAATAGGGGTTCCAGCCGTAGCCCTTGAACAGATTCTCCAATTCCTCATGGGAGATGCGCGAAAGGATGGTCGGATTGTTAATCTTGTAGCCGTTCAGATGAAGGATGGGCAGAACAGCGCCGTCGCGGATGGGATTCAGAAACTTGTTGGAGTGCCATGAAGTGGCCAGTGGTCCCGTCTCCGATTCGCCATCGCCCACCATGACCGCCACGAGCAAATCCGGATTGTCAAAGGCCGCGCCAAAAGCGTGGGAGATGCTATAGCCTAGCTCGCCTCCTTCGTGGATAGAACCCGGAGTCTCCGGCGTGCAGTGACTACCGATGCCACCGGGGAAGGAGAATTCCTTGAAGAACTTTCGCATTCCTTCTTCGTCCTCGCCCTTGTTCGGATAAATCTCGGAATAGGTGCCTTCCAGATAGGCAGGAGCCAGAACGCCTGGCGCCCCGTGACCCGGACCGGCCACAAAGATGGCGTTAAGGTCATATTTCTTGATCAGGCGGTTGAGGTGAACATAGGCGAAGCTCAAGCCGGGACTCGAACCCCAATGGCCCAACAGACGATCTTTAACGTGTTCGTCTTTCAAAGGCTCGCATAGCAACGGATTGGCACGCAGATAGATCATTCCGACAGCCAAATATTTGCAGGCTCGCCAATAAGCGTCTATCTTGTGGAGTTCTTCATCAGAAAGTCGGTGTGGGGTAACCTCACGGGTTCCGTGAATTGTCGTCTTTGTATTGTTAACAACGGTTGCCATGACTCCTCCATCTGTTTCGTGCCTGTCAGGACCGACACGGTCTTTCCCTCGCTTGCCCGGTACCGGACGAAAATGTCAGTCTTTACGCCGCCACTCCGCCGCGGACGCGGATCAACTGAACGCAGCTAGAGACCCCCGCCCGATGGTTAGGCACCACGTTGACATTAAGTGAGCCGCGCTGGCGCTTCAACTGTCATTATTTACAGTCAACTCGACCAAGCACCCGTCTTTGCCTCTACTTCCCAAGTTCCCGGGATTTGCGGCGATGAATAGAATCCATGGCGCGATGCCCTGCTCTAGGAAGGGCGCTGGGGCGCATGACACCCCGATTCGGAAGACGGCAAACCGTCACTGTAAGAATTGCCAGTAGCAACAACCTCTTAGCTTGGTTAGCGTTGAATTGTGTTGGTACTCCTGTGGTTTGGCACCTGACGCAGGTTTGGTGGCAGCAAGGGAAATGGGTGTCAGAGGAGAGCCAACTGTCAAATTCCCGAAAAAGGAGAAAACGCCGATGAAAAGGCTCACTCTTTTCGTCCTGGCATTGCTTGCCATTTCGGTCAGCAGTGCGCTCGCCCAGGATGTGCGCTATAACTTCGACAAGAATGCCGACTTTTCGAAGTTTAAGACCTATCGGTGGGTTACCATCAAGGGCGCCGAACCCGTTGATAATCTGATGGACCAGCAGATCAAGAGCGCGATCGATGCCGAATTGGCTACCAAGGGGCTCACTAAAGTCGATTCCGACCCTGCCGATCTGTACATCGGCTATCAGGGGGCCATTAGAACAGAAAGGGAATTCAACAGTTACTCAACGGGATGGGGTGCCGGGCCGGGTTGGGGAGGCGGTTGGTATGGTGCAGCGGGCAGCTCAACCGTTCATGGCACGACCAATACAATCTATGTCGGCCAACTGGTGCTGGATATGTATGAGACCCAAAACAAAGGGCTGGTGTGGCGCGGGCTCATGAGCAAGACCATCGACCCGAAAGCAAAACCCGAAAAGCAGCAGAAGAATCTTAAGAAGGCTGTAACGAAGCTTCTGAAGCACTATCCGCCAAAACAGACATAAGTTCGTGCAGTCTCTCGAAACAAGGCCGAAGCCAGGCATCACATGTGATCGGGAGTCCTTTGGTTTCAACGGACACACGTGTGCACTGCTCCGAACTCATGCGAGGAGGCCCCGCGGCTCTTCAGGGGGCACTGATTAATCGATTAACTCACTACAACGTGGCCTGATGGTGATCTGCCAAACTGAGAGAGAAACTGGTTTCCTTAGGCCCCTAGTTTTCTTCAGTAGTGCATACAATTGAAAACTTCAGCGGGAACATTCTGAAGGTTGACCGTACATTTTGCGAGCCATTGAACACGCCCTAAAAAGTCTCCCTGATGTTCCGCATGTAGACTACTTTGATAGGAGTTTTCGTCGCGGTCCTGGGATGTGGCGGAGCTGATACCGTTCCCCCATGAAATTCGTCGAGCGCGACAGCACTGTTCTCACCCGCAGCCTTGTCTGCGCCATTCCTGCTGTCACAATCTAGTGTACCCGCTCCCAGGTGCTATCCGGGTTGTATTCGGTCATTTCGCGCCCGAAAACTCCCGTTTGTTCCCCAAGATCTTTCTGGTAAACGATTCCATCCTTATTGATGATAAAAGACATAACTCCGCTCGCCTGATATTTCGCCGGGAAAGCTACCAAAGCAAACCCTCCGGTCATCTTCCTTTCGGCAAATAAACCGGTATCGGATGTGTCAAAGTAGGTTTTTGCGCCGCCAGGGGCATCCTTGCCTTGCGCTGTCAGGATTCTGAAGTAGTAACCGTGGAAGGGCTGGGGCCGTTTCCCGGGGCTCGCGTAACCTTCCTGGATGGCAAGCTGCACGAGCGTTTCAGCCGGACTTCTTTCTCCAAGCCCTTCCACTTCCCAGTACAGGCCGTTGCGTTTGCCAGGATCGCTCATGAATTTCTGTGCGTAAAGCCTCGCGAAGGTGTTCCGATCGTAGAACATATGGGAATACTGATTCTGGAGTTCGACGTAAAGCCGACAGGTACTGATCGCGGAAGCCTCATTGCTGTCCATACGGCGGTGCAGTAGTTCCTCTCTCCCTACCATGACATCGAATTTCCAGACGCCTTCCCTCCTGACAAGTGGAACGGGGACTGCCCAATCCTCCACTCCGAGGTGGAGGATCTGTTTGTTCTCTCCTTCCGGAACTATCCGATGATGATCCCGGAAAGCTCTTGCCAAGCGTTCCCGGCTGGCCTTGTCGGCCACTTCATCGCCGGAGGAGATTAGCATGCGCCCGGCGGGACCCAGAATCGAAATCAATCGGCCAACATCGTCAGCAAGACAAGCGTCTGCCAAGGCCTGCGCCGCTTCCTCCGGAGTCGCGAAAGACAGCTGGTCGGCCTCCTGAGCCGAGAAGCTTCCGCTCCATGTCGCGCATGCAATCCCGATCATAAAGACCGCCACCATTCCCCTCATGCAAAGGTGCCTACCTGTCTGACTCCGATTAACACACGCCCTCATGGCTGGCGTCTTTCTCCCCTACCAAGTTCCCATCCTTAGAACAAGGCCCAAGGGCATCTTCAGTCCGTTTAAGAATCTCTAAGCATGCGCAGAAACTATCCTTCACATGCAAGAGCGCGCGTACCCAGATGGCCCGTAGGTAAAGGGTATATCTTCGGAGGTCCGGAACACCCTGCGTCTGGCTTCACGATTCAAATCCGATCTAGCCTGTAGGTCTCATCATGTATTGGTGTTTTCAGCTTTATTGCGTCTTCCGTCGAAAATAGGTCCTTCCCAACCGATCCTGGGGATTTCCAACACCGTCTCTGGCGAGGCCACCTGTTTCGATAGGCTTGCCTTATAGGCCGCGATGTGTTGAGTTGCTCACAGGCTGAAATCGATGGCATCCTTTCTCCCGTACGAGAGGGCAAGACCATTGCCCGTATTGCGTTCCTCTGCTCAGCCTCTGCAAACTGGCGGAAGGCCATTCGCGACATCACCACGCTATGAATGCGATCCGAGAGGCGAAACAGGGTGAAGCCGACGGCCGCCACGATCAGTAAGCTGCCGGTTTGGACTTCGCAGTCACGCTGGCGTTGCTCTAATGCTTGTCATGCTTGGAACGTTTCGTCGGACTCATCGAGTAACGCACCGTGGATGTCGGCCCTCAGTTTTCCAGCAAGTCGTGTTCTGCTTTGTGCGCTAGCGCCATTTCCTCACTCCTACGTATAGAGGTGGTTTCCATTAGCCACAACTGTCAAAACTGACAGCCGAACGTGAACTCCTGACTCAGCTGTCCAAGTGGTTTGTGCTATGTGATGTGGCTTGCTGCGGGGACTGCGAGGATTCATGCCCGGCCGTTCCAAGGTACGGTTGGGGAAATAAATGTGCGACTAACCAAAGCAAGTCGAATGGCTCGAATAAGATCCGAGGCAAGACTGGACTTCACGACAAAGCCAAGGGCGCCGGCCTCCATGCACAGGGATACCATATCGGGGTCTTCATGCACAGTCAGGAAGATAACCTTCGCCTTACAGCCAGAACTCATAATCCGCCTGACCGCTTCGATGCCGTTAAGCAAGGGCATCGAGATGTCAACCACCAGAACATCCGGCCTCAATTCCTCTGCCGCGTGCACGAGAGTCTGACCGTTTCTAACGGACCCGACAACCTCAAACTCTGGTTCCAGTACCGCCTTAGCTCGCTTGATCATGTCCTCATGATCATCCGCCAAAAGTACTCGAATCCGGGTTTGCTCAGGCCCTGGGCTTTCTCGAGTAATGTACACAATCAATGACCCCGCCAAGTATTATCTCTATGAACTGAATCCCTTGTGATCCTCGCTTTTCCGGGAGGACACTGCAACTGTCAAAACAATCAGGGGCCTTCCTAGCTTTGTGCATATCGGTCTTAGCCAGGGATGATTTTGTTTTTGAGGGCAAACTGGATCAATTCAGCAGTGCTTTTCAGGCGAAGGTCCGCCATCATTTTGTACTTGTGATATGCAATGGTCCGAGGAGCCAGGTCCAGAATTTCCGCAATCTCTTTCATCGGGCGGCCTTCCACCAGCAACTGCAAGACGTGGCGCTGCCTCGTACTGAGCGTATGCGGTACTTTGTCCCTATGAGGATTTTCGATGAATGCTACCTCGAGTTCCCGTTTCATCACCGGAGTGACATATTTCATTCCGTGCACGGCAGCACGTATGGCCTTGATCAACTCCGAAGCGGCCGAAGTCTTCAGCAGATAGCCTGATGCGCCTATGCGAAACGCTTCATTTGCCACGTCCGGATCCGGATTCATAGTGAGGAAGATCAGTTTGGGGCGAGGCGACATCTCCTGGATCTGCCGGGCCGCATCCAGTCCGTTAAGGAGCGGCATAGTGATGTCTACTACGATGACATCAGGCTTCAATGTCCGGGCCTGCTCCAGCAGAGCTCGACCGTCAGCCACAGCTCCCACGACTTCAAATTCAGGTTCCAGCAGACCCTTGAAAGCTTCCAGCAACAGGTTGTGATCATCAGCAAGTAAAACGGTTGTCCGGCTCATACAATCCCCCTCGGAAAGAGTCCTAAGCATCGGCTCCAGACGATACTGCAGGATGTTCTTCGTGGGCCGATGAAGGTATGGGAATTCGCACCTCCACGCGGGTCCCTGCGCCGTGACGTGACCAGATTGATATTTCGCCGCCCACAGCCAGCACCCGCTCATGCATGCCAATCAAACCTAGCCCTCTGTTTTTTTTGGCAGTTTCCCCGTCAAAGCCCTTCCCGGAATCAAAAATCTTGAGCTGCACCTCCTCAGATTTTCCCTTCAACTCCACGACAGCCGTTTTGGCGCCGCTGTGCTTGATTATGTTACGCAAGCTCTCTTGCACGATGCGGTAGAGGCACAGTGCAATCTCTCGAGGAAGGCGCGGTGGAACATTGTCATCGCAAAATTCAACCCTCAACTGTGCTTGCTTCAGGAGTTCTCGGCAATAACAGCGGACTGCTGCTACCAGCCCCAGCTCTTCCAATCTTGAGGGATGAAGCATGTGGGAAAGGCGGTGGATGTCAGAACTGAGTTCTTGAGTCTGGGACAACAATGCGCGAATATGGTTGATCCAGTCCTTTTTTGTTGTCGGAGGCCGTAGGGCCAGTTGCTCTAGATCGATTGCCACCAACGCCAATCGCTGGCTGAAATCATCATGGAGTTCGCGCGCAACGTGCCGGCGCTCTTCTTCCTGGACCATCAACATTCGCATCCCCAATTCGCGCAGGTTACTTTCGATGCGCTTACGTTCGGTGACGTCTTCAAACACGTGTAACACGCAAGTTTCCCCATCGAATTCGATCTTTTCTATTGACAAGAGCGCAACACGAGGCTCACCCGACTTAGTCTGATATTGAATTTCCCTCCCCTGGAAGCTCGCGTGGGCCGTTGCCGGATTGCCCAGCTCCATACCAACAGGGTTCGTATAGATTCCAAGTTCCTCCGGAGTACGGCCGAGGATTTCGTCAACGCGATATCCGGTATTCCGCTGGAATGCCTTATTCACCTCGAGGTACCGCCCTGTGGAAAGATAGAGGATTGTCATTCCCACGGGACTGCCGTGGAAAGCCATCGAGAACTTTTCCTCGGATTTGCGCAGCGCCTGAATGGACTTTTGGCGTTGCAGTGTAGTGGCGACGGTATCTCCAACCATCTGTAAACAGGCGACATCGTTGTCCGACCAGGATACGGGTCGGGCATGGGTATGCAACCCGATGCAGCCAAAAATCCCCCCCATAATCTTGGTTGGCACGATAAGGGATGAAACGTATCCCTCATTCTCCTGAAGCCGCTGCTCTTCGACCGCGTCCAGGAAGCAGTCGCCGGGCGAGTCCACCCTGACGATATCGCCATCGAGCAACAGCCGCTCGTGATGTGGCATCGTGCCCACTGGCACGGATTGAAATTGATGCCGCTTGGGCGTCACGTGTAGCCCACACCACTCGTGTGTGATGCTCCAGCCGGTCTTGTCTGCTTGAAACTCGATAACAAAGGCGTGATCGGCTCCAACGAATTCGGCAATCCCCTGCAAGGCCTTCTCCACGCATGCATCGACTTCCGTCGAGGCGCAGATCGAGAGGCTGTGAAGCAGACTGTTCATCAATTTGTTAAATGCCACCTCTTGTTTAAGAGCCTCTTCGGCCTGTCTCCGATCGGAAATATCTCTCTGCACAACCCATATTCTGGCAAGGCAGCCGTCTTCGAGGATTCCTGTTGCGCGGTTTTCAAACCAGCGGACGACGCCTTGCCGGTCTCGTTCCTGTTTCATGTAATTTGAGAGCTTATATTCCGAGCGGACAAACGCGTGCAAAAACTCCAGATTATGTGCCGTTGCGGATTGGAGCATGTTCTCCAACCGGTCCCCGACAATATCCTGGGATGTGTCAAAGCCGTACATCCGCGCAAAGGCGTCGTTGCACTCCGCTAGATGGAAATGCTGGAGGAGATAATCGACTTGTTTGTCCCAAAGGAGCGAGATGGGCATAGGTTCGTTCGCCTCAAATCGGGCGATCCCCTCGGAGCTGTTGGCCACAAAAGCAGAGTAGCGTGCCTCGCTCCTGCGCAAACTAACCTCCGCGAGCTTGCGTTTTCTACGCTGAATAAGCAGGAGCATGATGACAATGCTCTCGGCAGCAATCAACAGAATCACCTCAATGACCAGCCGGTTGTGACGAACCCAAAAGGAGGGTCGCCGGATCTGAAGAAGGCTTCCAGCTTGCCGACGTCCTTCACTGATGTCCCAGAGTTGATGCTGGCGAGGCATGCCCACAGTCATGACCGGATCGATCTTTTGGGAAGAATATCTTGCGACTAGATAATCGTGCAGCGCTTTTTCACACCGAGGAGTGCTTAACCGCGTCAGGTTCAAGAAGTCCGGATTGAACTTAACGTGTTTGACTTGAGAGGCCTCAAGCGTGGACTGCGAGAGCTTATCAGATTCCGAAAAGAGTTCGACAACGTTTACAGCCGCGCACAGTACGAGCACACACTCTTCTTTTTGCCGTTGGGCTCCGACCAAGGCATAGAGTCTCGCTGACAGTGCAGCAAAGCAAAGTGCCAATAGCATTCTGCTAAGGATCCTTGACTTGTCAATGCGGAACGGTCCCTTGGGATGCTGTTCGGGGGGAAGCTTCACTTCAGACCTCCCGATATCCAGGCAGGTTTAAACTGTTTATTTTAACTGGGATCATGATAACACAGCGGGTGGTACGAAGCACCCAAAAAAACAAACGAGACTATCTTTACACCCTTTTTCCGCCCACCAAGCGTAGGAACCGGGTTTGAAGAGCAAATGCCCTTGGGACCAATGGCTTCTTCTGCTCGTCTTGCCGGACGGCAGTAGAACTCGGGTCCCCGCCGATTGAAACGATCTGGCCTCGCCTACTCTACCCATCTCGACACTTCCCGCGGCAACCCCCAGTCGCCTCGCTCGTGCAACTCGCGAGGATGGCAACTCCCTGCCCACGAACGAGAGCGCTTTCGCGAGAAAAAAATCGAAACCTTTTCGATCTGCTGCTCAACCATACCCACCCTTGGGAAACCCTGCCCGAGGAAGAGCAAGCCCTGGCGATCCAAACCCTGGCGCGATTGATTGCCCAGATGACACTCGAAAATCACGAGGAGGGACAGAATCATAAATGATGCGAGCAATGGCCCCCGGGCGGGATCGAATAGATGTGTCGTGGAACATGGCCCACCGTTTCATGGCGAGAAAACAGGGACCGATAGCCCAGACTTTACTTGACGGAACTGACGACCTTGTAGACGCGCCAGCCGCGAGCGCGCGGCGAAGATTCACCGTTACAAAAAAGGTTCGGTGCGTAGTGAGCACGCGGTGAACGTGCGATACGGACCAATATCATACACCCAAAGGCCGCGGCACAAAACCGGCGCCGCGACTCCATGAGGTGTTGCGTGCCAGGTGATCCCGGATGCCTGTTACTTTTGACAGTTACGGGCTGTGCGGGAAGAAAGGTATGTTGCCCTGAGAAGCCAAAGTCAGAGCTGCCGGGCGGCGCCTGCCGTCGGCACTGGGCGGTAAGAACGCCGGCAGGGGGAATCGCTGCGCTGAAGACGGTGATGTTTCATGCAGGAAAAGGAACACACCCAACTGAATTTACTGCTCCTGTTATCCCTGCTGTTGGTCATTCTGGTGTATCCGGTTCTGGATCATGGCGGCTTTCGACGCCTGGTGCTGGGGTTCCTGTTGTTCACGCCGGTCGGCCTGGCGACCGTCAGGCTGGCGGAGAAAAGACATTGGATGTGGCCGGGGTCTTTACTGGCGTCGGCGATATTTGTTCTTACCCTGGCGGGTTGGGAATGGCCCATTCGATTACTGCTGGGCCTCAAATGGGCGCTGTTGGCACTATTTTTCGCACTTACCGTGACCGGACTTTTCTCCTACCTTAAGAATGCCCGCTTCGTCAGCAACGCGCACCTCTATACCGCAGCCAGCATTTACCTGTTGCTGGGAATGCAATGGTTCGCCCTCTATATGACCATGGAAGCCATCTATCCCGGCGCTTTCCTGCGCAGCAGCGTTGCTCAGACCCAACACCAGAGTGAACTTCTGTACTTCAGCCTGGTGACCCTCGCGACCATCGGCTACGGCGACGTCGTTCCGGTTCACGGCGAGGTCCGTATGCTGGCGGGGCTGGAGGGCGTCACGGGCGTCCTCTACGTTGCAATTACGGTGGCGTTGCTGGTCAGTGCCTATCGGCGGCAGGGCAGTACTCGGTGACCGCGGTGGCGCGGTTTTTGCGCTGCGTGCAGTTGTTGAGAACGCGGCCTGAGGGTCGCCGGAAAGCGAAAAGCCCTCCCCGCGAGAAGGCTGGCAAATCAGACTTGGCAATCCCCCGCTGGAGTCCGGCGGGGGCCCATCGGACTCAACAAACCGGAGCTGGTAGCCTCCTCGTTTGGTTCTACGACTGGCCCAGTTTATCCGGACCGGAGGAAACGTCACCATCTCGTAACATCACGGATAGGCCTCTCCATCGGCCCTCTTGGGCGCGAGGAACCCACAGTCACAAATGCACTGACTGTGATGTTATGAAAGCGCGATGCCTCCTCGGGCCCAGGTAAACTGGGTCCTTGGGAAAGAAGAAAGTAAATTCTTCTGAGGAGGCCAGACGATGATAGCGGTGGGAGTGGACGTACACAAGCGGCAATGCACGATAGCGATCGAACGGGAAGACGGGGAGCTGCGGTGCTTTGGTCCGATGGAAAACACGCGGGAGGGGTGGAAGAAGCTGCTGCGGCAGTTGCCGGCCGAGGCGGAGATGGCCGTGGAAGTTTCGACGAGCGGATATTTTGCGATGAGCGTGCTGGAAGAGGAGGGGTGGCGAGATCGGTCGCACTGGGTGCACACGGCGGGGGTGGAGAGCCTGCGGAAGCAGAAATACGACCGGCTGGACGCGCGGCGGCTGGCGCGGAAGCTGGCGGTGCGGGAGCGGGACCCGTTGCCGGAGGCGTGGTTTCCGCCGGCGGAGATTCGGGCCTTGCGGCTGCGGGCGCGGCCGCGCTGCTGGCTGGCGGTGATGCGGACGCAGGTGAAGAACCGGGTGCAGAGCGTGCTGCAGATGCACGGCTTGCGATCGCCGGTGACGGACTTGTTTGGTGAGGCGGGACGGAACTGGCTGGGGGCGCAATCGCTGCCGGAGGCGGCGAGGGAGAGCGTGGAGCAATTGCTGCGCGTGCATGATGACCTCGGCCAGGAGATCGAGCAGGCGGAACGCCATCTGCGGGCGGCGGGGAGAGGATTTCCGGAAGTGGCGCGGTTGCGGACGATACCAGGGATTGGAGAGGTTCTGGCGCCGCTCGTCTGGAGCGAGATCGGGCGGCTGGAGCGTTTCCGCTCGGCGCGGGCGCTGGTGAACTACACGGGACTGGTGCCGAGCCTGTATGAGAGCGGAGAGGTCACCATCCGCGGCGGGATCACGCATCAGGGCTCGGCGTGGCTGAGGTGGGCGCTGGTGGCGGCGGCCAACAGCGCCGTGCAAGGCGTCAATCCTTCTGCGTGGCGCTATCGGCGGCTGCGGCGTACCAAGCCGCCCAATGTGGCCAAGGCGGCGGTGGCTCGGGCCTTGGCCCACTGCGTCTACGGAGTGTTGAGATCGGGCACCCACTATCAGGCCGCGCGCTGGGAAGGGCGTCACGCCTGGCGTGCGCAAAGCTGGGGAGCAGGACAACCTGAGGTAGCCATGGGCCATTAAAGGCCGCGTCGTGATGAGGACCTGCTCCCGGACAACCGCCTGAGGGCTCTGACCCTGAAGAGATGACTCGAAAACCTTTTACCGGGAAACGGCCGCCCGCGCCCTGTGGGCCGGTAAGAGGGCGCGGCCGGCAGAACGAAAAGCCAGAACTGGAAGGCGCCGCCGCAGGCCGCGTGCCACGCGGCGGCAGAATGAAGATCACTCCGCACCCGGACGGGCGCGTCACGCGGCCTGCCCGCGGCGCGGTCTCTCTAAAAATCACCTTGACACGGCATCGCGCTTTCAGAGATGGCTGCCAGGCCCTGCGTTGGTCAAGGACTGCCGCAGCAGGTCGGTGAGGGGGAAATGCGGCCCTTCACAGGGCGTAAGTCCGTCAGATGCTCCTCGATCAAATCTCCGAACGCGAGTCGCTCGTCGACTTCACGCACGTGAATCGGGCCGCTATCCGAGGTGACGCGGGAACCGTGAAAGCCAACGTTGAAGGATGAGTTGAAGGAGAGTTGAAAGGGCTGAATTAGTATCTCACCCATTGGGTTCAGACCTCCACAGGAGCCTTATTGCGTTCAGACCAGCATGAATATTGATGACGGCGAGGATCCGAAGATTCGGAGCTACAAACCAAAATGGTAATACGGTTTGATATACGCCTACTTTCCCGGCCAGCGCAAAGATGTGAAGAATTGACAA
>JAKAWN010000068.1 GCA_021827245.1 Acidobacteriota bacterium | reverse complement strand
CTCAGCCACTGTTGAATTTGTTGCTGTTGAGTGGGACTCATAACCAATACGGGAAGTTTTCGGAACATGCCCAAGCATAAACCGAATCCCCACCATTGTCCAGCTATGTATTGGACACTACACTAGCTTCACCCACGTGTAGCTGAGCTCCATGCCGTGCTCTTCCCGCAGCTTCTCGTAAAAGTGCCGCACGTTGAAGTCTGCATATTTCTCCTGATAGAGTCGCAGCACTTCCTCGGCTACCTCCATCGGCACCCGCCTCGGACTCGGCCTGCCGCGCCGACGGTCGAACAGCCCGTCGTAGCCGTACTGTTCGTACCGCCGCTTCCAGCGCCGCATGCTCCGGTCCCAAATCCCCAGGATCTCCGCCGCTTGCCACCACGTGATCCGTTTCGTCATCGCCCGTAAAATCACTTCCTGAACCTTCATCGCCCGCTCCCAGGCGGCTTCCGAGTATCGTCGCATTCTGCCTCCTTTCCCACAGAATGCCCGATACTCCTCGCCGCCTTCAGCGGACAGATCACGTGCTAATTCAACCGGACATTTGATGTGCTAATGACACAGAATCAACCTACCGGTTGCAAACGAGAACTTTTGGAGTAATATGGCACAGTCCTCTTGAAGTCAAAACGCTCAACCCGTGGAGGGAGCATCAATGCGAGGAACATTGACCCGCCGGAGTTTCTTGGCTGCTACGCTAGCCGCTTGTCCGAGTGTGGCATACTTAAAGGCTGCGACGACCTCGAAAGCAATGGGCTGGAAACTAGGAATCATCACGGACGAAATCTCCGAGAATCTTGAGCAGGCGCTTGATTTTATCTCGCACTATTCTCTCGGTTACTGCGAACTGCGCGAACTGTGGCAGAAGAACATCATGAACCTGTCGCCGTCCGAGCTCGACCGGGCCAAAAGCCTGGTCGAACAGCACCACCTTAAAGTTACCGATATCGGCTCGCCTGTTTTCAAGTACAACCTGCCCCAAATGCCCGCGCGCAAGGAAAAACGTGACACCTTTCGCGCCGACTTCACTGACCGGGACACCGATCATCTGCTGCAAGAATCGTTCAAGCTGGCGAGATTCTTCGGAACACGAAAGGTGCGGATTTTCAGCTATTGGCGCGTGCCGCAACCGGAAAAGGCCTATCCCTACGTGCGCGACCGGCTGGCGAATGCGGCAAAGCTCGCCGGCGAAAATGACATCCTGCTGATTCTCGAAAATGAGCACGAGTGCAACATCGGGACGGGCGAGGAGCTGGGCCGGATCATCAGGGACGTCAATTCCCCCCACCTGCGTGGAAACTGGGATCCGGGCAATGCCGCTATGCTGCATGAGATTCCATATCCCAACGGATATAACCATGTGAAGGGCTTGTTTGCCCACATGCACATCAAGGACGTGAAGGAAGGACCAGGCGGCAAACTCGAGTGGGCGCCCGTCGGTGGAGGCTTTATCGACTGGAAGGGACAATTTGAGGCGCTCCGTCGCGAGCATTATGAGGGGGACATGGCACTTGAAACCCATTACCGGCGCCCCGATGGCAACAAGGTCGAGAGCACCCGCGAATCGTTGCTGGGCCTGTTTGAGGTCATCAAAGAAACTGCCTGACCAGACACATTCCCCGGCTTGAAGGCATTCGGGGGCGGGGAGAGATAAACGGAGCGGCTCCGCCGATCGCGGTTTCCGGGAGGGGGCCGTCGGCTACAGGCGGCGAACGACGGGAGTCAGGGGTTGCTCCAGTCTCGGTAAAACCGCGACAAGAGCGTTATGTTTTCATCGCGTACGGACTGGCTTCTGGCACCCAACCGGCTCACCCGGCAGCTCGAAGAGTGCCGTCTGCGGGGGCTGCGTGTCCTTGACCTTACGGAATCCAACCCCACCCGCTGCGGCTTTGCGGCTGACCCCGAGATCCTCGCATCACTCCAGGATCCGCAATCTCTGACCTATGATCCCGACCCGCGCGGACCGCTTAGCGCACGTCAGGCCGTGTGCGAATATTATGCGGCCCGCGGCGTGCCGGTACGCCCAGAACAGGTTTTCCTGACCGCCAGCACCAGCGAAGCCTACACTTACATTTTTCGGCTTCTGGCAGACCCGGGTGACAAGGTCCTTATTCCGCAGCCGAGTTATCCGCTTTTCGATTTCCTTGCCGGCATCAACGACGTGGAAGTTGTCCCTTACCCCCTGCGCTACGATCGCGAATGGCGCATCGACCAGGACGCGGTGGGAAACCGCTGGGAACCTCGCACCAGGGCAATGATTGTGGTTCATCCAAACAATCCAACGGGTTCATTCGTCAGGCCAGGCGAACTTGACTTTCTGACGGAATGCTGCCGGCGGAATCGCGCAGCCTTGATTGCGGACGAAGTCTTTGCTGATTATGCCATTGAGACCGGCGCGAGTCGCGTTGTTTCACATTCTGCTGATTCTACGTGTCTTACATTTACATTGAGCGGTTTGTCAAAGATCTCGGCACTCCCCCAGATGAAACTCGGCTGGGTAGTGATTAGCGGACCCAAGGAGGAATCGGAGATCGCCACGGACCGCACGGAGGTGATCGCGGATACGTACCTTTCCGTAAGCGCTCCGGTCTCCTACGCCCTTCCTGCCCTTCTTGAACATCGAAAAAAGGTGCAGCCGGCGATTATGGAGCGACTGCGTTCCAACTTGTGTTGGCTTGACCGGGCGGCGCCCTCGTGTCCGGTGGTCTCGCGTCTTAGAACCGAGGGCGGCTGGTACGCGATTTTGAAAGTGTCCGCGGCAGTGAGCGATGAGGATTGGGCGGTGGGTCTGCTGGCGAAGCAAGGCGTTCTGGTTCACCCCGGCCATTTCTACGATTTCCCTGCTGATGGCCATCTTGTCATCAGCTTGCTGACTCTAGAGGAGGTTTTTCGGGAAGGGGTGGAGAGGATTCTGGCACACATCTCGAAAAGCAGTTAGACTGATACCGAGCCGGCGTCGCACATCGGAGACAATCCAAGAACATTATGAATGAAAAAGCCGCAAAACCGAACTTTGGAGGCCTCGAAGTCGCGGCTTTCGAGAGCCGGAGAGCTGCGGAAATTGCCACACTTATTGCCCGTTACGGAGGTATTCCGCGCATGGGTCCCAGCATGAGGGAAATCCCGCTGGAAGATAACCCGGCTGCATTCGAATTTGCGGAAAAGCTCCTTGCCGGAAAAATTCAAGGCGTTATCTTCATGACTGGCGTTGGTGTCCGGACCCTGTTTGAAGCTCTTCAGTCGCGTTACGCGATTGAAGAAGTGGTTCATGGCCTCTCAACGACAACGGTTGTGGCGCGGGGACCCAAACCTGCACAGGTGCTACGCGAGTACGGTGTACGTATCACCATAACTGCTCCGGAGCCGAACACCTGGCGTGAAGTCCTCCAGGAGCTGGACGAGAATCCCCGTAGCTTTACTCTTCAAGGTGCCACAGTGGCCGTTCAGGAATACGGTGTGGCCAACGAGATTTTCCTCGAGGAGTTAAAGTCCCGCGGCGTAACGCCGTTGCGGGTACCTGTCTATCGCTGGGCCCTCCCGGAAGACATCGGCCCGTTAAAAGAGACTCTTAATGCGATTCTTGAAGGGCGGGCACGTGTTGTCCTGTTCACCAGCCGCATTCAGGTGGCAAACGTGCTTCACGTCGCGAGTGAACAACGGGCCGGAGATAAACTCGTGGAAGCGTTGCGGCGCTCAGTTGTCTGCTCGATCGGCCCAACGTGCAGCGAATGGCTTGTCTCCCAACATATTCCGGTTGATGTTGAGGCTGCTCCTCCCAAGATGGGCGCTCTTGTAGTTGAAGCTGCACGCCGTGCTCCTGATTTGCTTCGGCGGAAAGATTCGGGCGCGGCGACGTCGGGTTCGTCAGCCAGGCCTAATGGTGTCGGCGCAATGCCTGCCGGTGCCTCAGTGGTTATTGAGCCCGCGCTTGACGATCGTGATCGCGCCGCCGACCTTAGGAAAGATTCGCGGTTTATGAAAGCCTGTCGCCGCGAAACGGTTGACGCCACGCCAGTCTGGCTGATGAGGCAGGCGGGGCGCTTCATGAAAGAATATCGGGAACTGCGGGCGCACGTTCCTTTTCTCGAACTTTGCAAGAACCCGGATTTGGTTGCTGAGGTGACCGTAACAGCGGCGCGCAAACTTGGCGTGGATGCGGCAATCATTTTTGCCGACCTGCTGCTCATCATCGAACCCCTGGGACTCCAGCTTGAATATGACAAAGGCGAAGGGCCCGTTGTCCGGCCGGCACTTCGCGAACCGAGCGATGTGGACCGGCTGCGGATTGTCGAGCCGGAGGAATCTCTTGGTTATCTTTATGAGGCTATCCGACGTACTCGTGCCGCGCTTCCTTACGACCTGCCGCTTCTCGGTTTTGCGGGTGCTCCTTTTACTGTGGCTTCCTATATGATTGAGGGCGGAGCTTCCAAATCCTTTCGCCACACAAAGACCTTGATGTATCGAGATGAAGGAGCGTGGCGCGCTCTCATGGAGCGTCTGGGCCGAGAAATTGCCAAGTACGTCAACGCTCAAATTTCGGCCGGAGTTCAGGCGGTGCAGATTTTCGATACCTGGGTCGGTTGCCTGGGACCCGAAGACTACCGGAGGTTTGTCCTTCCTTACACGCGGCTTCTGATGCAGGAAATAACTCCAGGCACGCCCATCATCCATTTCGGAACGGGTACAGGGATGTTTCTTGAAGAGATGCGGGATGCCGGCGGCGACGTCATCGGGCTCGATTTCCACGTTGAACTCGGAAAGGCGTGGGACCGGCTGGGAGACCAAGTGGGCGTGCAGGGGAATCTGGATCCTGTCGTGCTCTACGCCGATTTGCCTTTCATCGAAAAGCGCGTCAAGGAAATCCTGGCCCAGGCGGCAGGACGGTGCGGCCATATTTTCAATCTCGGCCATGGAATCCTGCCGGACACGCCCGAAGAACACGTTATTGCACTGGTCAAGATGGTTCACGAGTTGAGTTCTCAGCGGAACTGAGGAACTGCCGGAACAAGCTTTTGATGGCTGGAGGGTATGGCGGTGAGTGAAAGCCCGGGATCTTCGGCACCTTCGGGCTGGGCTGTTCTCCTGCTGGGGCACGGCGCGCCGGAGCGGCTTGGCGACATTCCCGAATTTCTGCTGAATGTGCGCGGCGGGCGCGGTCTGCCGGAACAGGCTGTGCAGGACATTATTGAACGCTACGCCGGAATCGGCGGAGGTTCGCCGCTGACGAAAATCACAATGCAGCAGGCCGAGGCGTTGGCGGGAACTCTTGGATTACCGGTCTACGTCGGGATGCGCAATTGGAAGCCTTACATTGAAGACGCAGTGCAAAGGCTGGTCGAGGGCGGGGCAGAACGGGCTGTGGCTGTCTGCCTTGCGCCGCAGAATTCGCGCAGCAGCATCGGCCTTTACCACAGCCATCTGGCAAAGGCAGTGGACAAGGTTGCGCCGGGGTTGCGTGTGGAATTTGTGGATAGCTGGCATGACCATCCCGGCCTGATCACTGCCTTTTGTGAGAGAGTTTCCTGCGCCCTTACGCGTGCCGAAGAGGAAGCAAGGCAGGCGGTCCCAGTCGTTTTCACGGCGCATAGTGTTCCTGTGAGAACCATCGAGGAGGGTGACCCTTACGAAGACCAGGTGAAGGAGACCGCCCGTTTGGTGGCAAAAGCAATGAGGCTGGAAAATTACCGGGTTGCCTTTCAAAGCCAGGGTATGGCTCCAGATCCCTGGGTGGGTCCGACTGTGGAATCACTGATCGATGAATTCGCAGCGCAAGGGCAACGGCACATTGTGTTGGCTCCTATTGGTTTTGTTTCAGACCACGTGGAAATCCTCTACGATATTGACATCGTCTTCCGGGAGTATGGACAAAAGAGGGGGATTTCCGTTGTGAGGTCAGAATCACTTAATGACAATCCTCTTTTCATCCGAAGTCTGGCTTCCGTTGTTTCAAGTCGAATAGAGACCGCGGCTGGCAGGTGTGCGTGAGAATTGACGAGGGATCATTGCGTCGCATTGCCATTGTGGGCGGAGGCATCTCTGGCCTTACCGCTGCATACACCCTTGCGCAGGCGCGCGCGCGGGGTGTTCCTATATCGGAATTCCTGATTGAAGGGAGCGACCGGCTGGGCGGCGTTATCCGCACCGACGTGCTGGAAGGATTCGTTCTCGAAGGGGGCCCGGACAGTTTTATCTCTGAGAAACCCGAGGCTGCGTCGCTTTGCTACGAGTTGGGGCTCGGGGACTCGCTGGTTGGGTCGAACGACGAGGGGCGGCAAACCTACATTCTTTATAACGGAAATCTCGTTCCACTTCCGGAAGGCGTGATGCTTCTGACGCCCACGCGTGTTTGGCCGGTTCTTTCTTCGCCCCTCCTTCCTTTACGCGGCAAGTTGATGGTAGCCACAGAGTGGTTTGTTACTCCCACAAAGCCCCGGGACACCGACGAATCGATTGCGGCCTTTGTCCGCCGGCACTTCGGGAATGCGATGCTGGATAACATTGTGGAGCCGCTGCTGGCTGGCGTCTATGGCGGAGATGCCAAGTCCCTGAGCGTGGAATCTGTTCTGCCTCGATTTCGCGAGATGGAGCATCGGTACGGCAGCCTCATCCGAGGCGCCTCTGCGGCGAGGCGACAGCGGAAAAAAACTGTCAGGAGCGGAGCGCGCGGGGAACCCGACGTCTCGTCGCTGTTTGTGACTTTGAGGGGTGGGCTTGGTGAACTGGTAAAGGCCCTGGAAGCTTGTCTGGACCCCTCCCGGGTGCACCTTGGGCAGCGTGTCGTCGCGGTTGACCGGGTTGATCGCCAATGGAACAGCCCCTACAGAATTCGTTGTGAGGGCGGCCAGACCTATGAAGCCGACGCCCTTGTGCTGGCGCTGCCTGTTTATGAGTGCGCCAATTTCTTTGCTTCTCTAAGATCTGATCTAACGGAGGCCTTCCGCGCCATCCCGTACAGTTCCGCTATCACTGTCAACCTGGGATTCGATGAGGAAGTCGCAGCGAAATTACCCCCCGGGTTCGGCTTCCTGGTTCCTCGCAAGGAACCTAGCCGGCTCCTCGCGTGTACCTTCGTTCACAATAAATTCCCACACAGGGCGCCTGAAGGGAAGGCCTTGCTCCGGTGTTTTCTCGGGGGAACGCGTGACCCGGAAGTGTTCGAGCTTTCCAATAACGAGATAATCTTGAGGATTCGTCAGGAGCTTCGCACCATCCTTGGCGTGGACGCACTGCCGTTATTTTCTCGCATCTCCCGCTGGCCTTCAGCGATGGCGCAGTACACCGTAGGGCACGGAGACAAAATAGTGCGAATCATGAACCTGATTCAGAAATACCCACGGTTATATTTGGCGGGGAATGCCTATTCAGGTATTGGGATTTCGGATTGTATTCGCACCGGTAGGGATGCGGCGGTCCGTGCTATGGAAATGTGAATACTTACCGCGCGATTTGCACACGTGGCTGGGAAGAGGAATTGCCACAGCCGCTCGCTGATGGATGTCTGGACGGAAAGGAATTCCGGCATTCGGACGGCAGAGGAAGTGGATTGGATTTTAAAAAGAACAGAAGAGATTTGAATATGGTATACTGGTCGGTTCGCTTATGCCGGTAGTTAATGATCAGGGCCTTCATAGAAATTATCAGGGTGCCTGAAGCTTAAAGATTAAGACGGTGTGCGGTACCCCAGCAGCCAAATCTACCGAGCAACCAAGAGGTTCCTAGTTATTGAGACTTCGGTTCTCTTATCCCTCTCGCAAGTGCCGGCAGCGCCATTAGTCAGAAGTGCGAGGAGGACTGAGCGGTCGAATTCCGGACGACACACAGTCGGGACCGCATCTAGCAAGAGAATCTGAACGGAGAAGCAAGTCAGAATGGTGCTCTGGCCTTTTGTGGTGTTCTTTTTCATCGTCCTTATCATTGCCGGGGGAATGCTCGTTCTCTCTTACGTCCTGGGCCAGCGGCACAGTGAGCACGCCACGGGTTCTCCGTATGAAGCCGGCATCGTTTCCGAGGGTTCGGCGCAGGCTCGCTTTTCCATCAAGTTTTATCTTGTCGCGATGTTTTTTGTGGTTTTTGACTTGGAAGCGGTCTTCATTATTTCATGGGCCATTGCAGTGCGTGAGGTTGGATGGGCCGGTTACCTGGAAATCCTCTTTTTCATTGTTATCCTAGTTGCCGCGCTTGCGTATTTGTGGCGGCTGGGCGCCCTTGACTGGGGACCCAAGACCCAGCGGAAGGCTCGCTAGAAGTAAATCGGAGTCAGGTTTATGAAGTGGTCGATTACGAAGCCCCAATCCGCAATGTCGGTGACGGATTCGGCTCCATCGCCCTTTGAGGAACACGTTCGAAAGAGTCTAATCCTGACTCGCCTTCAGGACCTTGTTGCCTGGGGCCGGAAAAACTCAATCTGGCCGTTTGCCTTTGGACTTTCCTGCTGTTTCGTTGAAATGGCCACCAGCATCACGAGTCGTTACGATATCGCGCGCTTCGGAGCCGAAGTTATCCGGGGAACGCCGCGAGAAGCTGATCTGATGGTAATCGCGGGGACTCCGTTTATTAAGATGGCGCCCGTCATCCAGCGTCTCTACGAGCAGATGATGGAGCCGCGCTGGGTGATTTCCATGGGGTCATGCGCGAATTCGGGCGGCATGTATGACATCTATAGTGTTGTGCAGGGAGTTGACAAATTCCTGCCAGTGGACGTATATGTCCCTGGATGTCCCCCTCGCCCTGATGCTTTTCTGCAGGGCATAACTTTATTGAGTAAGCTTGTGGGTACAGAACAGCGGCCGTTGAGCTGGGTCGTGGGTCCGCAGGGCGTCGAGCGCGGTCCTATGCCATCCCAGCGTGACTTGAAGAGGAACGAGAGACAGAAGGCAACCTTGCTGCGCCCGCCCAGCGAGATCTGAACTGCGCATCTTATGATCGCTAACGCAACTCTCCTACAAGAGCTTCAGCAGAAGTTTGGCGAAGGGTCGATTGCTCCCCAGCCGGCCCGGGACCAGGTTCCCACCTTCTGGACCTCGAAGGAAAAACTTCATGAGGTCGTTCAGTATCTCAAAAACGAAGTTGCTAAGCCCTACCGAATGCTCTATGACATCACGGCCATCGATGACCGTGTCCGGCAGCATCGCGAGGGCATGCCCGTAAGCGACTTTACCGTCGTCTACCACCTTCTCTCATTCGACCGGAACGAGTATATCCGCATTAAAGTCCCCCTTAAGGAAGACTCCCTTAGCCTCCCCACTATCACCGACGTCTGGCCAGCGGCCAATTGGTACGAGCGGGAAGTCTGGGATATGTTCGGGATCAAGTTCGATGGGCACCCCTTCCTGGCGCGAATCCTGATGCCGAAAACCTGGGTTGGACATCCGCTGCGCAAAGACCATCCGGCACGAGCTACAGAATTTGGGCCCTTCAGCCAGACGCATGAGAAGGAACAGGCTGAGCAGGAAGCGATGCGTTTTCGCCCGGAAGAATGGGGCATGAAACGCGGCGAAGGCGGTACGGATTTCATATTCTTGAACGTTGGCCCTCAGCACCCGGGAACTCACGGTGTTCTGCGTGTGGTGGTTCAACTTGACGGTGAAGTAATCGTTGATTGCGTGCCCGAGATAGGATTTCACCACCGGGGCGCGGAAAAGATGGGCGAGCGCCAGACTTGGCACACGTATATTCCTTACACGGACCGCATTGACTATCTGGCCGGGGTTGTCAATGAACTCGCCTACCTGACGGCCCTCGAGAAGCTGGCCGGAATCGAAGTTCCGCCGCGCGGGCAGGTGATCCGAGTGATGATGTCTGAGTTGTTCCGAATCATCAGCCACTTGGTTTGGTACGGAACATTTGCCCAGGACGTGGGCCAGATGTCGCCGGTATTCTATTGCTTTAATGACCGCGAGCGCGCCTTTGACATCGTCGAAGCAGTGTGCGGCGCTCGAATGCATCCCGTCTGGTTCCGGATAGGTGGAACATCGCAAGACCTGCCGAACGGCTGGGAAGGGATGTTCCGCGACTTCCTCAAATATATGCCCCCGCGCCTTGCCGAATATGACCGGGTGGTGATGAAGAACAGAATTTTCAAAGCGCGGACGCAGGGCGTGGGCGTTATGACGGTGGAGCAGGCTATCGAATGGGGCGTGACGGGTCCGATGCTCCGTGCCACCGGCTTGGAGTGGGACTTCCGGAAGAAGCAGCCTTATTCAGGCTATGAGAATTTCGAGTTTGATATTCCTACGGGCACGCACGGCGATTGTTATGACCGCGCCGTGGTCCACGTCGAAGAAATGCGCCAGAGCCTCCGAATCATCGAGCAGTGTGTAAATAACATGCCGGCGGGCTCGTACAAATCCAGCCATCCGCTGGCCATTCCGCCAATTAAAGACCACACGATGCACGATATTGAAACCTTGATTACACACTTCCTGGGCGTGAGCTGGGGCCCTGTGGTTCCACCCGGCGAGGCGCTGGGAGCTATTGAGGCCCCCAAGGGAAACAACGGCTACTACCTGGTCAGTGATGGTAGCACCTATTCGTATAGAACCAGAATTCGCGCCCCTTCGTTTCCGCATATGCAGACGCTTCCATTGCAGTGCCGTGGATTGCTGGTTCCCGACCTGCTTGCCATTTTGGGGAGCATTGACTTTGTCCTTGCGGACATCGACCGATAAGGAGCTTGAAAAGCGTGTTAAGTCCTGAGGAGCGACAGGAGATCGAAGCGGAGTTTGAGAATTATCCGGACAAGCGCGCCCTCACTATTGATGCCATGAAGATTGTCCAGAAGCATCGGGGGTGGGTCTCCGATGAAGCGCTCAAGGACATTTCGGAACTGCTGGAAGTTTCGGTCAGCGAACTCGACAGCGTGGCCACGTTTTATAACCTGATTTACCGCAAGCCGGTCGGACGGCATGTGATCCTGGTCTGCGACAGCATCAGTTGCTGGGTCATGGGTTATGACCGGCTGCGCGACCATCTGATGAGCCGGCTGGGCATCAAGATGGGCGAAACAACGTCGGATGGTCGGTTTACGCTGCTTCCCATCGTTTGTCTTGGGACCTGCGACCACGCTCCCGCTATGATGGTGGACGACGATCTGCATCGGGACCTTGATCCGGACAAGATCGACGGTATTCTCGAACAGTACAAGTAGAACCGATATGGAGAAAGTTCTCACAAAAGATGTTCCACCTGATGGCTCGGCCCTGGATATTCAAGGGTACGAAAAAGCGGGTGGATATCAGGGCCTGCGCAAGGCCCTGAAGATGACGCCCAATGAAGTCGTTGAGGTGGTCAAGCAGTCGAACTTGCGAGGCCGCGGAGGCGCAGGTTTTCCAACCGGGTTGAAGTGGAGCTTTGTGCCCAGAGGCGAAGGCGCTCCTCATCCGAAATACTTGTGTGCCAATGCCGATGAAATGGAGCCGGGCACTTTCAAAGACCGCCTGCTCATGGAATCAACTCCGCACCAACTGATCGAAGGAATGGCTTGTGCGGCATATGCGATTGAAGCCGATGTCGCATATATCTTCCTGCGTGGCGAGTATATCCTGTCAGCAGAGCGATTGAGGAAAGCACTGGCCGAGGCCCGCGCGCACAACTATCTGGGCAAGAACATTTTGGGTTCAGGCTATAACCTCGAAATGCATCTGCACTTGAGCGGCGGGCGATATATGTGCGGCGAAGAAACCGGTCTGCTGAACGCGCTGGAAGGCAAGCGCGCCAACCCGCGGACCAAGCCGCCGTTTCCCCAGATCTCAGGGCTTTTTGGCAAACCGAGCATTGTGCAGAACATCGAAACCCTCTGCAACGTTCACCACATTATCAACAATGGACCGGACTGGTTCAAAGGTCTGAGCAAGTCTGCGGACAGCGGCACAAAACTCTATGGGGCAAGCGGCAAAGTCAAGCGCCCGGGCCTGTGGGAACTTCCTATGGGTACCACCGTTCGTGAAATTCTGGAAGAACACGCAGGTGGCATGAGAGAAGGGTTGAAGTTCCGCGGGCTGCTGCCGGGCGGAGCCTCGACAGACTTCCTTGTTGAAGAACACCTTGATTTGAAGATGGACTTCACTGAAATCCAGAAAGCCGGCAGCCGCATGGGTACTGGAACCATGATTGTTCTTGACGATCGGACCTGCCCGGTCGGGTTTGTGAAGAACCTTGAGCACTTTTTTGCCCAGGAATCCTGTGGTTGGTGCACGCCCTGCTGGAGCGGGCTTTCGTGGGCGGAAAAAATGTTGCAAAGCATCGAGGAGGGGCAGGGGCAGGAATCGGACCTCGAGAGGCTGGAGTTCATCTGCCGGTTTGCGGCACCTGGAAACACGTTTTGTGCTCTTGCCCCTGGCGCGGTCGAGCCCTTGCAGAGCGGTTTGAAATACTTCCGCGAGGATTTTGAACGACACATCAGTGAGAAGCGGTGCCCTTGGAGATAGCGGTGGCGAAGATCTGGGTCGATGACAAATGGTACGATGTAAACCCGGACCAGAGTCTTCTTCAGGCTTGCCTGGAGCTTGGGTTTGACCTGCCATACTTCTGCTGGCATCCGGCCCTGGGTTCGGTGGGAGCCTGCCGGCAGTGCGCTGTCAAACAGTTCAGGGATGAGAACGACACGCAGGGTCGGATCGTGATGTCGTGTATGACGCCTGCCGCCGAAGGCACCCGCATTTCCGTCAAGGACCCGGACGCTTTGGCTTTTCGAGCGGGAGTGATCGAAGGGCTGATGCTGAACCATCCACACGACTGTCCGGTTTGTGACGAGGGCGGCGAGTGCCACCTTCAGGATATGACGGTAATGACCGGCCACAACTACCGCCGGACTCCTTATCCCAAACGCACCTTCCGCAACCAGTATCTGGGCCCGCTGGTCAACCATGAGATGAACCGCTGCATTCAATGCTACCGGTGCGTGCGCTATTACCGGGAGTACGCGGGCGGCACGGACCTGCAGGTCTTCAGTTCGCGGAATATCGCGTTCTTCGGCCGGCATGAAGACGGCATCCTGGAAAGCGAGTTTGCGGGTAATCTGGTCGAGATCTGCCCGACGGGCGTCTTTACGGACAAGACGCTTAAACAGCATTACACGCGCAAGTGGGACCTGCAGATGGCTCCCTCCGTGTGCGTGCACTGCGGCCTCGGATGCAGCACTTCCACTGGCGAGCGTTATGGGACTCTGCGGCGTATCGTGAATCGTTACAACGGTGAAGTCAACGGATATTTCCTGTGTGACCGCGGCCGCTTCGGCTATGAATTTGTCAACAGCGAGCAAAGGGTGCGGCAGACCTTATCCCGCCAGGACGGCAAATTGAAACCTGTTCCAAAGGCGAAAGCGATTGAGCAGGTGAGCGACATCCTGAAGGGTAATGACAAGGTGATTGGAATCGGGTCACCGCGCGCCTCGCTGGAATCCAATTTTGCATTGCGGAGCCTTGTCGGGCCTGACCGGTTCTTTAACGGCATGTCCGAAGAGTCTTCTCACCTGGTGTCTTTGATGGTGGAGATCATGCGCCAGGGGCCGGCACGGTCGCCCTCACTTCGTGAGATCGAGCATTCTGACGCCGTTCTGGTGCTCGGTGAGGATGTCAGCAATGTGGCTCCGAGAATGGCTTTGGCATTGCGGCAATCGGCCCGGCAGCAGCCCATGGAAATGACCGACAAGATGAAGATTCCCCGTTGGCTGGACCACGCGGTTCGCGAGGCGATTCAACATGATACGGGTCCGTTATTCATCGCCACTCCCAATGCTACCCGGCTGGATGACGTTGCCACGGAAACTTATCGTGCTGCCCCGGATGACATTGCGCGTCTGGGATTTGCGGTCGCAAATGCGCTCGATTCGCAGGCGCCAACGGTGCCGGAGCTTTCGGACAAGGTTCACAAGTTGGCTGAGCGTATCGCCCAGGCTCTCAAGACCGCCAAGCGACCGCTCGTTGTCGCCGGATCCAGTCTGAACAGCGATGCGGTAATCCACGCCGCGGCGAACGTGGCGAGGGCGTTATCAAAAGACGGCAAAGTGGCCGGGCTGAGTTTCACCATGCCGGAGGCGAACAGTCTCGGACTTGGGCTTATGGGCGGCGGCCATTTGAGCGAGGCCCTTAAGACGGTTGAGGAGGGCAAGGCGGATACCGTCATCATTTTGGAAAACGATCTGTACCGTAGAGCTTCGGCCGCTTCTGTGGACGGGATGGCGCAGGCAGTCCGGCACATGATCGTTCTAGACCACCTTGTGACGCCGACTACATCCAAAGCGGAGTTCGTGCTGCCTGCGGGCGCCTTTGCCGAATCCGACGGAACCCTTGTCAGCAACGAAGGACGCGCCCAGCGGTTTTTCCAGGCTTACCCCCCAAAAGATGACATTCAGGAAAGCTGGCGCTGGCTGATCGAGATCATGAGGACCGCCGGACACCCCGAGGCTGGCTCCTGGAATATATTGGACGATCTGGTTTCGGCGACGGCCAATGCAGTGCCCACGCTGGCAAAGATTACTGAGGCAGCGCCTTCCTCAAAATTCCGCGAGATTGGGGAAAAGATTCCTCGTTCTCCGCATCGGTATAGCGGCCGAACGGCGATGCTGGCCAACCTGAATGTCAGCGAACCGAAGCCGCCGCAAGATGCCGATTCCGCCCTGGCCTTTTCAATGGAGGGTTACCCCGGGCAACCACCCTCTTCCCTGACGCCGTTCTTCTGGTCCCCCGGCTGGAATTCCATCCAGTCCGTCAATAAGTTCCAGAGCGAGATCAATGGACCGCTTCGTGGAGGAGACCCGGGCGTGCGGCTGATTGAGCCGCCACAGGGTGGCAGCGGACTGTATTTTTCGGCGCCACAGAAGGCCTTTCAGGCTCGTCCTGACGAATGGTTGCTGGTGCCGCTCTATCACGTTTTTGGCTCGGAGGAATTGAGCTGCCAGGCCCCGGCTATTGCGCAACTGGCGCCGAAACCGTACATTGCGCTGAGCCCAGCGGATGCGGAGCGCCTGCAGGTGCAGGATGGGGTCCAGATTGAAATCAAGTTAGCCGGGTCCCCCCAGCGACTTCCAGTTTTGGTTCAGGCTGAGCTGCCAAATGGGATTGCCGGAATTCCGGCAGGTTTGCTTCCAGTGGAAGGAGCGGGGTTGCCGGCTTGGACCGGGCTTTCACGATCATGAACACAACGATCTTTTACATCATCGTTATTGCCGTTGTTCTTCTCGTGCCACTGAATCTGGCGGCAATCCTGATCTGGATGGAGCGTCGTTTGCTGGCTCTTTGGCAGGATCGTTATGGACCGAATCGCGTGGGACCTTTTGGGCTGCTTCAGTCTGTGGCCGACATGATCAAGATTTTCTTCAAGGAAGATTGGATCCCGCCCTTCGCGGACAAGGTGGTTTTTGTGATTGCCCCGGGGATCATCGTGGTGACTGTCCTTTTGACGTTTGCGGTGATTCCTTTCTCGCCGTCGTTTGTGGTTGCGAACCTGAATATCGGTGTGTTGTTCTTCCTAGGACTGTCATCGCTCGGTGTATACAGCGTGGTGCTTGCGGGCTGGTCTTCCGCCAGCAAGTACTCGTTGCTGGGAGGATTGCGCGCTTCGGCGCAGATGCTGAGCTATGAAGTGTTCATGGGCCTGGCCATGATGGGAACCGTGATAATGGCCGGGTCATTCAACCTTTCGGACATAGTTGAGGCTCAGCGCACAGTGTGGTTTGTTATCCCACAGTTTCTGGGTTTTGTGCTTTTCATGATCGCTGGCATTGCGGAAACCCGCCGCCTGCCTTTCGATCTCCCGGAGGCGGAGAGCGAACTCGTGGCGGGATTCCATTCCGAATATTCCGGCATGAAGTTCGGGATGTTTTTCGTCGGCGAATACATGGGAGTTATTCTGATCTCCTGCATGATATCGCTGCTCTATTTCGGCGGGTGGCTGGGTCCTGTTCTGCCTGGGTGGCTCTGGTTCGCTATAAAGGTCTTCTTCTTCATCACCTTTTTCATCCTGCTGCGCGCCGCCTTGCCGCGGCCCAGGTTTGACCAGTTGATGTCCTGGGGATGGAAGATTATGCTGCCGCTTGCTTTGCTGAATTTGTTGGTGACGGGCGCCATTGTGCTTGCTGTCAGATAGCGCTGCGCGCTCTGGTTTATTGAGGTTGGGAGTCTCTTAATGCTGAGTGTCATAAGATCGCTTTGGAATGTTTTTCTGCACATGTTCCAGCGACGGGTGACCGTCCAGTACCCGGAGCAGAAACCCTACCTCCCTCCTCGTCACAAAGGGCGCATTATTCTCAGCCGCGACCCTGATGGTGGAGAACGATGCGTCGCCTGCTACCTTTGTGCTGTGGCTTGCCCGGTGGATTGCATCTCCTTGCAGGCCACCGAAGACGAAAACGGGCGCCGCTATCCGGAGTTTTTCAGGATCAATTTTTCACGCTGTATTTTCTGCGGTTACTGCGAGGAAGCCTGCCCAACCTATGCCATCCAGCTTACTCCGGACTTCGAGATGGGTGAATACAAGCGGCAGAACATGGTTTATGAGAAAGAAGACTTGCTGATCAGCGGTGAAGGCAAGTATCACGGGTACAATTTCTGGCGGGTTGCAGGTGTCAAGATCGGCGGAAAGGACAAAGGCGAGTCTGAAAATGAGGCTCCGCCAGTGGACGTCCACAGCCTGATGCCCTGAGATCAAGATTATGGAAGTCGTTTTCTACATTGCGGCAATCGTTGCGATTGTTTCGACAGTTCTGGCGATCACTCGTCTGAACGCCGTGCACGCCCTGCTCTATCTGATTGTTTCACTGTTATCAGTTGCAATCGTGTTTTTTGTTATCGGCGCACCCTTTGTTGCCATCCTGGAAGTCATTATTTACGCGGGCGCAATTATGGTCCTGTTCGTTTTTGTGGTCATGATGCTCAATCTGGGCAAAACGGCCACGGACACGGAGCGGCAATGGCAGCGGGGCGGCATGTGGATCGGACCTTCCATTCTGGCGGTGATTTTGATTGCGGAAGTTGCCTATCTGGTGGCCAGTCCCGGCACCGCGGTATTCGGTTCAGCAGTGGTTGGACCGAAGCAGGTCGGAATCGTCCTCTTCGGGCCTTACCTGATTGGAGTGGAACTGGCATCCATGTTGCTGCTCGGGGCGCTGGTGGGTGCTTATCACTTGGGCCGGCGCACACCGGAGAAAACGGAGAGGCGAAATGGCATCAGTACCCATGCATCAGGGACTGCTCCTGGCGGGGATCTTGTTCGCGCTGGGACTGACAGGACTTCTGGTCCGGCGTAATGTGATCTTCTTGCTGATGTCGCTGGAGATCATGCTGAACGCCGCTGGCCTGGCGTTTGTCGTTGCCGGCTCCAGATGGGGCCAGCCGGACGGCCAGATTGTGTTTCTTTTCATCCTTTCGATGGCGGCCGCTGAAGTCTCCGTGGGCCTGGCCCTGGTCCTTCAGATCTATCGCCGGTTCAAGACGCTGGATTCTGACGCTTTAAGTGAGATGAGAGGATAACGTGTTCCACCTGTTGTGGTTGATTCCCGCGTTTCCGATTGCCAGCTTCATGGTGCTGGCGGTTTTGGGGAAACGGCTGCCCAGGAAGATGGTCCCGGTTTTTGGTGTCGGCTCCATCGGGCTTTCAGCAGTAGTTTCGATCTTAATAACTATCAGCTTTCTTACTTCTCCTCCGCCGGGTAACCACTTTACCCAGGTTCTCTGGACCTGGATCGATATCGGGGGATTTCGACCTCGGATCTCCTTTTATCTGGATGCCCTTTCCGTCCTGATGACTTTAGTGGTGACTTTCGTCGGCTTCCTGATTCATCTCTACTCCGCCGAGTTCATGATCGATGACGAAGGCTACAGCCGATTCTTCGCCTACATGAATCTGTTTGTCGGCTCGATGTGCATCCTTCTCCTCGGATCTAACCTGCTGCTCCTGTTTCTTGGGTGGGAAGGCGTCGGGCTGTGCAGCTATCTGCTGATCGGCTTCTGGTACCAGGATCCGGTGAACGGCCTCGCGGCACGAAAGGCTTTTATAGTGACTCGCGTCGGCGACACCGCAATGATTCTTGGGCTCTTCCTGCTGTTTGATAAGCTGGGGACATTGCAGATTCAGGAACTCATGCACCGGGCCGCGGCGCAATGGCCGGTAGGTTCAACTCTGCCTGTTCTGGCGGCGGCACTGCTTCTGGGCGGTGCGGTAGGGAAATCGGCGCAGCTTCCTCTCCAAACCTGGTTGCCGGATGCAATGGCCGGTCCCACGCCAACCAGCGCGCTGATCCATGCTGCAACCATGGTGACGGCCGGCGTTTATTTGATTGCCCGAACTCACGTGCTGTATTCTCTGGCGCCGCAAGTGCAGCTTGCAGTCGCGATTGTGGGCGCGGCAACGCTGATTATGGCGGGCTTCGCTGCGATTACGCAATCGGACATCAAGCGGGTCCTCGCTTATTCCACCATCAGCCAGATTGGGTATATGTTCCTCGCTCTCGGCGTGGGAGCCTGGTCGGCAGCGATCTTTCACTTTATGACCCACGCGTTTTTCAAGGCCCTGCTCTTCATGGGGGCAGGAGTCATCATTAACGCCCTGCACCACGAACACAACATTTTCAAGATGGGCGGTCTGCGCAAAGAATTGCCGGTAGCTTTCTGGACGTTCCTGGCCGCAGGCTGTTCGCTGGCAGGTCTGCCGCTGATAACCGCAGGCTTTTACAGTAAAGGGCTGATCATTTGGGACACGTGGTCTTCGCCTATCGGGAGCGACTGGTTGTGGGCCGCTGCCGTTTTCGGCGTGCTGCTGACCTCTCTCTACACTTTCCGTCTGATCTTTATTGTTTTCTTCGGTGAAGCAAAGACGAAGGTTCACAAGCGTCCCGGCTGGGCCATGGCTGTGCCCTGCATTACCCTCGCGATCCTCTCGGTGGTGGGAGGATATGTAGACACGCCCGGATTTCTGGGCAACGTCCACTCCTTCACCGATTTCATGCACCTGGCTTTGCCGCCGATTACTGATGGGCCGTTGAGAGGAATGTCTGAGCTCGGGTCGGAAAGCCTTGTAACTCTGGCCTTCCTGATTGGCCTTTATGTCGCCTATCTTTTCTTCATCCGGAAACGCGAATATGCGGAGGCGATTACGACGCCGGCGATCTCGAAGGCTCTGCACCGGTTCTGGTTCTCGGATTGGGGGATGGATTGGTTATACGAAAGAGCTTTTGTCCGCCCCGTCATGTGGGTTGCCCGGATCGATAAGAGCGATTTTGTCGATTACATATACACGGGCATTGCGCTGGTGACCGAACTCTTTTATCACGGTGTAAGAAAAACGGAAACGGGCCGCATGCGATGGTACGCGGCAGGGATTGCGGCTGGTTCCATCATCTTTCTGGCGATTGTGTTGTTCCTATGATTCTAGTCTGGCTTATCGTCATTTTGCTTGTGGCCGGCGTTCTCGCTTGGTTAGCGGACCGGGTCAGCACCCTGTGGCCGAGAATCATTTCTCTGGTTGCGGTCAGCGCCGATTTCGTTATTGCGCTGGTCTTATGGGCTCAGAATTCCGCCCATGTCAAACTTTTCCCCCAAAGCGAATGGTTCAAGCAGGTGAACTGGACGTGGGTTCCGCAGTACGGAATTCATTTCCATCTTGCGATGGACGGCCTGAGCCTTTTGCTGATTCTGCTCACTTTCCTGCTCGGTATCATGTCGGTGCTCGCTTCCTGGAGGGAGATTCAGGAAGGCGTCGGCTTCTTCCACTTCAATCTGATGTGGATCCTGGCCGGTATCCTGGGCGTCTTTCTCGCGGTGGATCTCTTTCTCTTCTACTTTATGTGGGAACTGATGCTGGTTCCCATGTACTTCCTGATCGCGATCTGGGGACATGAGCGCCGCATTTACGCGGCCGTCAAGTTTTTCATCTTCACGCAGCTCAGCGGCCTGCTGATGCTGATCGCCATCCTGGCGCTCTACTTCATCCACCACAGCGAGACTGGCGTTTACACCTTCGAGTATAAAGACCTGCTGGGCACGCCATTGACGCCCCACACGGCGATGCTGCTGATGCTGGGATTTTTTGTGGCCTTTGCTGTCAAGCTGCCCATGTTCCCCTTCCACCCCTGGCTGCCGGATGCGCATACCGAGGCGCCTACGGCGGGCAGCGTCATCCTGGCGGGCTTGTTGCTCAAGACAGGGGCCTACGGAATGTTGCGGTTTGTCGTGCCGCTGTTCCCCGGTGCAGCACACGAATTTGCTCCCATTGCCATGACGCTGGGGGTCATAGGAATCGTCTACGGCGCGGTCCTCGCCTTTGCGCAGACTGACCTGAAGCGGCTGGTGGCATACACGAGCGTCAGCCACCTGGGATTTGCCCTTGTCGGCATTTTCGCCTGGAATGCACTCGCTTTGCAGGGTGTCCTGATCGTGATGATCGCACACGGAATCAGCACAGGCTCCCTCTTCATGCTTGTCGGCGCTTTACAGGAGCGGACTCATACCCGGGAAATGGAAAAGTTGCGAGGCCTTTGGGCAACAATTCCCGCTATGAGCGGGGTCGTCCTCTTCTTTGCCCTCGCTTCTATAGGCTTGCCCGGATTGGGAGACTTTGTTGGCGAATTCCTGACCCTGGTCGGAACTTATCGGATCAGCATCGGCGTGACGGTGGTTGCGGCTATTGGAATCCTGCTCTCAACTCTTTATGCATTGAAGGTTATCCAACGCGGCTTTCATGGTCCCAATGTACATGAATGGTCACTGCCGGATCTGGGAGCGCGTGAAGTGGTGATGATGGTCCCAATGATGCTGATCCTGCTCTGGATCGGTCTTTACCCGCAGCCGCTGTTCCGAACGTTCGAGCGCGCGATGCGCA
>JAKAWN010000588.1 GCA_021827245.1 Acidobacteriota bacterium | reverse complement strand
AGGACCTGGCTTACTACTGGGATCCTGCTTCCGACCGGCGTATCACAATCTGGGAAGTGGCCCATTATCTCATCCGGCTTCTGGAACAAGAAGGCGAGAGCGCCGCCGCATCGCTCCTGCGGCAAGTCGGCGCACTGGGCGAGACGGCCCGAGACCTCGCTTACCGGCTTTACGGCATCTGCGAGCGCAAGAAATGGGCGCAAGAGGCCCTGCCTTACAATGCCCTGGTTGTCGCTTGGCCGGAAATCGTTCGCCTTTCGCGTTCCACACGGCCAATGGAAACTCAGGCGCCACTCGGATTGAAGTAGGATGGATCGTTGCTGCACCGAGAAATGGAACAGTTGACTTGACGGGAGACATGGCATGGCGCTAAGTAATCACGAACGAGTAGGCAAGGCCCTCGACCTTCTGGTTGCAGGGCTCAAGCCATTTGTCGAACGCGAACTGCAAGCAGTCTACGGCAAAGATTGGCTCGCCAAAGCCGGGCTCCTCGACGTGCGCCCCGCCCCAGGCAAAAAACAAAACGCTCGCAACCTTGACAGCCACGCTTTGCTCAGTGTCATGTGGGATCAGTGGAACGACGTCTTCAAGAAAACTCTTGGCCAAGCCGAGCGCAGCCTGGTGAGCGAATTGCGAGACGTGCGAAACAAGTGGGCGCATCAGGAGTCCTTTTCGACTGACGACGCATACCGTGCGCTCGACAGTATCAATCGGCTGCTTACCGCCGTCTCTGCCGAGGAAGCTGCCGAAGTCGAGCGCCAGAAGCAAGAGGTTCTCCGCGTCCGCTTTGAGGAACAGGCGCGCCAAGAGAAAAAGCGAGCTGCCACCGCCGCCGTCGAAGGCCAGCCAGCCGGAGGTCTGAAGCCTTGGCGCGACATTGTGACCCCACACCCTGATGTTGCCTCGGGGCGGTACCAGCAAGCGGAGTTTGCCGCTGACCTCGGACAAGTACATCGTGGCGAAGGAGCGGACGAATACAAAAACCCAACGGAGTTTTTCCGGCGCACGTTTCTCACCGATGGCCTAAAACATCTGCTCGCAAACGCGACCCTACGTTTGACCGGCAAGGGCGGCGACCCAGTGGTCGAACTTCAGACTAACTTCGGCGGCGGCAAAACACACTCCATGATGGCGCTTTATCACTTGTTTTCCGGCGTTGCACCCGCCGATTTGCCCGGCATTGACCCCGTGTTGAAGGAAACGGGCATTACTCGACCCCCTCTCGCTAATCGGCCAGTTCTCGTGGGCACTGCTATTTCTCCCGGCCAGCCGCATAAGAAGCCGGATGGCACGGTGGTTCACACGCTCTGGGGCGACCTCGCTTGGCAATTGCTCAGCAAAGACGGCTACCGACGGGTCGCGGACGCCGACAAGCAAGGCGTGAGTCCGGGCTCGAACGTCCTTCGCGAACTTTTCCACGAGGCTGGTCCAACGCTCGTGCTCATTGACGAGTGGGTGGCTTACCTCCGCCAGCTTTACGGCAAAGACGGACTGCCTGCCGGTTCATTCGACGCAAACCTGACATTCGCTCAGGCAATGACAGAAGCGGCTCACGCGGTGCCCAATGCAATGATTGTTGTAAGCGTTCCGGCGTCGGAAATTGAAATTGGGGGTGGGGCAGGGAAAGAATCAGTTGACCGGTTGAAGAATGTGCTTGGGCGCGTCGAGTCCACTTGGCGGCCCGCGAGTTCTGAAGAGGGCTTTGAAATCGTCCGGCGGCGGCTCTTCCAGCCAATCAACGATCCTCAACTCTTCGCCGCCCGCGATGCGGTAATCCGTGCCTTCGCTGAACTGTACTTCGGCCAAAGCCAGGAGTTTCCAGCCGCATGTCGCGAGGGAGAATACGAGCGCCGCATGAAGGCAGCTTACCCTATCCATCCAGAACTGTTTGATCGGCTCTATATTGATTGGTCCAGCCTGGATAAATTCCAACGGACTCGCGGCGTGCTGCGCTTGATGGCGGCAGTTATTCACACTCTTTGGGAACGACACGATTCAAGCCTTCTGATCCTTCCCGCAACTGTTCCCATTGATGAACGGACGGTCCAGTCGGAACTGACGCGCTACTTGGATGATCCTTGGGTACCCGTTATCGAAAATGATGTGGACGGCCCGCATTCGCTTCCTCTCCAAATCGACCGGGAAAATCCAAACCTCGGGCGCTACTCTGCCTGTCGTCGTGTCGCCAGAACGCTCTATCTCGGTTCCGCTCCGACACTTCACACCGCGACAAAGGGCCTTGAGGATCGTCACGTTAAACTCGGCTGCGCACAACCCGGCGAGGCTGTCGCCACGTTCGGTGACGCCTTACGGCGGCTAACCGACCAGGCTACCCACCTCTACGTAGATGGCCGGCGCTACTGGTATTCGACGCAGCCCAGTGTTGCGCGCCTTGCGCAAGACCGAGCTATTCAGCAAGATGCGGACAAAATTCTCGAAGAAATCAAGCGCCGCGTCCGCGAAGAGCAAAACGCCAGAGGAGACTTTGCGCGAGTGCACGCCGCGCCACCTTCCAGCAGCGATGTTCCGGACGAACCCGAGGTTCGGCTAGTGATCCTCGGGCCTGAGTTCCCCCACGTCGCAAAGAATGGCGAATGCGCAGCTCGCAATGAAGCTACCAAAATTCTGGAGCAGCGGGGATCAGGGCCCAGGCATTGCCGCAATATGCTGGTTTTCTTGGCCCCTGACAGAACTCGGCTCGCTGAATTAGAGCAGGCGGTCCGTCAATACCTAGCTTGGAAGTCGATTGACCAGGAAAAAGAGAGTTTGAACCTCGATGCATTTCAATCGAATCAGGCCAAGACCAAAAGAGAGCAAGCCGAAGAGACAGTCGAGCAGCGCATACCGGAAACCTATCAATGGCTGCTTGTCCCAACCCAGCCAGACCCCAAGGCGAATCTCGAGTGGCAAGAAATCCGGCTGCAGGGCCAGGACCGCTTGGCAGTCCGTGCCTCAAAGAGACTAAGAAATGAGGAGGTACTGATTACCAAGTGGGCGGGTACGCTTCTGCGGCTGGAACTCGACCGCGTCCCTTTATGGCGGGGCGACCACGTCTCATTGAAGCAGCTCGCCGACGACTTCGCGCAGTATTTGTACCTGCCCCGTCTGAAAGACTCGGACGTATTGCTCAGCGCGATCCGTGAAGGCTTAGCCCTGATGACGTGGCAGCAAGAATCATTTGCCTACGCCGACTCATGGGACGAGGGCAAAGACCGTTATCGCGGTTTGCGCGCGGGACACATTGGAACTATCTCGCTTGAAGGCGAAAGCGTCTTAGTCAAGCCCGACGTTGCTGCGCTACAAATGGATGCTGACCGCGCCATACAGCAACCACAGACGGCGTCCGGTGGGCCTGAGCCTGCGAGAGCTGCCGGGCCTCCGAATGGTGTCGCTTCTCAAACAACCGCCGAAGCGGCCCCCGTCCCGCCATTGGCTGCCCAGCAACCTCGTCGTTTCCACGGATCTGTGAGCCTCGACCCAGACCGTATCGTTCGTGATGCCGGGAAGGTTGCGGAAGAAGTCGTTCAACACATCACTGGACTGGTGGGTGCAACAGTTGAAGTGAATCTGGAAATCCGAGCGGACGTACCCGAAGGGGCTCCGGATAACATTGTTCGTACGGTTACCGAGAACTGCCGCACGCTTCGGTTCAAAAACTACGGGTTCGAGGAAAAAT
>JAKAWN010000587.1 GCA_021827245.1 Acidobacteriota bacterium | reverse complement strand
GGCAGATTTAGGAGACTTTGGAGACAGCGCCTTAACAGGGAAAATCGCGTGATTTCAGCGAAGTAGCTGAAAAGTCAGGAAGCGGGAGTAGTTCAGCGGTAGAACGTCGGCTTCCCAAGCCGAAAGTGAGGGTTCGACTCCCTTCTCCCGCTCCAATCAATTCAACACGTTAGCTCCCGTTTTCGGTCCATCTGCGTCCAGAATCGCCGCGAGCTTCTCAACCGCCTCCCGTCGCGATCCAGGCACAAGATGGCTGTAAGTGTTGAGTGTTGTCGTCGTGTCGCTGTGTCCAAGCTGCGCCTGCGCAACTGTGATCGGCGCTCCCAGCTCAAGCAACAGGCTGGAATGCGAGTGCCGGAAGCTGTGCAAGCCACCCCGCGCGATGCTGACCCAATCGCGCAGAGTTGCGTGCTCCCAACCTCTGGGGTAGGCGCCTCGCGCAGGCTAGCGCGGCTGGGGAGCGGCGGCAAGCCGAGACGGCGTGCCAGGTCCTGAAACCGCGGGTCCGCGTGGAGCGGCTGGAACCGTGGATCTTGGCGGACATGTATCAGCAGGCTGGAATGCTCGTTAAAAGCTTTTCCTAGCCATTCCATCGCGCGGTCCTTATCACCGAGTCCCATGTAAACAACGCCAATCTCGTAGGCCGAGATATATTGCTTGTGGGAATCGGTGATCAATTTCGCCAGTATTTGCCGCGCTTCCTGCGTTTTGCCTGAGACCGCATACGCGTGGGCTAGGTCCGCCGTCGCGCCTGCCTTCTTGAATTCGCCGACGGCCTCGGAATATTTCCCTTGTTGCTCGTATGCCCAACCAAGGATGGTGCGGGCAAAGGGGTTCTCAGGCTCCATTTGGAGAACTCGCCGACAGTGCTCTTCCGCCTCGTCGTACTGATGGGTATAGATGCAGTGCCACCCGAGGCATGCCGTTAGATCCATGTCGAGGGGAGCAATTTCCGTGGCGCGCTGGCTTTCCGCCCGAGATTCGTCGGCACGGCCCATAGCCAGCAAAAAGTGCGCGTAGAGATGGCGTGTAACGGCCTGGTTGGGGTTGAGTTCGAGAGCCCGGCGGAACTCCTTCTCTGCCTCGGGAAAGTTCCATTCGTATTCCAGATGAACCATGGCCAGATAGGCATGGGCATCGGAAAGGTTTTCGTCCAGACTGAGGGCTTTCAGCGCCAATTCCTTGGCCTTCGGGTAAGCCTTGCTGGGCGGCAGTGCTTCCCCAAAACCTGCCCAGTAATACAAGTCCGCCAAGGCGACATAGGCCGGGGCGTAATCAGGATCCAGTTGGATTGCCTGTTTGAAGTACTGTGCAGCCTTGGCCGGATTCCTACCATATTTCCCTCTCAACAGAGCTTCCTGCGCCTCCGGGTTTACCGGCCGAACCTTGGAGAGACGCTCTTCCTGCCGCGGGGTCAGCTCCACGCCAATTTCCGCGACGACTTTGCGAGCGACTTCGCTTTGTACACCCAGAATGTCGCGCACGTCGCGGTCGTAGGCCTGAGCCCACATGTAACGATCATCCGGCTCATGGATCAACTTTGCCGAGATTCGCGCCTGGTCTCCTGAGCGAAGGACGCTGCCTTCCAGGATGTAATCCACATTCAACTCGCGAGCAATTTCCGGAAGTGTTTTCCTGGCGTCCTTGTAACGCGTCACAGAGGAGCGGGATATGACCCGGAGCGCGCCGATCTGAGCCAGGTCGGTTGTCAATATGTCAGTCATGCCCGCGGCAAAGTACTCCTGCCCCTTGTCTCCCGACAGATTCTCCATAGGAAGCACCGCAATGGAAGGAATTTTCCGTGAGGCGGAGGAGAAAGAAGGCGCGTGTCGGAGCCGGCCATGATTCAGCCCTATGACCGCAGCAACGATTATGGCAAGAACCGACAGGCTGACCGTGCCTACGCGTCGAGGCGTCGAGAGCAGTGGCCATGGTCGGTGTTTTCGGGACGACTCGAGTACCGCTCCTGAGATCGTCGTCGCTTGTCCTGAATCCATCTCACGCCGCAGGTGCTGCAAGGCGGCCCGCAAATCCGCTGCAGTTTGATAGCGGCGGGCGCGATCCTTCTCGAGCGCTTTGTCAATGATCCGAATGAGTTCAGCAGGGAGCTGAGGCCTGATGCCCGCGGGCGACTTCGGCTTTCGGTTAAGGATCGCCTCGAGTATGACCGCGTCCGAGGATCCTCGGAACGTGGGCGCGCCGGTAGCCATTTCGTACAACACCGCGCCCAAAGAGTATAAGTCCGTGCGGGGATCGAGCTCTTCACCCCGCGCCTGCTCGGGAGACATATACGCCACCGTGCCGATGAGCGATCCCGGCTTGCTCAGCGCTTCCTCGCTCACGAGCGCGTCGGGAATCGATGCGAGTGTTGACCCAACCTCGCGATGCGGGCCGGTCAATTTGGCGAGTCCGAAATCGAGGATTTTAGCCTGACCGCGATCGGTGACGAAGATGTTGGCGGGCTTGATATCGCGGTGAGTGATTCCTTTCGAGTGAGCGGCGTCCAGGGCGTCCGAAATCTGGATGGCCAGCTCGACCAGGGTCTCAACCTGTAACGGCTGGCCCCCGATGCATTGCTTCAGGGTTTGTCCCTCCAGGTACGGCATGGAGATGAAAGGTTGTCCCTCGAACTCCCCAATGTCGTAAACAGGGCAGATGTTCGGATGATCCAGTGAGGAAGCAGTCTGGGCCTCGCGCTTGAAGCGAGCCAGGGCTTGAGGATCACGCGAGAGTTCACGTGGCAGGAATTTCAGGGCGACATGGCGCTGGAGGCGCGTATCCTCCGCCTGATACACCACCCCCATGCCTCCGTGGCCGACTTCTTCGAGAATCTTATAGTATGAAATTGGCCTGCCGGTCATTCCCAGTTTCCGCTCATCGCCCCCTGCTTTCGCTGGCGATACGGGTTCGGCGCTGAGTCCGATCGTTTGCGCATCTGAAGAACCGGGGCAATTTTCGCGAGCGAGGAGGGAGTCGAGTTCCCGCCGCATTTGCTCGTCGCCACGGCAGGCCTGCCGCAGGAACGCCTCTCGGGCCTCGCCCTCGCATTCCAGCGCAGCGGAATGAATTTGTTTAATCCTTCGCCACCTATCAGCATCCATGGTCTCACCCTCCGCACATCCCCCGCAGCAACCAGGCTCTTGCCCTGGTCTCCTCGATTTCCGGACTGCAACTGTCTAGCAATCTCATGCCTTGAGAGCTCTTGGGCCCTCTGGATAAGTGGGTTTGTGAAAGGTCAGTTGCCATCATTCTACTCTTCAAAGGCAAAGCTTTCTACATAGAACAGTCATCGATCATCAGGAAGTGGCCATTAGCGCCGCGCCGACTGCCTCGGGCGCTTGCGAATCGCTGGCGCGGCAGGCTGTCACCCCCGGGCCATTGGCGCCCCGATCGGCTTGCCAGGGTTGCAGTGGGGATAGGGTTGGGCCGCGAGACCGCCGCAACAGAATGAGCTAGAATCGTAAAACAGCGGTTCCGAAGCGGGTGTGGAAAATTGGCCTTGGCAGCCGGCGCCGCTTCGAGGAGAACGAAAGTGATTATCTATCGTTGCGACCTATGCGGCGAAGTCGCCGAGTGCGTTCAGAAGAAGATCGACGACCGTGAATACGATTTCTGCTCCCGCTGCTGGGCCGAACTCGAATCGAAGCTGAAAGGTAAGGGTCGCGCTATGGCCAGAAGTGAAATG
>JAKAWN010000067.1 GCA_021827245.1 Acidobacteriota bacterium | reverse complement strand
CGATCTACAGCAGAAGTGCTGATCAACAATGCCTATGCCGGCACAGTGGAGGGCCTCAAAGGTAGCATTTGGCTCAAACCGGGCGCCTACAACCTGTGTGTCAAGGCGCCGGGATATGTCGATTTCCGCCGCCGCATCCACGTGCTCAGCGGCAAAAAGCTTGAAATCGATGCCAGGCTCACTCGTTCCGGCTCCAGCGAATGATTCCCAAATTGGAATGCGAAGCCATGAAAACGTCACCAGGATTCGTACTTCTGGCATTGCTGGCATTCCCCTTAATGGCCAGCGAGCCTTCCGGAACGGTACCCCGCAACTCCGCTGTCGAATACCCGGCTTATACCAAAACGAATGGCGTGGCAATCGGTGTGCGGACGTTGACGCCGAAGCAGGTGCACCGCGCTTTCAGCACGGACCTTAACCGCTGTTGCCTGGTCGTTGAAGTGGCGATCTATCCGGCAACGGGCCACTCGCTCAACGTTTCCCTGGATGACATTGCCCTGCAGATTGGCAGTGGTGACCATGCGGTTAAAGCCTCCAGCGCGCAGTTGCTAGCTGCGCAACTGCAGGAACGCAACGCGAAAGCGGCTTCGAACCAGACAGGAGTCACGATTTATCCGGAAGCCAACGTGAGCTATGAATCGGGCATCGACCCCATCACGGGGCGGCACATTCAGGGTGTGACTTACGGGGTTGGGGTTGGGGTTGGGGTTGGCGTAGGCGTGGGCGTGGGCCGCAACTCCAGCGACGATCCTAACCTTCCCGCGCGATCGGCCTCGACGCCTGCCGACCGCAGAGTGATGGCGCTGGAACTGGGGGCAAAAGGGCTTCCGCAGGGCATGACCGCCGTTCCCGTGGCGGGCTACGTTTACTTCTCACTCTCCAAAAAAGACATGAAAGCCATCCACCACCTGGAATACACTTTAGACGCCAAACAACTTTCGCTGAAGCTCAACTGATTTTCATTCGCTTTGTGCCGCGGCCTCTGCCGGTGTGGCACGGAGGGTGCTGCCTGCCGCGCGTATGGTAGCGCTTGCCGTGAATTTCCTGAGTCTTGAATTCCACGTGGTTCCTGCTGACGGAGCCTGCCGTGATGTTATAACTCAAGAGCAGTTTCCGAACCTCGCCCGGCTGAAAAACATCACATGGCCCTCCAGGCTTCCATGCTGGTCGACGAGCGCCAGCTTTTCCCGTGACCCCGCAAGAGCGGTGATGGATGGGCCGCCCGTGCCAGCCGAGAACGCCAATTCCGCCTCAGTGTCAGCCCCAGAGGTCCTGCGTGTTAACTGGCTTATCCTGGAGCTTCAGATAGTAAAAAAGCTGGCTTTTGTGCCGCTCGAGATGCTCGATCATTAGAAGAAGTTGTCGGCCCAGGGGCAATGGCACACCGGGAGCCCACGGAGCCGCAATCTCCCGGCCGGCCAGGTCCTTTTCGCCAGCCTGCTCGATCATCTGGAGGGCAAGCGTCTTGTCCTCAGCAAGCAGGCGCTTTGCTTCCTCGACACTTCCAATCCCGGGCATTTTCTCGGCGGGCGGCAGCATTTCCTCCGCAGGCAGGTCTTCCAGTCTCATGCCGGGCGGCAAACCCCAGTCGCCAGTCACAAATGCCTTGCAGCCGGCACCGCAGGCGTCGCTGATGTGCTTCAGAAGCTGGCCTACGGTCATCCAGTTGCGGCCGCTCGCTGGCTTCCAGTCGAGGGTGTCGGGATCCACTTTATCCAGGAGTCTTGCAGTGGTTGTGTAGGCCCTTTCGGCTTCACTATTCAGGAACTCCGTCCAGTTCACAGCGCCTCTCCTTTCGCAACGATCTTGAGGCCCCGCCGGTTCACCGCTGCGGGCGGACATCCGCAGAACTGCTGCAAACCCGTGCGGCCCCTCGATCACGCTTCTTGCAAACTCTGCGGCGAGAGATCACCGTGATCCACCCGGCTTGGCGCTTCCCTCAACCGGCTTTACCGCGAAGCCGTGGTTTTTGTGCCGGACAAAGCCATCAATTGTGCGGTTGCACCCAGATGGTTGATGTCCATTTTCAGCGCCTCCTGGAACTCTTCCCGAGCCTTACCCGTCTGGCCTTTGCCGAGATTTCCCAGGCCAATCAGGTAGTGGGCATTGGCCAGCCGGTAGCGTTCCGACTGCCCGCGCCCAAACTTCGCGAAGAATCCCTCCGCAGCGTTCCCGGCCATCATCTTTTCGCCTCGTGCGATCAGGTTGTCAAACAATTGCTGTGCTTTGGCGTTCTGCCCCAGCTTCAACGCTGCCAGGCCCTGGTAATATTCCATCTCAGGACTTACGTACTGCGAGTGCGAGACCATGGCCTGCCGGAACAGTTCCTGCGCTCTTGCAGTCTTCCCAAGCTTCTCCTGCGCCGTACCCATGAGGTAGTCAACCTGCACCCGTCTCGGCTGCCGATAGGGCTCTCCCACCTCCAGGTTCGTGGGGTACAGGAGCGACGCTTCGTAATCCTGCAAGGCTTCCTGATATTTTCCTGCCCGGAATTCACTTTCCCCTTTCAGCAGGTAAGCATCCATGTAAACGCCGTGGATATCGCCCTGGCCCTCCCAATTGTGGAATTGGTGGCCCTTCAGCAATTCGATCGCGCGATCGTACCGCCCCAACAGCACGTTCACACGGATCTCTTGCGTCAGCGCGTCGGAACGCTTGGCTACCCCCGCCTGGTCGGCTTCAAGTGATGCCAGCCGTTTCTGCGGCGAGACATTGCCCTCTTCGTACAGCACATCGAGTTCATACCGGTAATAGGCGTTGCTCTTCTCCAACTCCACCGCCTTCTCCATGGCTGCAATAGCTTTTCCGGTATTGTTCTCCGCATGCTCGTAAGCGAAGGCAAGGTTGCGCCATGCCGGCGCGAATGAGCTGTCCAATGAGGTTGCTTTTTCCCACATCCTTATAGCGGCAGCGTGCTGTTGGAGAAAGTACAGGGCATTTCCCAGGTAGTAAGGCGTCAGCGCGTTCCCGGGATCCGCTTGCATCGCTGCTTCCAGCACCTTCACGGTCTCCACGCGGAATGGAAACACAAAAGCAGAAGGCATTTGCCGCGCCAGGCTATAGTATCTGGAAGCTTCCCCGGCCTGGTTGCGCTGCTGCGCAAAGTAGCCAAGGTAGTAATAGAGAAGCGGCTTAACGCTGTGTGAATCAGGGCTTGCGGCAACCAGGCGCTTGATGACCGCTTCGGACTCGCCTGTGAGTCCCGCGTGGTAATAGTCAAGCGCCAGCCAGAGGTTTGATTGCAGGGCATTGCCCAGGCCGATCTGCGGCTGGTCACTGGCGTTCATCAGCCTCAGTTCATTCGCGGCCCAGAGATCAAGAGGATTGATCGTCAGGGCTTTCCGGGCCGCCTCCTCGGCCCCCTGGCTGTGCCCCAGTTCCCGCAGCGCCACGGCCTTCAGGTCCCAGGCCTTGGCATTTTGCATGTTGTAGTCGAGCGAGTGGCCAAGATCGGCGGCTGCCTTGGCCCAGTCGCCTTTCTGTCCTTCCAGCTCCGCAAGTTGGAAGTAGCTCGCAGCCGTCCATGCCTCGCTCCACGAGGCCCGGTAAAACGCGTCTTCGGCCTGCCGGTTCTGGCCCACGCCTCGCAGCGCGACGCCCTGATAATAAAGGGCTTCCCCATCTTTGGGACGCGTGTAGTTGTAGGTTGCTCGATGGAGAGCCAGATTCAGATGCTTGAGAGCCTCCGGCCACATTCCACGCTTGCAATAAATACGGCCCAGGGCTGTGTTTACTTCGTAGTTGTCAGGATCGCGGCGCAGCGCCTCCTCATAATAGGGAAAGGGTGACATCGTTGCATTATGGAACTGCTCCAGCCGCAGTCCGGTCTGGTAAAGCTTGTCAACGCTCTTGATCTCGGCCGGCGGTTCCGGAGGAGTGACCGTGGGCGGCATCGCTTCCGGCGCAAGTTTCACCGGCTGGTAGCTAACCAGTTCGTTGCCGTGCGAATCCAGAAGCGCAGCCTTCAGATCGTACTCGCTCATGCCCGCGGGCATGGTAAGTTCGTGAGTGAAAGGTGTTCCGGGATTGATGTCAAGGGTCTGCTCAAAGAGCGTTTGCCCCTTCCCCGTCAGAATCACCTTTGCGCCGTCAAAGGCCTGTGTGGTTGAGAAGCCAAAGAAGACCTTTCCCGAGGGTTCCACCTCGAGGTTCACGGCCCCATTCAGGTTGGCGTTCTTCGCGCCGCGGATGCCGCGGATGGGGTACCAGTATTGGTCGGCGGCCTTTGTTTCATAAGGCTGAATCCAACTGTAGTCAGGCTGGTTATCGGAGTAATTGCCAGCCATCAGCTCAAGGTACGGTCCCTGGCTGTCGAGGATCTTGTCCCACAATTCCCCTGAGGCCCCGTTGCCCCATTCAAAGAACTTGGCGCCCGGCGAAACATAATGGTTCTGGATGCAGATGGTGCCCGCATTCACGCCATGATCGTATCCGCCGAAGAAATCACCGTTAAAATTCCAGGCAAAAAAGGAAGAGCCGGCCGGGTTGTTCTTCCACCAGCTGATGTTTACTCCACGCGTGTAATCCACTCCCATATAAACTTCATGCGAGATAGGCCAATGCGTGAACGCCACCTTGGCGTGGTATACGGCAAACTGCGTGTCAGGCGGGAAAATCACCTGGTAGTTCTTGTTGACATGCATCGCGGCATTCGTGAAATCCAGAAATGACTGCACAATGGGTGCGCCATCCAGCAGCTTGGTTGTGACCCGTAAATAGGACTTGCCCGGGTAGAGCGTGAGTCCCACAAGCCACTGCATCTTGGTCTGCAGGTCCACATCTCCCACCCAGATGGTGCTGCTGCCATCGGCATTCTTCACCAGCCGATGCTCCACTGGAAGGTAGCTGGTGGAGCGATGGTGGCTCGGAATGTCCCATTCCATGCCGCCGGAGATCCAGGCGCCAATCATGCCAATCAGCGCCGGCTTGATCTCCGTCTGCCGGTAAACGTACTCATAGCCATTCGTCTTGTCCGTTGCCGTCAGCACGCGCCCGCCAAGCTCGGGGAGAACGCTGATCTTCACGTACTGGTTCTCGAGGTAGTCAGCATGGTAGGTCTTGTCGCCCCGAATGTCGAGAATCCGGTCATACAGCGGGTAAGGATAAATCTTTCCAGCCGCGCCCTGGTAAATCCGCCCCGCAAAGAACATCGGCGATTGCTCAGGCGGGCCGATCTTATAAGTTGGCAGCGTCAACGGCGCTTCCCAGATGTGCACCGGCGCCTGCGCTTGCGCCCAGACCATTGAAGATGACATCAGAAGAAAAGCAATCAATAACAAATGGAACGACTTCACTTTCTTTGTCATTTCATGACTCCTGTCAGCCGAATTTTCCGCCCGTGACATCGGGCTTGTGATCCCGGTGAACCGGCGGTACCCGTAATACTTCTCTGTCTTCATGATCCAGCGACTCAGAAACACGAGTATCTGCCCGCATTCACCGACCGCGCTGAAATGCTCGTGGGGGTTCGCATCCTGCGGATAAGCATTTCAACCATCTTTACAAAACCATCCCAACCTCTTCAAGCCGGTCCGAACGGTATGATCGACCCGACATCCGACGGGCAGCTTACTCTTTGAACCGGCTCATATCCTTCATCGACCACCCTGCTTGGCGCGAGAAGGATCAAAATACTCGTGGGCCATGGCCTTCATGGCATAGTAGGCTGGCTTTGGCTTTCCCTCGACATCCAACAAGCCCCAGCCACATTCTGCTGGACAACCCTTGGTCCCGCAGTGATAGCACACAGCCTGGTCTTCCCAATCATAGAAAAAGCAGCCTGCCACGTTCGGGTAAGTGGCAAAAATCTTCATGGCGATTCGGATATACGCAGCCTCAACTTCTGGAGTATGTCCGCCACCCCATTCGTGGTTCCACTTCTGTTGCTCGCAAACCGGGTTCCCGACTTTCCGTCGCAGCGGCTTTCCGCTCCCTTCCAGGGACGAGTAGCCCCATTCATTAATGAGCACTGGCTTCCCAGTGATATCGTGGATTTTCTCGATCACCGGAATCCAGTCCTGTGGCCCGCCCGGCTCCCAGGACCCGAAGTAACCGTCGATGCCCGCGTAATCGAACGGCGTATCCGGTATTGTGTAGAGAGCCCGGTAAAGCGGTTCTCCGGTATCGAGCCCGGCGGGATTGATATCGGCCTTGATGTCCGGATTGCCCTGCTTCAGTCCCCGAGCGCCCGCAAGCAGAAATCGCTCCGCCTGCTGGATCGAAAGGGGTCCCCTGAAGACGGTGATGTCCATTTCGTTGGAGACCTGCTACATCTGAACGATTCCCCTGGTCTCTCGCGCGAGTTCCTCGCAGGCCTCCTGGTACGTGTCATAGTAACTGTCGCTGTTGATTGATCCTGCCCAACTGGGAATTCTGGGGGTCCACTCCGTCTTATTGTCTTTCTTGTTGTAATCCATCACTCCAGCCAATGGAGTAACTCCCATAATATTCAGGCCAAGTTCATGGACTTTTTTGGCTTCCGCCAAGTCCTTCAAAAACTCGTCGCTGAGCGTGCCGCCGATCTTATCCTTATACGGAAACGCAAAGCTTAGCCTTACCCAATGAATGCCCGCCTCTTTGATCATCTGGTAATTGGGGCTCGACCAGGGGCTGATCCCAAGGATTCGTTTAGCAGGAACAACCTTCGGCTGCTGTGCGGCAGGCTGGGTCTTACAACTCAGAAAGATCACGCTTGCCAGCACCGCGAGTGTCGCGCCCATGTAAAGGTGTCTTCTCATTCTTCGATTTCACCCTTTCTCCAGGTTGCGATAGCTACCTCCGCGTTAGCCGTCAATTAGCGAGTCTTAAAGATCTCAACTTCGCGAGATACATGCCAATCAATCGGGGCGTTTCCAGGTTGTCGAGTAGCGCCATTCCTGGGCAGCAGCATAACGGAGGATTGAACCACCTGCATCCTTTCACCTCGGGTAGGTGCACCGATCACGGTCTCTGCGACGGATACGATTTCAGGCTGTTGAATAGCGCCATCCCTGGGCAGCGGCATGGCGGGTGACTGAACCTCCTGCATTCTATCACCGCCGATGCAATGTGAATCACGATTTTTTGTGATTTCTGCGAGCCGGAATGTGGATTATTTTCCGGCCAGAACCTCGACCGATCCAGACAGTATTGAGGGCGTCCGGCGTCATGGCGCGTTCGCAAATCGCCACTTTGGAAACCGCTTTCTGAGGAAAGGAAGCAGGCGGTTCCAGACTTCCGCACCGGTAACTTCGAGCGGAAGCACCTTGACAGGCCTCTGTTTTGGCGTGTCGTATTCAATGTATCCCCAGCGGAAGCCCAGCAGACGAGTGATCTCCTCGTCCCTGGACCTGATGGGAACGGTCGTCAGGAAGGTGTCAGCTACCCACCGCAACCGCGCGTGTCCATATAAGTTCTTGCAAGGAGCGTCGAACAATTGCGGAAGGTTGCCGAACGCCGCGAACGGGCTGCCCAGATCCTCCATCGAAGGCGCCATGTCCGCGGAGACGGTTGTCTTGGTCGGCGCCCGCGCGGGATCGTACGAATCATAATAGCTGCCTGTGATTACCTGCACCCATCCGCAAAATGTCCGGTAGCCCCATCCATTGTAAGTGTCGATAACTGCCAGGATGGCCGGGTAGCCGCGGCATAGTGCAATGTCGAAGTTGATTCCTGGAATAATGCCAAACCCCGCTGATTCGGGATCTTCGTTCTTCCCATAGGAAACGGTCACGCTGCCGCTTCGCCCGTTCAGCCTGAAAGGAATTCGCTTTTTTACGCGAGGGTAGGGCGGCACACTGCCTTTGCCTGCGCTGGCAGTCAAATCCCCGGCCGCTGTCTCATGCAATGGCCGGAGTCCCATGATCCCCGGCCCCAGCGCGGCCGCTGATAATGCGCAACGCCTGATGAAACTGCGGCGACATATCTTCATTGACTCCTCCCGCCGGGCCGCTTGCAGCCCGGATCAGCGCCGTCACACTGCCACCGCTGCACGTGGTGAAACGTTGCCGTCGCCATCGACTGCCACAATCTCGTAGCGCTGATCGAGGCTCGCGCCCGGATCAAAGTAGAAGGTCCCAATAGCCACGTAGCCCACTCGCTTGCCGTCGCGCACCACCTCGTAGTATGACACCAGGCCGTCGTCCTGGCTGGTCTCCCAGCGCACCGCAACTCCCCTGCGCCCGTTCCAGGTTTCCATCTTCTTCATGGCCTTGCTCGGCGTTGTGGGTGGCGTGTGGTCGGTGCCGCGTCCGGGGGCATGCTCCAGGTTCAAAAGAATCATTTCGTAGGGGTCGCTGGAAGCGAACCTGATTCCTGACTTCATCAGCTCCGCGCCGCTGGCTGTACGCGTCTCTTTATTGAAGCGGAACGCCACGTTGTACTGAGTGTCCGGAACCAGCGCCTTGGGATAAACGACGGCTCCGCCCGCTGCCGCCTGGCCGCGCCGAGGGTGCCGGAAAATGATTACCGCCTTGGTGCGCGTCCCGTTGGTGAATTCAAGGAACGAGTGCGGCGTCGGCGCATTGTCGGCCCGCGGGTGATAGACTCGCATGTAGCGGTCGTAAATGCCTTCCTTTTGCAGAAACCTGCGCATCACGCTTTCTCGGCGTGCCGTCGCGTCATCCATGCGGCTGTAATCCCCGCCGAAACCCATCATCTTCGTAATCGGCCAGAAATAGCTCAAATAATAAAGATCATCGGGGCCGCCGCCATCGGAGCCTTGCTGGTCTTCGATCAGCTCGAACTTGTCCCAGTTGACCCATTCCCCGCCCGAATTGCAGCCCTCGATGCCCATCTCCGGGTTGGCGGTCTTCACCTGCCGGAAGAGATCGAGGTATCTGCGGTACTGCGCGACGAAGGGCTGCCGGGGCGGGTGGCCATGTTTGTCGGAAGCGCAGGGCGCCTCAATCCAGCCATCCACCCGCCAGAAGAATGTGCCGTAACGCTTCTCACGCCGCAGCATGAAATCGCGCATGTAGTCGTGCGCGCCGGGCGCAGCAACACAGAAACCCAATCCGTACCAGATTGTGACACCGGCCGGGACCTTGGGAACGAGTTCCCAATCCGGGTGCTCCAGGTCTACCGGCGTGCCCACGGCAAAGTGCTGGGGTGGCATCCAAAGCTTGAAGACGATGCCCGACTGCCGCAGGTAGGTGACCAGTTCCGTCCAGTCCACACCTTCCCACACGCCCCGTCCGCGCTTGTCAAACCAGAAATCGTCCTCGTGCGCGATTCCGGCGCCGGTCGCGCGGCAGCGGTCTGCGATCTCCCACATCAGTTTCTTGTGCAGTGCAGGCTTCTGCTTGTAGGCCGGATCGTCCCAATGGGTGTCGTAGATCGTGCTCCTGAAGAGATACTTTTCGCGCGTGTAGTCCCACTTGTAGGTCGCCTGCCAGTCCTGCAACTGCTCGTTCGCCGAATCCAAATCCCCCTTATAGACGCCAACAAAGCTGTTCGGAACTTCGAAGACCCCGCCCGGCTTGAGCGGCTCGGTGTGCAACTCCAATTGCGATTGAATCGGGAAAAGCGCGCCTTCACTTCGCAGCATGAGACCGTCCGGGTTCCAGATCCGCACCGACCACGGGCCCAGATAATTGAAGCCGAAGAAAAAGCCCTCGCCCGCCTTGGGGTCCTCCAGAACAAAATAGGGATGGTAGCTGGAGCTGCCATCGTAAACATCGTCGGCCCGATAGTCCATGTGGCCGGCCATCGAATAGAAAGTCCGCGCTTTGGTCCGGGTGAGGATCTCCGACCGCAACAGGTTGGTATTCTTGCCCGCTCCACCACCGATCCAGTGGTGCAAAGTGAATCGATTGGAGTCTTCCGGCTGGAAGAGCAGCCGGTTCATGCTGATCTCAGTCAGCGGCTGCACTTCGTTAGTGCGGTTCGTCACCCGATACCACTTGCGAATCATGCCCAACTGCGTGCGCGGCGTCGAAGCGAAAACGTCATAATGCATGCTGACCAGAAAAAGTGGATGTTCCAGGTTTACCACCAGCGTGACCCCAGGCTCGATGCCAGGCGACGCTTTTGGCGCCGGCATGCGAACAATTTCGTAACTCGCCAGTTTATAGCCGCCGGTATCGCCGCTGTATTCCCGCCCCCCCAAAACAAAATGAAATTCGTCCGAGTCGACACCTTTATTTTCCGGATATTCACTGCCGGTAAGCAGGTTGGTATCACACGGTCCTTCGTCCTCCTTGTTAAAAACCCTCCCTTTTATGTAATGGGTGCCGGTGAGCCGGTTCGTCAGGTGGGCTAAACGAAAATGTCCGTCTGCAAATTCAAGCTGCTGCTCGATAAGCCCGGTGCCGATGGTCCAAGTTTGCTTCGAAGCATCAAAACGCGCGTAAGCGTCTCCGGAAATCAGCGCTTTCACAGCCGGCCCCGGAGGGCGCGCGGACGATGGGTCAAGCTCCGAGTCAGAGTAGGATTCTTCCGCGGCCGCTCCGCTGTCCGGCCTGGATCCTTGACCAGCCAATGCCGGCGTGCCAAGTGTCGATGCAATCGCTCCTCCGGCCGCGACCTCTTTCAGAAAATCCCTGCGCCCGTATTTCCTCCCGTTGCTTTTCTCGGCCATCGCATCCTCCCTCTCCATTGATTTGCGCAACATTATAGGGCAGGTTCAAGGCCTTGGAACGTGACTTTTTGACAAACGCGTGGCAGATACTTGGTTTTCTTGCGTAGCGCATGAAATGTCCACGGCGCAGAAACATTGTCGAGTCGGACCGCCTCAAAGCCGCGTCTGCTCACCGGCAGTCCGGGTGTATAGTGGAATTATTGAATGCGGGCGGCGCTCAGTTGCGCCCATCGGCAACTGCTTGCGCCCCGTATTTGATTCTTGTGGTCTCGGCTGCTATTAAAGAGTCCTGCCCAAGCCGGACCGCAATTCGTCCCTAACGCCTTGTCGCACCGGAGGCCTCTCATGAACACTTTCCGTGCTTCCCTTCTTCGCTCGCCCTGGCTTGTGATTTTGCTCTTCCCTGCTCTGGTCCTTGCCCAACAACTTAAGCCGATCGAATTTCCTCCTCCTCAGATCACTGGCGGCATGCCTCTGATGAAGGCTCTCAAGGCGCGGCATTCGACGCGCGAATTCAGCTCACGCAAGCTGTCGCCGCAGGTGCTCTCCAACCTGCTGTGGGCGGCCTTCGGCATCAACCGTCCGGAATCCGGCAAGCGCACCGCGCCCTCCGCCATGAACCGGCAGGAGATTGACATTTACGTCGCCACCGCTGACGGACTCTACGTTTACGACGCGAAGGACAACCGGCTCGATCCTGTCCTGGCGGAAGACGTTCGCGCGGCGACCGGCACGCAATCCTTTGTTGGTGAGGCGCCGGTCAACCTTGTTTATGTCGCCGACCATTCCAAAATGAGCCACGCCTCCGCGGAAGACCTAGCCCTTTACAACGGCGCCGATACGGGTGTCATCGCCCAGAACGTTTATCTCTTCTGCGCCTCGGAAGGGCTGGGGGTGGTAGTGCGCGGCACCGTCGACCGGTTGGCCCTGGCAAAGATCATGAAACTGCTCCCCGACCAGAAGATCATCCTGGCCCAGACGGTGGGCTACCCCCGGCAATAGGCGCCGTTCAGTACAGCATGCGGAGGCCACGGGCAGTGCTTTCCGCTCCGCGTATGCCGCAGATGCTTGCATAATGGTGTTCGCGAGAGGTCCCTGACGCCTCTGTTGCACGCACGGTGCGTTGTCCGATGTCTACGGAATTGAAAGGTCAAGCCTTCCACTCCTTCCACGAGCGTTTGAGCAACCCGAGCACCGGCTGAAAGTAAATCAACCGGCAACATTCTCCATCCGTGTTCGCAGAGGTCGCAAAGACCGCTATTTACGCGTCATCGGGGCAGTGGCCGATAGTTGTAGCACCAAAGGCCGATTGCCTGAAAAGGCAATTGAGGGTTCAATTTATAACCGGGGAGGGAAAATGCTTGAAGAAAGCAACGCAATAGCGATTATTCCAAGCGAGTACTTCCGATGGGTAGCCAGGATTCAGTTCATAGAGTCTTTCCGGACGCGGGTCGCAGCCCTCAACTTTGCGTCCGAGCACGGTTACAACCTGATTGTAGAGCGTAATGAGGGCAGCAGCCCGCTTTTCGACGTGCTGGATGATCCCGGAAGAGCTTGCACCGCTGGCCTCGAACTTGAATTGCTCAGGACAGAAGATGTTTTGGTAGAGCCCCCACCTGTCGGCTGGACCACACTCATGCCTTGGACTCTCTGGAATCTTGCCAAACGGTTTGCCGAGCTCGCTGCACGCCTGTATATCCGGCAGATCGTCCCACTCTCGCGGCGTGCTGTCGTCGTTGCCGGCACATACTTCCGGAAAGCCGTGCCGCTATCCAAGCGGTTTGCCGCCCTCGTCGTAGACCTGTATGTCAGAGAGACCGCCCCGCGCGTCCACCACGCCGCCAGTAGGATTTGGTGGTCGGACCGGGGACTTGCTTTTCGCCGCCTTTGGCAGAGGCACTCGTATGGGACGGCTAGCGATCTCGCCAGACGCCTTGCCGCCATCGGCGGCCTCTATCTCCGGGGAAACACGCGTCGACTGGGCTGTGCCGTCAGCCGGTGCCGGTGGTCAGATGTTGAAGCTGCTTTCCGCTGGGTGTGGAGCAACTCGCTTTCGACGGGCTCTGACCTCGCCAGGCGCTTTGCCACTGCCGCGAACACGTACGGCCGGCAAATCGCCCCGATCTATCGGCACACGGCCGCCTTCGCAAGCCTTTTCCTCCGGGAAAGTTTTCCACTGTCTCGGCGCGTCACCGCGGTTACTAAAACCCACCTCCGGGAAATTGCCTCCATGCTTGGTAACGCCGCTGCCAGGTGCTGGTTGGAGAGTAAGAGTGGCTCGCCCCGTAGCTGGGCGGTTGCTACCGTACGTCATCCCGACCCATCGCAGCTCCGCTGATCGCCCGATGCATCAACGCGCCGCCTGCCGAGGTTCATGTTATATTGTGTAGAATAAAGGTATGAAGCGTATCGAATTCATTACTGTACTATGTGGTATTGCAGTATCGGGCATCGTCGTTGCATTTCTGCCGGACGGCGGCCATCCGAGCAGGCCCGCCGTCCCGAGTGGGGTGGCGCCGCGCCATTCGTCACCGCCCGCAACGGTGAACCCGATCGCTTATAACACAAAGATGCTTGTGCTGGCAAACATCCGCCCGCGGACCGGCTGTAAAGAAACCGACGGCGCTGCTTCCACCATGTCGGCGCCCGCTAAAGCCAAGCGAACCAGGCTGGCAACCCGGCCGGCGGCTTTCGTCACAAAGCCGACCGTGTTGCGGCCGTGCCCGGCACCGCTTTGGCCCGCGCATGCCGTCTATCCCGACGCAGGCGCTCTGCTGCCCTTCAAGCGCATTGTCGCGTACTACGGCAATTTCTATTCGCCGCGCATGGGTATTCTGGGCGAATATCCGCCGGACCAAGTGCTAGCCAGGCTCCGGTCGCAGGCAGCCGTATGGGCCAAGGCTGATCCCTCGACGCCGGTCGTCGAGGCCCTGGATTACATTGCGGTCGCCGCCCAGGACGTCCCCGGACGGGATGGGATGTACCGGATGCGTATGCCACCAGGCCAGATCGAAAAAGCGATCAGTCTGGCCGGTCGGATCCATGGACTGCTGTTTCTTGACGTGCAACCTGGCTGGAGCACAGTGCAGGCCGAATTGCCGCGTCTCGCACCCTACCTCAAGCTGCCGAACGTCGAACTTGCCCTCGATCCGGAATTCGCCTTGACCGAGGGAAAGCGTCCTGGCGCTTGGATCGGTACGATGAGCGCCGCGGACATCAATTATGCCGCGCGCTTTCTGGCGAAGATCGTACGGGAAAATCATCTGCCCCCGAAAATCCTCGTCGTCCACCGCTTCACCCAGCGCATGGTCACGGACTTGCACGCCATCAAACCGCTGCCCCAAGTGGAGATCGTGATGGATATGGACGGGTTCGGATCGCCGGTCCTGAAAGTCGCGACCTACAAGGACTTTATCGCCAGCCAGCCGGTGCAGTTCACCGGTTTCAAGCTGTTTTACAAGAATGACGTGAAAATCGGCGGCCATCTCATGACGCCTGTTCAAGTGCTGCAACTCTCCCCGCAGCCAAGCTACATCCTCTACCAGTAAGAGCCGGCAGCCGCAGTCAGTGCGTTACTGGCCGCGGGTTTTGGCCTCCGACAAGCCAAGGAAAATTCAGACTTCGAATCCACCTAGCCTACAACCTGCGAGAGGCCACGGAATCAACCGTGCCGCATGAAGGTACCCTGCTTCAGCGGTAAGTGCTGTCGTCAATCTGATTGAGATCGGCGTCGTTCATCACCCCAATTGTGACGATAGCGAATGTGAACACCTGGGTTCCTGGTTCCAAATGTCCGCCGATGGCCTTGTCAGGTGTTGCCAGCGTCAGGTGTGCGTGGACCCTGCCGTCGATGACGTAACCGTTCATACTGATCAAATCTGCCGGCCTCGTGGGATTCTTTACAAAAGTGTCGTGGGGAGGAAAGGTGCGGTTGCTCACCTGATGGATTTCATAGCCGCGCACGGACCCGAGCGCCGCCAGAATCACGCCATTTCGAATGTGCTCCTGCTTCACCATCTTTTGCATGCCCGCAAGTAGGTCGGTTTTGTACTTCAAGCGGAGAACGACAATTCGATCGAAGTGGCCCGTGATCGCGTAGACATCAGGAATCTTTTCGCTGTTCGCCTTCGTGTCGTCCGCAGGGTTCGGTGATCCATGAACTTTGGTCCAGCGCGTTTCCTGAGCGAACAGCGCACCCGCCGTCATCATAAACAGAACGAGCATTTTCATTTGGGTCTTCATCATTTCAGAATCCCTCCTGCCTCGGTAGTGTTTGAGTCGCCGGCTGGCGTAGGGGCTTGCCTTGCAGTGTCCGCGATCTCGCAAAGCGAGAGGCTCTCACGCTTGTCGCAAGCCGGTCCTTCCGCGAAATCGCAGAAAGAGGAGGACGGCGCTCCTATGCGGCCGCCACGGGCACCGCCAGGACTATGGACAGGAGTTTCTCCATGGCATCCACGTAGCGCTTGAAGAAAATCTGAGAAATTCTCCTCTGGACGGCGTAGCCGGTCGAGGGATTTGCATCCAGGATGTGGCGCAGAACCTTGGTATCCACCTTGAGCACCTCCGAGTTCTCTATGCACTCGGCGTTCAACATGTACCGCTCTCCGCCCGTCAGGGAGGAAACTCCGAACACCCCTTCCGCGGCGACCTCGTCCACCAGGAAGCTGAGTCCTCCCTTTGCCGGTCTCCTCAGTTCCACCTTCCCCTTGAGGAGTACAAACAGATGACTTGCTGGAGTCCCATAGGCGTAAACTCTTTCGCCCTTTCCCAGTTTCATAACCCCCGAGGCGCTGCTGAGCCGTTCCACTTCCTTCGGGGTCAGCAGCCCGAAAAGCTCGTGATGTTGCAGTTTGTCAATCAACATGTCACATCCTCCTTTGCCACCGTTGGTCGCGACGTCATTAAAGCAGGAGATGAACTTCACTTATCTTGCAGACACTCAAAACATGCAAAGAGGTTCTGCCCTGCCTCTCGTGAAGAAATAACTGTTTTGTCAGACGGACTCCGGCATCCCTTCGCTCCTGTCAACCATTGCGACTAGGAATCACACCTTGGGCCGACAAGCGTCATGAAAGGCGGGCTTCTCTGTTTGTGGGCAGAAAGCGGGTAATAAGCGTTGGTCTCCAGCCGGACAGGAGCTTCGAGGAGTCGCATATGAAAACCCTCGCCTCCATGCCCCACTCTCTGAGAAAAGCATCTCCCTGAGGTTGCCTCAAGTCAAGCCCTAATTCTTACTGCTGTCCTTGCTTTGGGCGGTTGGCGCAGACGCTTGCCTCGCAATGTCTACGACAGCCTGCGTTGGCCAATTCAGACTGATATCTTGTGGCTGCAGATGAGATATGCCGCAAGAAAAGCGCGCATTCAGAAACGCACTGACCTTGGCTGCCCGCTGCGGTTAAGGCATTCTTATGTTGTACTCCCCGTACGGCTCAAACACAGAGAGGACCCGGGCTAATCCGAACAGTTCCCGTACGCGCGGCGCCAGGTTAACCAGTTGCAACTCGCAGTGCGAAGTCTTCGCAGAGACGTAAAGGCGCACTACCGCACCCAGGCCGGCGCTGTCCATAAAACTCACCTCGCTCAGGTCAATCACAACCCGCCTCGATTTGGGGAGGAGATCTCTGAGGGGGTCCAGCAGTAAGCCGGTCTGGCCGAATACCAACCGTCCCTTGCATTTCACCATAACCGTGTCACCCTCGGACCGGACATCAATCGTGCACTCGCCGCCGGATTTCGAAATCGGTGATTCCGCCATATCCATTCCCTCACGGAGCGCAAGATATCAGATTTGGGGAGATTCTACCGGAATTTCAACTTTTTGTCCTGCCACGTGTGGAACCCCCGTATCCCGCCGACATGGCGGGCTGGCGCAATCACTTGCCGCGAAGTGACTGCGATCAGCGAAGCTGAGGGGCAGGCGAAGGACGACGAGGAATCATGCACGGTTCCCATTTCAGATTTCTCGCAGGGCTCGGCATGAAGCGGGCCTTCGGCAACCGCGTTTTCAGTAACCCGGAACGCTTGCACGACGGTAGCGCTCACGAGCAGCTCGCAACTCTTCCTGCTCTTCCCGCAGATCCAGGCTGCGCAGCATTTGGCGAATAGTCGTTTGCGGGTCATTGGACCAGAAGATTCCGCGGTCGTCGTCCTCGTAATAATGGAAGCCGACTCTATCTCCGTAAGTCTTGGCCAAGAATTCCCCATTCTTGAGCGCCGTGCTCCAGGGTATGATGGCGTAACTAAGGTCGATTTCCTGCGCAAGAACGTTGTTCTCAAGCAGCCCGCCGCCGCTCTCACCCATGCCGGGCCGCTCCAGGACCTGCGAAATGATCTTGCCCGTGGGCTCGAAAACCGAGGCGTTGTTCCGCCAGGTGCTGGAAACAATGTAGTAGTGGCCCTCCATGGCGCGAGCGACGGGTCTTGACCTCTGCGGTGATTGCGAGGGCCAGGCCACGATGTCGGCGCCCTGGTGCGCGAGTTCTCTCCAGCCGGAATTGAAATTCATGTCGTAGCAGATCTGGATCCCCAACTTCCCAAAATCGCATGAGAAGACCGGCTCCTCTTTGCCCGGCGTCGCGCCATGTTCCATCGAGCCCGTGCGCAAATCCACAACCAGGTGCACTTTGCGGTAGATGCCCGCGACTTCGCCCTTGCGTCCAAAGAGGACCGCCGCGTTCGAGCAGACCCCGGCCGCTTTATCCTCCAGCAGGTACAGCGGAGCCACGATGTAGCAATGGTGCTGGCTCGCCTTGCGCGAAAAAGCCTCCTGCACCGGCCCTTCAAGTGCGAACGCTGTGCCCAATGCGTCGTGGCCGGGTTGCACTTCTCCCGTCACTGCGATTTCCGGCAGGATGCCGAGGTCGAGGCCGCGGCCAAACCGCTTCTGCGACTGCGAATGCATGCTGTCAACGAGGACCATCAACTCGCGCAGGCGTTGTTCCAGGCCGGGATACTTTACCCACAATGGCTGCATCACCGTCCCCACAATCACCTTCCGTGGCGGCCGGTCTGAAGTGCTTTTCCATTCCTCTGCGCGCGTCGTGCATCCCGGATTTGCCCCGGCGCCCGCTTTGGCAGGCAATGCAAATCCTCCCCATCCCACAACCGCCGTTGCGCCCAGGAAACCACGGCGCGTTATCTTTTCCCTTTGCATCACCTACCCTCCCTCACGGCCGAATGAAATTTCCGGCTCTTCCTGTGGCACTTCGCCATTCTAACCCCGCTCAGCTTCACTGATTGCATATATCAAAAACCAATGTTTACGTACCTGCACGGAACGTTCCATCCCATCCACAACAACCTTGCGGGATTGCAGAATCCTTGCATTTGATCTGCGTGGGGTGTATACCGGCTTCAGTATTGTTTCCTGATTACCGGTGACCGCACACTTCTCAAACCAGCGACGTGTGCGCCACCCGCGCAACAGAAATTCCAGTTCGAACGTCATGCCGCAGGAGGTCTCCATGGGAGCTCGCAAACCGCATCGAACAAAAGAAGATTACAGGCTGCGCACACACCTGATTCACGGGAACTTTGAGAGCAAGAAGTGGGATTATAACCATCACGTTGTGCCGCCGATCTCGCATACGACGGCGTATCGGCTCAGTTCGCTTGAGCGCGGAGCACGGGGTTTTGTACAATTCGCCTCCGCCGACGAGGCGCTGAGCGGCCACATCCCGATTTACATTTACGACCGGCTGGATGAGCCTACGCGCTCGATGCTGGAGGAGAATCTGGCCTACGCCGAAGACGGCGAAATCTGCGTGACCTTCGCGACGGGCATGGCGGGCATCAGCGCCGCGCTGGGTACGGCCCTGCGGCAGGGGCAGGAAATCCTGGCGCACGAGATTCTCTACGGCTGCACTTACAGCCTGATCACAAACTGGCTGCCCCGCTTCGGCGTCCAGCCTCGATTCGCGAATTTCCTCAAGCCGGAGTCGCTCGCCGAGGCCATCACGCCCTCGACGCGCGTGCTCTATTTTGAAACGCCCATCAATCCCACCCTGGAATTGATCGACATTGCAGCCATCCGCCGCGTGGCAGACCGCGCAAACGAGGGACGCGAGGAAAAAGATCGTCTGCTGGTGATCGTGGACAACACCTTTGCCACGCCTTACTGCCAGCGTCCCTTGATGCTGGGCGCGGATATCGTGGTGGAAAGCCTCACCAAGGGCCTGGGCGGTTTCGGCACGGATACTGGGGGCGCCGTGATCGCCTCCAAAGATTGGTACAACCTCATCATGCTGTTTCGCAAGGATTTTGGCGGCGTGCTCTCGCCGGGCGCCGCCTGGGACGTCCTCGTCTACGGCCTGCCCACTCTCGCCACGCGCATGACCAACATGCAGAAAACGGCGCAGCGGGTGGCAGACTTTCTCTCGAAGCACCCCAAGGTGGCCAGCGTCAGCTACCCCGGCGTAGAAAACTTTCCGCAAAGGGACCTGGCGAGGCGGCAGATGATCAATCCCGACGGCAAGTTCGCCCCCGGCAGCATGCTCTATTTCGTGCTCAAAAGCGCGGACACCAAACAGACCCGTGCGGAAAAACTGGTGGATTACCTCGCCGAGCACGCCTATTCCATCACCCTTGCGGTGAGCCTGGGACAAATCAAGACCCTCGTCGAGCATCCATTCTCCATGACCCATTCCGCGCTGCCGGAGGCCCAGAAGCGCGCCTTCGGAATGCACCCGGAAGGCATCCGGCTCTCCATCGGGCTGGAAGACTGGCACGATATCATCCGCGACCTGGAACTGGCCCTCGAAAAAGTGTGAACAGGTGTGTAGCCACGGCACCGCGGGTGGCGCAGACCCGGGCTTCTCGGGTCTGTCTTTTAGGGCCTCCGGCCCGCGAAAGCTTATGAAAATCGATTCGAGTTAAGATGGCACTGGCTGAGAGCGGCGAGGTCGAAATCGCAGTGGAGCAATCGAGGCCGTGGGTCTGTCTGATCCGGAGCGTGCGTGTTGAGCGAATAATTGGGCGTCGTGGTCTCCCCTGGCGGGAGCAGCGATAGCCCGCAACCCTGCATGAGGTCATCGAAGGCACGCTCTCCGCTCCCACCAGAAGGAGGAGCCGATGCCTTACAGGATAGCAGGAATTGATGTTCATAAAAGGATGTTGGCAGTGGTTGTCTCGGAGGTTGAAGTGGCCGGGGAATAGGAGTTCGAACGGCGCAAGTTTGGGAGTAATCCGGCGCAACTGCGCTTGCTGGCCGACTGGCTGGTTGAGCAAGGGGTCGAGGAAGTGGTGATGGAATCGACCGCGCAGTACTGGAAGCCGGTCTGGGGTGCGCTGGAGCGGTTTTGGAAGCCCCGCACCGAGAAGCGGGAAGGCGCGCGCATCGCCTCGGGGACTCTGCATCTGGCCCAAGCGCAATCGAACCGCGCTCCGCGGGGGCGCAAGAACGATTTCGCCGACGCCGAACGTCTGGTGAAACGCTTGGTCGCGCACGAGCTGAAGCTGAGCTTCGTGCCGGATGCCGAGCAAAGACTGTGGCGAACGCTGATGCGCCGCAAGTACCAAGTGACGCGCAACCGCGTCCAGTTGCAAAACCGTCTGGAAGCCCTGCTCGAAGAGGCGCACCTGAAGCTGTCCAGTCTGGTTTCCGATCTGCTGGGCGTGAGCGCCCGGCGGATGCTGCGAGCGGTCGCCGAGGGTGCCGCCGATCCGACCGCTGTGGCGGCGCTGGCCCACGCTCAGTTGCGAGCCACGCCGGAACCGTTGCGCGACGCCTTGGGCGCGTGCGCCGAGTTGAATCCCGTCTACCGGCGGCTGGTGGGCATGGCGCTGGAAGAGTTGGATCTGATCGAAAAGCAGATTCACCAACTTGATCAAGAGATGGCCGACCGACTTCACGCCTATCAGGATCAGGTGCACCGGCTGGCGGAAGTGCCGGGCCTCGGAGCTGATTCGGCGCAGCAGATCATTGCCGAAGTGGGCGTCACCGCCGCGGCTTTCCCTTCGGAGGGCGATCTCGCCTCCTGGGTCGGCGCCTGCCCCGGCGAGGAGGAGACGGGGGGTATCAGCCGTAGCCATCGCTCCCCCAAGGGCAATCGTCATATGCGCCGCATCCTCAACCAAGCCGCCAATGCTGCCGCCCGGTCCAAAGGAAGCCTGTTCCAAATTCTCTATCGTCGCTACGTCGTGCGCTTGGGGCACAATCAAACTATTGGCATCATCGCCCATCGCCTTTGCCGTCTCATCTGGAAGCTTCTGCACCAAGCAGTCCGTTACCAGGAACGCGGCCCTGACGCGGCCCGCAGGACAAAGCACAAACGCACCGCCAGGATGATCCGCGAACTCCGAAGTCTCGGCTACCGCGTCGAACCCACGCCACACCCCGCAGGTGGTGTAGCTTGAACTGGGATTTTCAACCCTGCGAT
>JAKAWN010000586.1 GCA_021827245.1 Acidobacteriota bacterium | reverse complement strand
GGCAGGGATGACTTTCTTGAGGCCGATGGCGGCGGTGCTGAGAACTCCCCAGCGAACTTTTTTACTCATGATGGAATGGTACTGCCAGATCCATTGTAAGTGCATCTGACCATTGTTTTCGAAATCGTCCGGCACTCCCCCGTAAGGCGGCCAATGATCGCCCATGATTGATGCCTCCAGCCCCTAGACCGGCGCTGCTAACGCGGCAGAACGGCAAGCCCTGGCCGAACAATATTGGCCCATGGTGCGAGAGCCTGTTGCAGGGAACTGGCATTGAAGCGAAGGCGAGATGTCCCGCCACGGTTCAGCTCGGCTATACGGTTCCGTTGGGCCTCGTGAAGCGACAGCGGCGCGGTCGCTTCACTGTGGCGCTGGGAGGTAACACTGAGAAACGGTACATAAATATTCCATTAATCACGATAAAGCGATATTCATGTTTCATACTTTACTTGACATGGATTCGATGGTCGGGCCATAATAGAACATAAATATTCCAGTATTAGATTTATTGGAATATTTATATTCAGGACCACACTATGGCGAAACCACTACATCGCACCTATTCCCGCCAAAACCTCGAAGCCCTCGAACTGCTGGCCCAGATGATTCGCGCCGGCAGGATCGATCGCAAAATGACCGCACAGGAGATGGCTGACCGTGCCGGCATTTCTCGACCACTCTTGCGGCGGATCGAAAACGCGGATCCGGGGTGTGCGATCGGGGCCGTCTTCGAGGCTGCCGTTATCGCGGGGGTTCCCCTCTTCGAGGGCGAGCCAGAACGATTACAGACACGACGTTCAGCGTTAACCGAAAAGCTTAGCCTCCTGCCCCAGAGAGCACGCAAACCGAGGAGGGTTATCCACGATGACTTCTAAGGTGGACTACAAAGAGGCTTACGTTTGGATATGGCTCCCAGGTGAAACGAACCCCGTCGTAGCAGGGATCCTGCAGCGCGTCGGAACTCAATTGCTGTTCAACTACGGCCGGAGCTATCTGGCGCGAGAGAATGCCATTTCGATCTACGACCCGGAACTTCCGCTCCGGTCGGGCGAGATTCCGCTCGCAGACGGCCTTTCGATGCCAGGTTGTATTCGCGATGCATCCCCCGATGCATGGGGGCGGCGTGTTCTGATGAACCGCAAGCTCAATGTCGAAGGAAAACAAGCCGCTAGCTACGATCTGGATGAGTTGACCTGCCTGCTCGAATCCGGCTCAGATAGGGCCGGCGCTCTGGACTTTCAGGTGTCGCCATCCAAGTACGTGCCGCGAGGGATGGGCCAAGCCTCCTTGGATGAATTGCTGCGCTCGGCAGAGCAGGTAGAAAAAGGAGTTCCACTCTCTCAAGAATTGGACACGGCCCTGCAGCACGGCACATCCTTGGGCGGAGCCAGGCCCAAGGCGCTCCTCACATCAGCCGACAAGAAGTTCATCGCCAAGTTCTCAATGAGCACGGACATCTACAACGTGGTGAAGGCGGAGTACGTCGCGATGCGGCTCGCGAGCCTGGCGGGGCTCAACGTCTCCCCGGTGCGAATGGAAATAGTGCTCGGCAAAGACGTGCTGCTGGTCGAACGCTTCGACCGTGAACATAAGAAAGAGGGATGGACCCGAAAGGCGTTCGTCTCGGCCCTCACCCTGTTCGAACTCGACGAGATGTTGGCCAGACATGCCAGTTACGAGTTGCTGGCCGAGATCATACGGCTCCGCTTCCAAAGGCCAACGGAAGACCTTCGAGAGCTATTTGGAAGGCTTACCTTCAACATCCTGTGCGGGAACACCGATGATCACGCACGAAACCACGCCGCGTTCTGGGACGGAAAGAATCTGCGCCTTACCCCTGCCTACGACGTATGCCCGCAGCTTCGCACCGGTAACGAGGCCGGACAGGGCATGTTGATCGAAGACAATAACAACAGCAGTCAACTGGCGTTATGTCTGCAATCTGCCCCGCAATTCAAACTCTCCGATTCGGACGCCCGCGCCATCCTTTTGCAGCAGGTGAATACTATCCGAGCTCACTGGGACGCCATCTGCGATGAGGCGAAATTGTCAAAAGCAGATCGCGCACTCCTATACGGCCGACAATTTCTCAATCCGTTCGCGTTCTATGACGCACCTGAAGAAATCAGAGCGGCCGGTCAGTTGTAATCGCGGGACGCCTCTCCTGCACTCGACCGAGCGAGCATCCACAGAGACACTATGCAAGACCCTTATTGCGGATCCGGATCAGAGGGTCACTCGATCAGACAAAACCGGAACCGAAAGAATGACCTGACGTTAGGCCAGTTCACGCATAATCGATTCATCCAGTCAGGAGAATGTTAGCGATAGGCGTTTCATCAATTTCGAGCCTTCATCCGGGCCTTCCCGGTCACACGCGGGACGAGTTCGGCTGAGCGATGCAGAATGAAGCGTCGAAAGGCACCTGCATTTCCGCTGGGCTCCGGTCCAAGCGGATAGGCCAGAGAGAGCATTCGCGAGAGTCGGAGTTTTCTTACGCGTGCGAGGCGAAGCGTTCCGAGCGCAAGCTGGTTGCGTACCGCCCAGCGGGATGCGAATGTTACACCGAGGCCCGCTTCCACGGCACTGAGCAACGCCTCGGTCGAATCGAGTTCCATTGTCGTTTTGAGGTCTTTCTTTTTCAATCCTGCTTTGGCTAGGGCGGCTTCCACCACCCGTCGCGATCCGGATCCGAACTCGCGTATCAAGAGGTGTTCCTTGGCCAACTCATCAATCTCGATGTCACAATCAGCCCACTCATGGCTGGCCGGGACCACCAGAACCATATGGTCTTCCATAAAGGGCTCGATGTGGATGTCTTTGCGTAACCCGGGACCTTCCACCATCGCCAACTGGATACGACCTGAAGTGAGGGCCGTGAGCATAGTATCCGTATTGCCGCTGATCGCGGTGATGGCAATGCGGGGACTGTCGCGTAGAAATGCGGCCACCATCTGCGGGAGGAGATATTGGCCGATGGTTTGCGATGCGCCAAGGGCGAGCTTTCCAGAATGATGGCTACCTGTACTGGTCACGGCTTCATGGGCTTCATCCGAGATCGTTTTCAATTTATTTGCATAGGGCACAAGGGCTTTTCCCGCAGGTGTCAGCGCAATTCGGCCGCCGCTTCGATCGAAGAGGGGAACTCCATATTCCTCTTCAAGTGTTTTGATCTGCTGCGTGACGGCAGGTTGCGACAAGGACAGTTCTTCCGCAGCGCGGCTGAAGTTGAGGTGCTGTGCCACGATTCGGAACACCTTGAGCCGAAAATTCTCCATTTGCAGGTCATCTCAGTCTGGCGGCATCATGTCCGCCAAAACTTTTCAGATCGGCCTTTGACAAGACGGAAGCCGTTGTCACGATTGTCGCAGAACATCGCGAATCGGGCCTATGCGGGGAGCGCTCCACAGCGATGGATGCAAGCAGATGCGATTCGCGATAAGAACTTCCTCTTGGACGTCGACGGCCATTGCTCGGGAGACTAGAACTTGGAGGAACCGTTGAATTCGAAGACTATCTTTATTTCAGTAGTGCCCAGCTAAAATCGTTCCTCCCGCTATGACCCGCATCACGGCTGTTCGGTTAAAAGTCGAACAGAATCAACTGGTTTGGATGGTGCTGTAGCTCGTCCTGGGAATCGAACCTCTGAAGTGCCAGTAGAATGGGGGGTTTTCTCGAAAAGAGTTAGGCT
>JAKAWN010000066.1 GCA_021827245.1 Acidobacteriota bacterium | reverse complement strand
CACCACCAGGAAATCTCCGCTCGTACCTGGATCACGCGAGACTGCCCAATCAATCGCCCGCGCCATGTCTTTGACAGAAATGAGTGGTCGCCAGGGCGTGCCGTCACTCAAGATCACAATGCGCTTCAAGGCAACTCCACTCGCCACAAAATCATTCAGAACCAAATCGAGCCTCAGCCGGTCACTCATTCCGCAGGCCGTCCCGAAGCGCAAGCACGTGACCTTGAAAGCCGAATCGGCAAGAGATGCCAGCTCCCGTTCGGTGAACACCTTCGATTTGGCATAGGCTGTTAAAGGATTCACGGCAGACAGTTCCGTGCGCGGTCCTTCATCTGCCAGGCCATACACGCTACAGCTTGAAGCGAACACGAAAGCCCGGACACCGGCGCTCTTTGCCTTACGCGCCAACTCCACACTGGCGCGATAATTGATGTCCAGCGTTGCCTCCTCAAAGCAATTGCCCATGGGGTCGTTCGAGATGGCGGCCAGGTGGACAATCGCATCGATTCCCTCCAGTAGCGCCTCAGAAACATTCCTCACATCCTCAAAATACTGAAGGTCGACCCGGCATTCCGGGAAGAGTCCGCCATTCATCGTGAGGCACTGCGCGAAGAAACCGAGATCTAATCCAAGAATCGAAGCCGTTGGATGGGAATACCGGAGTTGCCGGACCACTCCCGGCCCTACATAACCCATATTGCCCGTCACCAGGATCTTCATGATCTTGCCCTTTCTGTCCGAACCGGACTCTTCGATTTCGAGGCTGTCGGCAACATCATCCAAGCCGTCCGCTCTTTGCCCATGTCTTTCGTCACCTGTCCCCGCCCACATGAACCTCACCAGATCTTCCAGGGCGGACGGTCGCAGGCCCAAAGCTGTTCGAGGTACATCTTGTCGCGCAGCGTATCCATGTTCTGCCAAAAGCCCCGGTGCTTGTACGCTGCCAACCTGCCGTCCTTGGCAAGCATCTCGAGTGGTTCGCGCTCCCAGACAGCGGAATCGCCACTGATATAGTCAAGAGCCGCTGGTTCGAGGACAAAGAAACCGCCGTTGATCCAACCTCCATCGCCTTCCGGCTTTTCCCGGAAATGCGTGATCTTGGTCTGCTCTCGTTCCAGATTGATCGCACCAAAACGCCCGGGAGGTTGCACCGCTGTCAGCGTGGCCAGGACTCTCTGCTCCCGATGAAATGCAATCAATTTCTTGATGTCAATGTCACTTACACCGTCGCCATAGGTGCAGCAGAAAGTACCGTCGGAAACGTACTCCATGATCCGTTTCAGGCGTCCACCTGTCATCGTCTCTTCCCCGGTATCGATCAAGGTCACCTTCCAGGGCTCGATGCCGTTGTTGAGTAGTCGCATCTCGTTTTGTTTCAGGTCGAACGTAATGTCGCAGGCACGCAGAAAATAATTGGCAAAGTAGTTCTTGATGTAGTAGCCCTTGTACCCACAGCAGATCACGAAATCGTCCAGCCCGTGCGCCGAATAGATTTTCATGATGTGCCAGAGAATTGGTTTTTCCCCAATCTCCACCATCGGCTTCGGTTTAACCTGGGTTTCTTCGCTCAATCGGGAACCAACTCCGCCCGCAAGGATGACGACTTTCATGCCAGTGAACCCCTTTCCTTGTGTAGCCGCGGCATGTCCATGGCTAACGACAATTCTCTTTCGCTGATATGGAAAACATGAGGGGCGGGGGTCTACCTTCAGGCGGAAGATGCTCGTACGCCCCTCCACTAACGGCTGTCCCGCAACTTGTTTGCCCTCATTGGAATCAAAGATTGTCTTCTTTCGTTGAGGGAAGCGTAGCCTCTAACGCTCGCCCAACAGGCCTCTGATGAGCGGCTACGTTGTTCGTGTTTTCAGGACTTCATTCGGATCAACGTTCTGACGCTACGGGAAAGAGGAACGACAACGCCTCGGGCAAGTGCCGAAGCCATAGCGGCTAAGCCCCTCTCGGCCGGAGTCCCTGGCCTGCACTATGTGCGCATAGCGCCTTGTTCCCAACGGTCGCCGACGGCAGGGCTCTGACAAATCAACTATCTCATTCGCGTTTTCCAGAAACTTCCGAAAGCCGTATCCCATGAAGGGGGGGAGAACGGTACGAGGCCGTTTGACGGCGTATTCGTTAGTTCCCCAAAGTAGACCTTACCTCGGACTTCATATAAGTCGACTCTCACAAAGTCGATGCCACCGGCCAGTCTTTGTGCATAATCAATCATGGTGTCCAGGGTTTCGGGCTTGGGGATTTCGGCATCGGAGTTTTCGTACTCATAGTGGCATTCAATCCGGTTCCACTCGTGGTCATAGAGGTTTCTCTTATGCGCTGTAAATCTGCCGACATCAACTTGAACGAACCGCACCTTTCCCCCGAAAACAAAGAACTTATAGTCCTGAGGCACGACACCGGTGCCATTATCAAGGAACTCCTCTATAATGATTCGTGGAATGATGTTCTTGTAAACCCACTCTCTTCCCAATTCATAGTAACTTGTGGATAGCCAGGTCCTACAGCACTCAATGATTTCCTTTTTGTTAATGGCCAGCCCGTCCCTGACAATGTATATCCATTGGCTACCGTGGGTTGCTTTAACAACATATTGCTTCGGTAGCTGCTCAAAGGGTATATCCGAGGGGTCGACCGTAACATGATATAGGACTGGCAAAACGGCCGGTCCCAATATTCTACTGACGTAATCCCTTACAAGATATTTGTCCGCCCAAACGGTAAGCTGGCGCCTCCTATCAAAGATTTTTCTAACCTGGACTTTCTCATTGAACGTTCGTGGAAACAGAATGTGTGGATAGTGTCCAAAGACGCGGCGATAATCCCGCATTACGAATATACCCATATCAAGTGGGTCGGGAAGACGCTGGATTATCGGTTTTATTGACGATTTCACCAACCTTTTAAAGGAACCCTTGTACCGGAGTGTTTGCTGCGACATTATGCCTCCTTCAGCCGGCGCGTCCTGCGCGCAGTACCACGTGGTCAGGAAATACAAGCTGCGCGCGGGTGTGAAGGGCATTCCGCTACCTCTTGGGCTGCGGCTGTGGGCGCAAGCGGAACTGCCCACTTCGGATATAGCGCAATGGTCGCGTTAATGCCTTGAATGGCTCAAGAAAAATATCAGCCGTTGCAAGCAAGGCGCCCTTCAAAAGGGACAGATTATCTAGCGAGAACCCAAACTCCTTCATCATCCGGCGATGATATTGCCAAAAACTCCTCTCCCGCAGATGGAAGAGTTCATGCCCCTGAATCCTGTAATATCGATCCAGCGCCTGCTTTAGGCAATGCTCATACTCTTCAGGATTGAGATACATCTGTCCGTAGTGTTTGACAAAATACAACTCGTCGAGGTTCCACTGGTTGTGGCGCTCGGCAAACGAACTGAGTGCTTCGTTATGGATGCGCCACATGCTGAGTACCTGATGAACAAACCCATAGTCATGGTTCTGCAAAAAACGGAAGTTGATTTCCCAGTCTGCTAAAAGATATTTTTCGTTTAGGAATGGAGTGTGACTTCGGACAAGGTCTGCTCGCAACAGAAATGAAGACATACTTCCAAAAGGAGCCCTCCTCGTGAGAAAGTACGTCCGACATACTTCTCTTCCTGGCATTACCGTGCTCGGATACGGGAACCCGTCACAATGAACCCAACTGCCCCAGAGCTGGTAGGACCCAACAATCGCAACTGATGGGTGAGCTTCTGCCAACTGCACCATTTCAGATAGGCATGTCGGGAAAATCAGATCGTCGGCCTGGACAAACTTACAGTACTTGCTGGCAGGAGAGATCATCTCCAATGCGATGTTGTGGTTTCTGTTTACACATACAAACTCCGAGTTATCAACAATCCGGATTCGCGAGTCTTGGTGGGCGTACTGGGTGGCGATCTCGAGCGTGCGGTCCGTGCTGCAATTATTTACGATGATGTATTCCCAGTTCTGATAGGTCTGTCCGAGTACGCTCTCGATGCAATCGGCGAGGTAGCGCTCGCCGTTGTATACAGGTGTAAGCACGCTTACCAGGGGTTGTTGAAAGTTTGTGTGTGTCATGGGGAATAGTCCTTGGCAGAACATTCGCTTTTTCACGAGCTATGAGACCACATCGGCAGCCCGAGAGCCCTGAGCCTGCACCGGCTACCAGGCAAAATCGCTACCGACTGAGCTGCATTTCCAGTGTGATTGCTCAGATTCTCATGCCGACGCATCTGAGTGTGTCGATTGTCCGTGTTTTTTATTAAGGGTGGCCAGAATGCGACTTACCATCGTAGATATCTACGTACAGCGATTTTTCTTGTTGGCGCTGTAGTTGCCTATCATGTTTTGGAAGCTGTTATTTGGGGTTAATTTCCGCTGTAAACAGACAAGCAAGCATATATTCATCTTGAGTTGATTCCATTCTATCCTCCACCGGGTCGTCCGTTCCTGCAATGACGTTCAGCCCACGCCATTATATTGGAATCATGTCTACATCCTCGTTGCAGCGGATGACAGCCCCTGCATTAAACGGCGGAGAAATTAACGCCAAGTCGTCAAAGTCGAGCTAAACCGCAGGTCGGGCGCAGGAATCTCTCGAAACCTACCAATCTAACGCCAATGGAAAGAAGTGGGTCATGAGGAATTGTAAAGCAGCGCCAGGGGGCACAAAATCGCCAACTGGGGTAAGACTGAGATATTTCCCGCTTCCAGGGCGCACCCTGCCTTTCGCAGGAACCCAAGAGCCTGATAATTGCTCAGCAAGGTTTTGCCTGGCTTTAGCTGAACAAGACTCCATCCTTTTTATCTCTCCTCTAATTAATGGCTTGCTCCCTGGCATTGTGGCATTGTCGGTAGATTTCAACAATTTGGCCTGCTGTCCTCCAGAGCCAACACTTACGAAAAAACCTCTGCTGCGGGTTCATGGTAACCGTCCAAAGTAGAGCTCTCTTTGGAAAAGAAGTTCCGATCAACTTGAAGAACCTAAACCAGCGTCGTGAGATTCCCAGAACGTCAGGCCCCTGCGGCCATTCGTGCACCATAGCTCGGCCGCAGTCGAAATGCCACGCTAGAAAGTAACTCTTCTCAATACGCTCTTTGAGAACCGGGTGATAGACAACAGCAGATGGAACGTAGCGCAGCCGTTCGCCCCCTGCCATTAGGCGGCGGCCAAACTCGGTATCTTCGTTAGCGCGTGGGACATCCCCGTTGGGACTGGGACCTAGATCGGTGCGAAAAAGCCCATATTTTTCAAACATCTCTTTCCGAAACGCCATGTTGCCTCCGTACGGCGCCCGGTCAAGCTCGCAGGGCTGCCCACCTAGGTCAAACATGCCAGCTAGTACACCTCCCATGTTGTACGGTTCCTCTAGCTTCATCCATCGCGGAGGCGAAAAGGCATGGGCCAAAAGCGTGCGTCCTCCTGCGCCAGACCATTTCCCATCACCAAGAGGTGCCGTCAAGTTTTGCAACCAGGTCTGGTCAACCGTCAGATCGTCATCCAGGAACGCAAGCACGTCACCGAAAGCTTCGCGAATTCCCCTATTGAGCGCAAATGACTTCCCCGGTTGTGGCTCGAATGTGTAACGGAAAAGACCAGGAAATCTCCGGCAGAAATCCTCAGCCACCTCCCGAGTGTGGTCCGTGGAATTATTGTCCACCACCAAGACTTCCCAATGGACAGACTCGGGAAGCTTGGAGACTGCTAAATTATCGAGGGTCTTTTCGAGGCTCCCGGAGCGATTGTACGTGCATACAATGACCGTGATTTTCATTATTGGCATGAAAGAACTCCACGACCGTCTAGTAATGGAATTGGAGGTTACTGACGGCATCAAACGGCGACCGGTCGGTACTCGAAGTATTCAAAGATCTTTCCTCCAGCTGAGGACGCTCCCGATGCACTCTCTCAGGTAGCGCTCTCCGTTGTAGTTAAGAGTGATCAAGCTTACCAGGGGTTGTTGAAAGGTTGTGTGTCATGGGGAATAGTCCTTGGCAGAGCTTTCGCCTTTACACGAGCTATGAGACCGGATCGGCAGCCCGAGGACCGTGAGCTTTCACCGGTTGCCAGGCAAAATCGCTGGCAACTGGGATTCTTGACGTAACACCGTTACGCTATGCACTGTCCCCAAAGACGCGAGTCGCGACAACCTGGGGAGGCTGCCTTCCTGTCTTTGTTTCCCTGTCTCTTGCGATTTCGCGCACTTTGCCCTCAACGCTTTCCCAAGTGTAGCGCTCGCGCACATGCGCGTATCCCTCTCCAGCGAGGTGTCCGCGCAGGCACCGATCTTGCACCAGGCGCAAGCAAGCCCTGGTGAAGTCCTCGGCAGAATCTGCGATAAGCAGGTGCTTACCATTCTCGGCCTCCAGCCCGTCCGCCCCGAGTCGGGTGGTTACGACCGGAAGGCGGTGAGCCCAGGATTCCAGAATCTTGATGCGCGTACCACTGCCGAAACGCAGTCGCACAACCATTGCCGTCGCTTCGCGGAAGTAAGGCGAAATGCTGCCAACCGTCCCCGTTACGATATTTCGATTTCCGTCGTGCAGGCGTTGTACACGGAGACCGGGATCGCGCCCCACTACCAAGAACCGAGCCGATGGCAGATCCTTAAGAATCTTCGGCCATATGTTTTGTACAAAATACACGACCACATCGATATTCGCGGAATATGCCATCATTCCAAGAAACAAGACAGTGGGACGCGATCCCCCTCGCCTGCCCGCTTCTTCCTCGCCTGGCAAATCAATTCCATTCGGAATGACCGCAGCCCGGGTTCCGCATTTGAGCAACTCCCGCCCTGCCTCCGAGCAGACTGCAACTGTATAGGGGAACTTGCGGAGACCGTTTTCTGTTTGACGCCACTTCAAATACTCCAGGAATTCAAAGAATTTCCCGCGAGAAGGTGGTTCGTGACGGAGCCGGGCCGCTAACCATTCTGTCTGGATGTCATCAAGATCAACCACAACTCGTGTGTTTAATCGTGTTGGCAGCAGTTGCATAGCCTCCAAGCGTTCGACCCAAACCAGGTCGTACCTTTCCGGGCGAAGTTGCCGAATGAGATTGGCTCCCGCCCGGGATCGAGTAAATTGCAGGTCAACGGGCCGCGGAAAATACAAGTAACGCAGTTTCCATTCAATCCAGCGTAAGACCGAATTCCTCCATTGGGGTCCATAAGGGCGGCTCGGATAGGAAAACGTTTCGGTGCAAAGCGACTGCAGGGCCGCCACGTCGTCGGTTCTCTCGGCGTGAGACGTGGGACACACAAGTGTAACCTCGCTGATTCGGGAGAGCGCCCTCAGGAGGTGGAACACCCGTTGTCGGGTTCCACCATTCAGCGGATAGGGCACGATATGGGAAATGAACAACGTCCTCATATTGCAGTCACGGGAAGCACACATCGCTCGGCTGTCAGTTCCGATTTGTGATGGCTAGAGAAGATCGGTCCTCCGGGCAATCCGTCTGGGGGATGGCTGTTCACCATCCCTTTGAATCAGCCCGGAATAGACTCGCAAGGTCATATGGCTGACCACGTCCCAGGAGTGCCGCGCCGCCGCGTAATCTTTGATTGCCTGTCGGCGGGTGCACAGGTTCGCGTAGAGATCGCTGGCGAAGTAGCGCTCAAGGGCTCTTGTCAAGTCCGCCGAATCTTCCGGCCTGAAAACGAACCCGGTCTCACCTTCTACAATCTCATCTTTCAGCGACCCCACGTCAGCAACCAGAGCCGGCAGGCCGAAACTGTATCCCAGAGATAGCACGCCGCTCTGGTAAATGTGCCGGTAGGGCAACACGAGAACGTCCGCCGCTTTGAAATAGACTTCCGTCTCGTCTTCGGAGATGAATTCTGCCCGGAGCAGCACTCGTCCCTTCTCTACGTCTGGGCGGAGATCTTCCCTGATAGACCGCCAGTAACTCTCTCTGCAGTTCACCCAGCCGGCAATGATCAAGCGGCAGTTATTCCCTTGGGCGAGCAAGCGCCGATACGCTGAGACGAGGTACTCCAGGCCTTTGTACGGCGTGATTCTCCCGAAAAACAGGATCGACCTCTCGCTCTCGCAGATGCCCAGCCGGCGCTTGGCGTCGCTTGAACTGAGAGGCGTCTTCGGTGCGAAGTTGTTGATCCCCAGGGGAATGACAGACACCTTGCTTCCCGGCACCCCGAATTGCTTCACGAGTTCGTCTTTCATTGTCGCGGTGTGGACAAACAAATGTTCGGCTAGTCCGTATTGAATGCGCAGCGTGAGGCGATTGAGCAGAGTGTCATTGTGATCCCGCCGGCCGGAATTCACATTGTGTGCGGTGAGCGCAATCCTCTTTCCCAGCAGCAGGTAGTAAACCATCAGCAGCGTGCGGTCGAAAGTGTCGAATTTATTGTTCCATAAGATATGGAAAACCCGCGGCTTAGCCTTCGCGGCGTAGGCCATCAGTCTGGCATAGTATCTCAAGATCCTGATCACCTTCCTCAAGAAGGGGGCCCGGGCGCTGGTATCGCCGCGAAGGTTAAGGAAATTCACTCCTGGAATGCCGCGGATTTCCGGCAAATCGAGCTCATCGCTACCGACCAGATCGATCGTTACTCCTTTCGCAGTGAGCGCGGTTGCCAGGCCATAGACATAAGGCCTGTCGCTCCCGCCGGTTAGCAGGCCCACAGTAATTGACTGAGCTTCAGCAGTCGGTATCAAAGCGTGCACCTCCGCTCATAACTTGCAATTGGCGATTTCCGGCTGCCATTTGGTCCGGGCGATTTTCTGCTATAGGCAATAAACGTTCAGGACTGGTGGATGATGCTGGTGCCGAAACCATCAATTGACGTTCGACTGCTGCCTCGACCATGTCGAGGGTGATCAGATCCATACAGTTAGGAACAAAATCGCAGACTGTCTTGTAGCAAGCGAGACAGCCCATGCGAGGCACGACTTTTTCTCCGAGCCCATACATTTCGATTTCCGCCGCACTGGTCGGGCCAAACAAAATGACCGCTCGGCGCCCCAGCGCCAGCGCGAGGTGCATCGCAAGAGTGTCTCCGGCCATCACCACGTTGCACGCGGCGATGATAGCGCCGAAGTGCCGCACCGAGTTATTGCATCCGCTGTCGACCAGAGGAACTCGCGAAGACGATACGAACTGTTCGTGGCGTTCACGCTCATCAGGCCCCCCCAACAGCACGATTTGTACGTTGTGCTTTTCGGCCAGACGGCCAGCCAGTTCCAGGTAGCCGTCGGCGCGCCACCGCTTCAGTTTCCACCTTCGCCCCGCTCCGGTATTCAGTCCGATCACTGGCCGCGAAAAATCCACGCCCAAACGCTCGAGATGTGCGCGGCCGTGCGCCCGCTCCTCTCCTGTCAGTTCAAAGATGTACCTGTGCGGCTTTCCGGAGAGACCGATAATCTCCAGCATTATATCCTGGTAAGTCCTGGTATTTCGGCGCTTCAGATCGTCGAATAGTCCCATTTCAAGCCACTTCCGTGCGGCGTCATGGGTAGGCTGAACGTGGCCCCGCACGTCAAGGACGAAGCCATGCTTCTGTCGTCCGTTGGCTATGCTGGCCAGTGCGGCACTGGTCTTGCTGGCGTCAAAATTAATCACGCGATCGAAGCTCCTCACCTGCAACTGAAGCAGCGCGTCTGGTCCGTAGTCCAGAATCTCAGAGATGTAGGGATTCTGCTCGAGCAGCGGACGCGACTCACGCCGTGTGACCCAAGTGATTGCAACGCCTGGGTGAGCCTCCGCAAGTGCGGGAAGTAGGGTCGTGGTCCGCAGCACGTCGCCCATCGCATCGAGCTTGATGATGAGGATTTGCTTCTCGACGCGCTCGTAGTGCTCACATGTGCAAATCGCGCCGCTGGCCTTATGCCACACGCAAGGACGGTCGCCCAGAAAGAACCGGCAATCGAAAGCGATCTCCCGCTCGCCGCTGCCGGAGGGGCCGCGCTCGTAATCCTGTCCATTGCACTTCAAGCTTCCACGACCCCCGGGCGGTTCTCCAGCTTGTACATCATCTTGTCCCAACGAATGATGCACGAGGCCTTTAAGCCCGGCAGAGCCTCCTGGGCCCTGTTCGCCACTTTCTCTCCGAATACAGGCTTCATCCAGGCATATTTCCAGCGTAAGCGAGGGATCTCCAACTGGCCCCCAAGTTCCGCCGCCATCGCTTGCATTTCCGTCATCAGATCCGGCCGATCTGGATAGAAATACCCAAAGGGTCTCTGCAGGTATTCCAGACACGCCTTCCGGACGCGATCACTATCTTCGAGTGAGCGAATGTACTGAATACGCAATTTCATCGAAAGAACCAGCGCCTCTCTCTTTTTGTCGGACCCGCTAATCTGGCTCTGCCGGTTTGTCCCGACGATTCTGTAAAACACTTTTGCTTCGGGCACGAAGCGGGTGCACTTCGATAGGAGGATCACGCGCGCAAAGTACTCGGCGTCGTCATCGGACTGCATGCGCGTATCCCATGCTCCTGCTGCATTCGCCAGTTCCCGGCTGGTCAGCCAGGTGGCAGTTTGCATCTTTGAATGCGGGCTCATCTGAACCAACAAGGCCTCCACGGGGGAAAGGTCCCGCAACGCACTGCATGCCTGGAATTGGGCGCACCGGGTTCGATAATAAAAGCACGCGTATGGCGAATAGAGAAGGACGCGCCCGCCGTCATTTTCGCGGAGCGCGTCAAGCTGTTGTTGGATTTTGTCCGGCGCCAGAAGATCGTCGGCGTCCAGCCATTGGACGTAGTCACCCTCGCTGAGGTGCAGAGCCAGGTTACGCGCTGCCGAGGCGCCCTGATTTTCGGTGGATATGACCGCAACGTCCTTCGCAACGAATTGCCGCGCCACTTCCGCCGTCCGGTCGCGCGACCCATCGTCCACCACGATAATCTCCTTACGCGGCCAGGTTTGCGCAATTGCCGACCGGATCGTTTCGCCAATCCACTCTTCGGCGTTATATGCGGGAATCAGAATTGAGACGAGCGGTTTCATAGCACCCCTCTTGAGGGAAGTCGGTCGGCTGCGCGGGGTGGCGCCGGCTTTTGCCCAGCTTCAGGCTTTCCTTGATGCATCGGTTCTGAATTCGCCCCCAGCAATAATAGGTGATCTTTCGGCGCAGCAGATTCCCCGGATGACGCCAGGAAGCATCCATAAGGTGGATACCGAAGTCGCCGAACCGGTTCCAGTTCCCAACGTCACACACATCTTCGGGGAAAAGCACCTTTACCATTCTGGCCAGTTCCGGGTTTTCGGCCAGAGTACGCGAAATCAATCCAGGGCCGGTGGAATTCAAAATCAAATACTCATCCCTAATCAGGGGAGGCGACCCACGCATCATGGGCTTGACCCAATCGGGATCTTCTTGCGCTCGGACGCAGTTGTTGATGACCATCTTGAGAAAGGGATGCTTCGGCGCCGCCCCAAACGCGTAGTTCCCCATAAGCCAATCCATCCCCAGATTGTTGCGAAGAAAATGACTCAGCGTGAGCGCCTCGAACGGGAACACACATCCCTGCTCCAAAAGCGGCGAAAGGCTCGAAACGAGCAGCACGTCCGTGTCAAAGTAGAAACCGCCGTAACAGTAGACCGCCAGGTACCGGAAAAAGTCATAGCGTTCGATGGGATACCGAAAGGAGTCAAAAACGCCGCGGTACTGCGGGAACTCTCGCTCCACAAACTCCGCTACTTGCGCATCGTCAAAAAACAAATACTCATGATCCGGGTTCAGCAACCTGATGTTTGCCATCACAGCCCTGCTGCGCAGCGGTAGTTGCGTGTGCTTCGCGGTCTGAATAATCCGCTTGGGGATTCGGTCTTGCATTGCCATTCCCCTTTGATTCAAAAGGTTGGCTTATCTCGGGGCTTTCGTACCGTTACGCTCGGCAGGTCACATTTTGTAGCTTATTCCCGTGCTGCCCGGAGTGTGGCCAGCGAGGTATCATAGGCCTTAAGGGAATCCGCACATGAAGAGATTTCGATGTCAGAACGAAAAGTGTACGTACCTTGATCCGTCGCAGAGACTGTAATCAAGCCCAACGCTTCCATTGTTAGAGCTACATACGAGTATCATGCACAACCTCAGGTTCTTCCGATGAAAAAGGGTTCAAGTGACGAGATTTCCGCACCCACCTGATGGTGCGCATCAGGTCCGCCAAGACCGCTATGGGCAGGCCAACAAGTGCCGGATTCCCTGTGCCCAGACCCACACGCCGTAGGATCCGGCTAGGCAAATAGTGCGGATCCATCCAACCCGTTTCGCTCTCAAGTTCATGCCTGAAACGCGTCGCTGTGATGGTGTAAGGCGATAGGTCGAGATAGACCTCCTTGATATATTCGCTCAGGCCCATCGATTCGCGCGTCGGCCATTGCTCGGCCCACGGCTTGCCTGCAAACGAATGAACAAACGGTGGAAGACCGTGTATCAGGCTCCTCATTCGGTCGAAAAGAGTGTAGCCAAATACCCCGTTAAACTGAAGTATGTGTTTACCCCTCCGGAGAATGTATAAAGGAATGGACGAGAACGCCTTCGACGTCAAGAGGGCCGTCAGGACGTCCTGGTCGCCCTTAAGGTGAACGGGCCGTTCGTTCCAGTCGTCCCGCTTGGCTTCCTGAAATGTCTTTGATCCCTGCACTTCCCGCCATCGCTCCATCAGATGGCAGTGGGCTCTCGTGATACGCAGCACCGCAGAATTCAGCACGAACGGCAGAATCCTTCCCACGGGGAACCCCCACAATCGGGCGCGAAGGGCATTCAGGTCGTCCCGAACTCCCCCCAGAGCATCCTCGGTGGCGGCAAAGGTGTCGGCGCTGAGGCCCGAAAAGACCTTCAGAACATCCTGCGTCACGATGATATCCGAGTCGATCCAAATCACTTCCTCAAAGCCCTGATCGATCAGCCCCATCATAGCCGCCGGCTTGACTTCCCACCCGTGTCCGTTGGGACGCCTCATGTGGAGGCACACTTGCGGACATCTCCTGACCCAGGTCACAAATCCCCCATCTGCCTCTGGGTAAAACAGATTGACCGGTACCGCAGGACAGTTCGCGCGCATGCTCAAGAGAAGGAGTTTCAATGCCGGCTCGTGCACCTGGCGGTCTTCGACCACGCAAATTGTAGTCTTCATAAGCTGCCTCCTAGGGGGCAACCAAGACTCAGCGCGTGGGTGTCCACCGGTTTTATTGAAAATCCTGACCCAATTCTGGGCTTTCGTACAGTTACTCCAGGGAGCAATGTCCTGTAGGTTATAGTTTTGCGCGCTCTGGAGATAGGAAGCTGAAATTGCACCGCCATGAGAGCTTCTGGAGACAAACAACAATCCCCCCATCCCGTACTGCGGGGGGTCCTGCCCGCCATGGGCTCCGGAACTTTCTCCCGTCTAACAGGACGCGGGACGGCGTCACAACTGTTCCAACCGCACCTAGGCCGTTTTGGTCTCGACGCAGTATTTACCGTCGGTTTCATAGTATTCATACAGAACAAGCAAAAAGCGAATTCTAGATGCAGTATATTGGCCGCTATTCGAAATTTCTTGCATAGCACCGTGTTATCCGCCTGAGGTTCACACGATGGCGCCAGAATCTTGACGCCGCTGCACAACATGGCATGTAGCGCACAGTCCTCGAAGAACACGCCGGAGCTGGCGGAAGAGCGGCCCTGACACTAAGCCAATTGATTCCCCTGAATCGCTGGCTCGATAAAATGAATGAAAACGAGGAGTACCCGATGATCAGAATGATGAAATCTCTGTCGTGCATTTTGCTCTTCAGCGCCCTTTTTTGCGTCGAGGCCAGCGCCCAAACAACCATCAAGGCGGCATCTTGCAGCGAGAGTGATGTCCAGAGTGCCATTGGGAAGGCCACGACAGACAGCAACATCGTGCAGATCCCTGCCGGAACCTGCTCCTGGTCGAGCCAAATGAAGATCAGTGTGTCGAATTCCGTTACGATCCAGGGAGCCGGGGCGGAATATGCCACTAGTGGCGGTGCCAGCACGTCAGGCACAGATCAGACAATTATTGAGGATGACGTTCCGACCAACGGAATGATGATTATCACCGTGCCCAGCGGCAAGTCTTTCCGCCTTACCGGCATCGACTTTACATGGGACTCGAATAACAGCGGCGGAACCGTCTACAACGGAATTGTTCAGGTGGGAGGCACAAGTCACAGCGTTCAGATAGACCATTGCCACTTCAACAATCTCAACGGTTTGGCTGTCCGTATCACCGGCAGCATAACTGGCGTTGCGGATTATAACGTCTTCGATAATGTGCACGGAGCATTCAGTACCAACAACGGCTATAGCTGGGCCGGTGGCAGTGAGGGCGGTCCCGGAGACCAGTCCTGGGCGGATGGCGACCATTGGGGGACGAGCCAATTTATGTTCTACGAGGATAACCAACTCAACGGAGGGGGCCTGGACTGCTGGAATGGAGGCAGATACGTCTTTCGCTACAATACCTTCACGAGTATCAATGACAGTGTTTTCGAGCATGGCACCGACGGTGCCGGCAGAAATCGTAGTTGCCGAGCAGCCGAAGTTTACGGCAATAATTTTCAAAGTCCCACTGGAACAAGTCCTTCTGGACAAGCTACTACTTTCATCAATGGCGGCGCCATGCTTTACTGGGGAAATACAGACGTTGGCTGGCGTCAGATGATTGTCATGGAGGATTCCAGAGATAATTACTCATCGTATACCGAGTACCAACCCCCACAAGGCTGGGGATATTGTGGTACGAGTATCAACGGTTTGTCATCTGCCTGGGATCAGAATACAGATTCCTCCGGATATGCCTGTATTGATCAGCCAGGACGCGGAGCTGGAGATTTGCTCACAGGAGATTTTCCAAACGCTTTGAACAGTGCAACAGGTACTATTTCGTGGCCGAACCAAGCTCTCGATCCGGTTTATGTCTGGGACAACAATTATACACCTATTCCAAATGAGTCGCTGGATGCTATAGCTGTGGGAGCCCTGGGGCCGGTTCTGCAGAACCGAGACTTTTATGTTCAGTTTGGAGCCTACGGTGAGACTGGAACCTTTAATGGAACGAAAGGCATAGGACAGGGGAGCACGGTTCCAACGATGTCTTGCACGCAGAATGTCGGTTATTGGGATACAACGAATCAGACTCTCTATCGTTGCAATAGCTCTGGCAAATGGGCAGCCTATTATACGCCTTACACTTACCCATACCCGACCGATAATTCGTCAGCCTCGCGGCCCAGTCCGCCCAGCAGTCTCAGTGCGACGGCCCAATGATTGCCCCAACAGTTGCCGGAACTTCCGTGCCACCATTCAGCACGCTTGAAATCGAACTGTCTAGAAACTGCCGGTGCAGGATCTCTAAAGTCAGGATCTTATGGATCTCGTTGGTATAGTTGCGGTCGCCCTTGAGGTGGCACTGCACCATCGCCTCAAGCGCTTGGCGCCGGATATAAGCTCTGGAAAGGCTGCGCGAGTCGAGCAACATCTCTCGCAGGTACTGGGCCAGCGCGTTCCGGTACCATGTCCTGAAATGGAAGATCTTGTGCCTCCCCAGGAAGAGACGTTCAAGGCGCAATCCGGGAAAAGCATGGTCGAGCCGCGCCACCCATTGGGGCATTCCCATGTCGTAGGCGTACTCTGCTTTGAACAGGAACTCCAGGCATGCGTGACGCGTCGCGTTTGAGATGCACGCCCCGTTTCCAGCCAGGCCACGGTCAGTGGGAATCCGCATAAGCTGCTGGTTGCCGTCTCCAATCAGCCGCCAGCAAACTGCATCGCTTGAAACGGCCAACTCCGGCGCGCGATACGCGATTCGAACAAAGTCATTGTCGAGGAAGGGCGTCCGAACTACGACCTGTGTCTGTTCCAGGCCGAGCACACCCTGCTGATACCACGGAGCCTGTTTGAAAACCGCAAAGGAAAGCGGGTGACCACGAAGAATGTTTCCATACGTCTCCTCCGCCTCCCGAACATAAGAGAGAAATTCCGGCTGGAACAGGTCAGGCGGAGGCATTTCCGGCTTGAACGCCCGAACCCGGCGAAGAACCTCGCCGCCATAGAGCCCCGTCATTCTGACAGGGGAAATCAGGCGGGCCCTTTCGTTCAAATAGAGATCAGGAGCTCGGCTCACATCCGCGCATCCGTCAGAAAAGTACACCGCCCGCTCGGCGTAGTGAGGGAATTTCGCCAGGAAATCGTTTCCAACTGCAATCACCTCATGAGGCTGCCCACACGCCCGTGCAACTTGCCGCCCGATGGCAACGTCCTCACATTCGCGAAGCGGTCCTCCGAAAGTGTAACATGGCAGCGAACCAGGCTTGGACCTCTGCCAGGCCATGACCATCCGGGTGTCAAGCCCACCTGTTATGGACATTGCTATCCGCTCCGGACCGGTAAGATACCGCGGAACATTGCGCGAAAAAACCTCAAGGATTTCCTGGTAGAAAGGCTCCGGCTCAAGCGGTTCCAGCCTCTCCCAATCGCTCGGGTCAAAATAGGTCTCTTTGTGCGCGAGTCGTCCATCCCGGAAGATCCATCTCGCGCCTCCGGGCAGCGATTGAATTCCCCTAAAAAGTGACCGGCCCTCAAGGGTGCAGCCGCAGGCAATGAACTCGCCCATCCCGCGGGCATCCGGGTCCCTCAGCTCCGGACGGACCGCCAGAATCGCCTTGGCCTCTGCGGCAAAATAGAACGCGTCTTCTGATTCGTGATAGTAGAGCCGGTGCATGCCGTAACGGTCGTTGAAGAGCGCAGCAATGCAACGGTTGCGGTCGATCAGGAGTCCGTGAAACCAGCCATTCAGACCGGCGGGAAACAATGGCTCTTCCTCATAGAGATGAACCAGATATGAGGGCCCGGACAATTCAAGCTGGTGCCCGGTTCCCTTCAGCCGTTGGCGCGTGCATGGCTCCGGGAATTCTTCACCGGAAAAGATCAGCGTGATGTCTCCCCGCTCGCTTCGCAGGGGCATCCCGTCATCGAAAGCATCCCGTCTCCCAACCCAGCCGACGTAGACCCCCAGCGATTCGTCCATCCACGTCCCGGTGAGATAGAAAGCTTCGTGCCGAAGCGATCGCACCATCTGGACAAACTTCGGCACAACCTGCTCCGAGGGCCTCTTCGTAATGATTCCAACAATTCCAGGCATATCAATTTTGGGTTGGACCGCAACCGGGCCTGCCGCTAAGCATCCTCAAAGCCTGGGAACTTCCTTGCATACCAATGAGTGCGAATTCTGCGATATTCGACCGCCACAGACGCCGGAACCCAATCGAGAAGGCTGCGGTGGAGACCGAGGCACAGGGCTATCCGCCCTGTTACGGTCAACGGAACGTAGTACCGGGGCACATCAACCTTCTGAAAACCGTTCCGCTCTTTAAAGTCGGCCAGGCTATCTCGCTGTCTCTTGCCATAAGAAAAGTTCGCGTACCAGAGGTAAGGGATCTTCCGATCAGCGCAGGACCGGACGGCATGGGCAATCAAGGCGTTCGTCGGGGCCTTGTCACGATGGCTGATCATCGAGAGGATATGCATCAGGCCCGCCTGCTTCCAGTCCTCGTCGGCGACCAGCTTCACGAAGCCTATTAACTGACCTTCGAAATATGCTCCGATGAAGATGCTCCGATCCGGGAAAGTCGCAGTCATTTTGCGCACGCTTTCCAGGTCCTTTCCGAAATGCCTGAATTTTCTTCCCTGCCGAACCGGACACTCGTTGTACATCTCCCAGATTCCTTGTACAAGGGCCTCGTCGAAAGGCGTTTCTCGGATGACCACACCCTTTTTTTCTGCCTGCTTGGCCTTGTTACGAGCCTTGAAGCGGATCTGTTCTTTCCACCAGTGGTCGAAAGTAGATATCGGCAGTGTCGCCATGTTGTCCCATTCCATCGGATAGCTGAACATGGGCGTGGTGGCAGTAAGTCTTTGAATGAAAGTAAAAAGATCAGCCCCGGTTCCGGCCTTGCGCAGCGCGGCCAGCCCTGCCTCCGGGTCCGTCAAAAACTGGTATCCCTCACCGTCCAGATGGGCAATCCGAACCAGCCTGCCGCGAAACCGTATTTCTTTGCCACAGACTTCCATCAATGGTCCTCCTGCTTCTGAGGATCTCTGATCCACACTGTGGCGTCGCCCGCATACCGACTGCCAATTTCGAACACACGCCTGAAGCCAAATATCACTTGGCCGCCAAACGTTATCAGAGCAGTGCTGGCTTTGCTGCCGTTAACATATTCGTTGTTGCACCGCAAAGCCGAGTTCCAAAAGAGTTCGACGTCATGTAGCGAAGCGGGCGGCCGATTGCGTCGGTTAAGCACATTTCTAAGCGAATCTATCGGACTCCCTGCGGTTTGATTGAAGGCAATCTCATCCCCGCAATATCCGGAATGATGCAACCAGGCCAGGATATCCTCCAGCTCGTAAGTTCTTTCGCGCTCGGCAAGAAGAGGATGCGCAGCTTTTGTCACAACCGGCACGTTGACTCCGACACGAACCAATAGGACGATGATCGCTAGGGTCCCGGCGGTTGCCAGAACATACCGAGGTTTGAAAAAGGCAAGTGCGTTCTCAGCCTCTGACCACCCCATGGCGGTCACATAGACGCCGATGACGATGGCAAAAAGCGCAAAGATGGGCGCCCCGATCACGCCCCCGACCGGAAACAGTGTCGCAGTAAGCGCTAAGAAGAAGAGCGCCCAGGACCGTGACAGGACAAGCTTGAGAAGGACTGCCCCCACCCAGACCAACAGCACGGGCAGGTGCGCTAGAAGAAACACACCGCTAAATGCCGAAACCAGCAGAAGAGTTACCCATTTGGTCCACCGGGAAAGCTCCATGCTCAAAACGGTAATCAAGGACAGTAAGAAGGCCACACCAGAGGCAGCCAGATTGACCTCGTTGGTCCGGTAGCTTATCAGGAATCCCAACCACCTGGTGTGAAGGGGCGTGGCCGCCGTATCCCGGATGAATAGCGGGACCCCCGGCCAGAACCGCGGGATAAGAATAACCAGGGTGGCGATTGCCATCGTCGGGACAAGAAGGATCACAACTGCGCGAATGTGCTCCGGTCGGGTGCGCCTCCGGAAGGTTTCGAGATAAAACCCGAAGAAATCGCCCACGAACAGGGCCGTCACAAATGGGTGCCAAAAAACCAACAGTGTCGCGACGACCGCCAGCCAGTTTTCCTTCTTATCGAATGACCGGGTATTATGGAACATCAATATTGCACCCAGTATGAGCATGACAGGAACGTAGAATAACCCGTAGAGATGAAAGAGATGAACGTAACCAGAAAAGAAAAAGCCGCCGGCTACAAATGCAATTACGGCGAACAGCCGGCGCTGAGGTGCCGCTTTATAAATGAGCCACCAGCCAAGAACGAACATTCCGTATATGAATCCCTGGAATAGTGTTTGACGCAGAACACTGGTTGGGAAGATGCTCGGGTTTAACATCAGAAAGCTGAGCCATGTCGCTGCCTGGCCCAGTCGGCGGTAAGTGAAAGATATAAACGAGAGGGCGTGGACGAAGTGGTGTGTCAGCATACCAGCCAGCCAAGAATAGGTTTCTCGGTGACTGGCAAAAGGTACGGCCATAAAGAACCAAAACGAAAACCCGAGCACGGTCAGAATGAAATAGCTGATTCTGTCAACACGCGCATTCCGTACGCCACGGCTGCGGTCTTCGAGGTCGCCAGCCTCTGTCAAAGTCTCTTCCCGCATGAAATCCTCTCCGAAGAAATCTTCACTAGCCGGGGGCCCGGACAGAATCCCGACATGCTAGCCTTGCCTGCCTGTGGATAGCTTATAAACACAGTGCCATGCGACTGGCGAGAGGCCGGCAATAAGAGTTGGCCCCATGTTGCAAGTGCATTGATATGAGCAATGGTTGCACTGCTATCCTGTGGAATCAATAAAGAGGTCCAAGTAGCCTTGTCTTCACGTATCACGTGATACTTGCATCCGGGCATTTGCATCAAAGTCATCAATGTTGAACCGTTATTTCTAACGAGGGTTCGGCAGGTGATTTAATGTCGTACGCATCAAACTCAGGGATACATCGTGTCCGATTGCCAATGGGTTCAGGAAGGTTCACAGATCCAAGGACGAGGAGCATCCACAGCACACCGCCCCCGAAGGCTGCCTCTGTCACGTTATAGAAGATCAGCATGGTCCAAGTAGCCAATGCAAGCGAGGAAAAGCCCATGGAGGTATCAAACCTCCTGCAAATTCTCCGGTAGCTCGCGATCAGGAATAAGCAAAGCAGCAAAAGTCCAATGAGCCCCAACTCGAGGTAGACTTCGAGATAGCCGTTGTGCGCCTCATTGATATACATACCATGCTGCCACAACCACGCGAGCCTGGAGCCAAGCCAAAAGCTCTGATAACCTGTGCCGACCACCGGATTGGTGTGCATGTCCAGAAGCGCATCCCAAATGAGAGTTCTGTCGGTAAAGTTTGCCGCGCGTCCGACAAGCCCGTTTAGTATCCCGTTCATGCCCAGACACAGTGCGAGAATCAGATACAAAAAAAAGCTGCCCGGAGCCAAGGTCATGAGAAAACCAAGATGGCTCTTGCCCATCTTCGTGTGCACCGCTGCAATCACCAAACAACCGATTACCAAGCAGACTGTCGAAGTGGCACTGCTAGCAAGATGTAGCAGCCAAAGCGTCATACCCATGAAAGCCACGTTCACAAGGATGATCCGCCTTGTCCTACTCTCTTTGCGTTCAGACCAGCGTTCCACTGTATCCCAGAAAAAAAAGATCCCGCTGATCAGACACAACGCACCAAGCATGTTCTTACTGGTTGTAGGTCCCACACAATATCGCTCGCCTGTCCAAGGGTCGTACTGTACAGCCATGTAAGGGAAGTATTTGACGAGCGTGACAGATAAAGGGATCAGCAGATAGGCAAGACGCCGAAAGACCGTGCGCACCGCCTCCAACGGTCGGGGATCAGAAAGAACAACGAGAATAACAAGATAACTACCGAGGTCTCGAAACCAGTGCTTGAAGGTAATGTAGGGAAAGTCGGACCACATGACGCT
>JAKAWN010000065.1 GCA_021827245.1 Acidobacteriota bacterium | reverse complement strand
CTTGATTGCAGCGAAGTAAAAGAGATGCTGAAAGGTCGATCCGACAGGCAGGTGATGCTGCCCTGTGCCTGTTATCAACCTGTTCGAGGATAGTGAAGCTACGAGTTTGATATGCAATTGTTCCTGCTGGGATTTGGGATGGGCGCTGTCGGTGGCTTGGTTCCTAGCCCATTGCATTTGATCGCACTGACTCAGATGACGCTGGGGCGCTGGCTGAAGGCTGCCTGGGTTCTGGTTGCTCCACCGGTTGCTGTTGACGCTGTCTTTCTCTCGGTCACCTATTTCTTCTTTCAAATCATACCGCCCAGCATCGCCCATTACACTGCATACGCGGGAGGCGTGGCGCTGATGGGCTTTGGAGTGTGCCTGCTTTGGAAGCGCCCACGAAAAAGCCCAGAGAAGAGCGAGCACTCCTGGAACCTGACTTACTCGAGTTTGACGCTCGCGACCCTGGTGGAGGTTACTGCTCCAGGCACCTGGGTGTATTGGCTGGCCATCGCCGGCCCTATCATTGCCGAAGGGCGATTAGAGGGGTATTGGCGTATCGTGCCGTTTTTTGTGGGCAGTCTCGTTGGTTACTATGGGGCCGCTTTCCTTTCGGTCTGGCTGATGGCCTGGGGAGCAGGAGCCCATAAGCACTTCCGAAGATATCTGTTTGTCGTGGCTAATAGTCTTCTGATTGTTCTTGGAGCTGTATATCTTGTACGGGCATACTTTGTCGGTTAGGCTGTTTTCGCAATAACCGGTCGCTGGTACCAGGATCGGGCTCAGAGCTCCGAGGTAGGATTTGACCGGAGGATTGCTTTCCTGATAGATTCGAATGTTTTGGTCTTGGGCTCATTGTTCAGTAGAAAGCTTGGCGTTACAGCCAGGCAGGTGGGGCTTGGAATTTCCCACGATCTGCATATTTTCATTAGGAGAGACAGTAGAAATGGCTACAGATGGTGATGAAAGAATCGGAATCTTAACGGGAGGCGGAGATTGTCCCGGACTCAACGCGGTGATTCGTGCTGTAGTACGACGTGCATTGATGCTGGGCTATGAGGTTTATGGAATCAAGAACGGCTGGCTGGGTCTTGTGAAGGGCTTGATCGAGCCTCTCGATCTGATGAAGGTCTCAGGCATCTTACCCCGCGGAGGAACCATCCTGGGAACGTCAAGGACCAACCCTTTGAAGAACGAAGAGGACAAGAAGGCGCTGCTGGCAAACATGAAGGAATTCGAACTTGATTACTTGATCGCTATCGGGGGCGAGGATACGCTCGGTGTGGCCCGGCAGCTTGCCGCAGAGGGTATAAAGGTCGTGGGCATTCCTAAGACCATTGATAACGACGTCGAGGGCACTGATCAGACCTTCGGTTTTGACACGGCAGTCTCGATTGTGACCGAGGCTGTTGACCGTCTTCACACGACGGCTGAATCTCATCAGCGGGTCATGGTGGTGGAAGTCATGGGCCGTCACACAGGCTGGATTGCGGTTACGGGAGGCTTGGCTGGAGGAGCGGATTGCATTTTGATTCCGGAACAGCCGATGACCATCGATGAGATCTGCCAGATCCTTGCCAAGCGGCACTCGAGAGGCCGCCTGTTCTCAATCATCGTCGTTGCAGAGGGTTTCAAGCTGGGCGGTGTGGACGATGTGGTGACGAAGGACCAGAAGCTTGACCAGTTTGGCCACGTTCACCTCGGCGGTGTTGGCGAAGTGATAGCCTCTGAGATCGAAAAAAGGACAGGATACGAGACACGCGTCACGGTTCTTGGGCATACGCAGCGCGGAGGCTCGCCGACGGCTTTTGACCGCGTGCTTGGCACCCGGTACGGAGTCAAGGCGGTCGATCTGATTCATGAGGGTGACTATGGAACCATGGTTTGCCTGAGAGGAAACAAAATCGAGTCTATTCCGCTCAAGGACGCCATGACGAAGCTGAAGTTCGTAGATCCGGAACTGATCCAGACGGCGGAGATTTTTTACGGATAGCACCTTCGCAGCAATGGTATTGGTGGCCGCCCTGTCTGTGAGTGAGCACAGGTTGCCGTTTCGGGAGTCACCGCCGCGAGGCGCAGGGAGCGCTTTGCATTCGATAGCCATTCCTTGAAAGCGATTGTGGCAACAGAAGGTGTCTGGTTAACGGTGAGCCGGAGAGGCGATGGAGCGGGAGACATTCTGGCCGGCGGTTAGGTCGGCTAGCTCGGCAACCAAGTCTTCCCGCACAGAATCGGCGAGACAACCCACTTCTTCATTGAATCCGAGGAGTGTTTCTTTGGTGAGCCGGTCCAGATCGTGGAAGTGGAGGTCGATCTGGGAAAGCGCCCAGTCGAAGACCCTGGGACACTGCTCGGCATCATGCTTGAGTTCTTCGAAGCTCTCGTTGAGCAGGGACGTCGCACGGCCAAGCAATCGCATCTGCAACTGGAAGCGGAGCTTTGACCGAAAGACAAACTGGCTCAGGTCTCCGTTGCGCCGGATGAATTCGCTGAGGGGTTGCGATCGGAAAGAACGGGCATCAAGATTTCGCGCGTCGATGGGATATTGCACCGTCGGCAGATACCGGAGAGAAAGACGTTGCAGATTCTCAACCAGCTTAACGAGCCGATTCCATTCATCCTGGAACACGGTGAGCGTCTCTCGCGCAAGGCCGGTGCGTCCTGAGTTTTGCTCCTCAATGATGTCGTTCAGGAGGACCCCGAGAATCGCAGCATGAGCTTCAATATCTGAAGCGAGAGGCGAGCACACGGGTTTGAGATAGGAGTTTTGCCGGCCAGGACGCGCCTCCTTCGGCGCGGCACGGCGACCCAGATGGAGCGAGCGCCGTAGCACCACGGCAACCACGAGAAGAATGCTGACTTCGACTAACCAAAGCATAAGCGCCCTCTACTATAGTGGAACGCCGTGGAACTTGCAAGAGCAAAGTAGCCTATCTTATAAATTTTTTTAAGGCCAGGGGCTATTGTCGCAGCTATTACATAGTCAATCAATATCTGGCGGCGGACTGTCCGTGCGCGCAAACTTAGGGCTGCTTGACACATTTTTGCCGGGGTCTCTATAATGCGTCTGCGCAAAACGCGGCAGAAAACTGGGCAACGATGTAGCCCCGGCAGTCCGTTCCGGATCGGCTGTCGCATGTTAATCTCTTTTATTCGTGTTGTTTGCCGCGTAAGGCCAGTCGCGATTGGCCTCGAATACTATTAATGAAAGGCGGCGTTGGTTAATCAACTTGTCAACATCCAGCAATGAAACTCCAGATCTTGTGCTTCAGCGGGAGAAGAAACTCAGAGCCATTGCGGACCTTGGTTTTGAGCTATACCCTCGCAAGTTCGATTGTACGCACACAGTCCCGGAAATTTTAGCCACCTATTCCGGCCAAACCGCCGAGAACCTGGCCGCGGACAAGATCAACGTCCGGGTTGCCGGGCGCGTCATGACCATCCGGCCTCACGGGAAGGCCGGATTTGCGCATCTCCAGGGTGGAGGAGTGCGGCTACAGGTCTACGTTCGTCTCGATGCCGTCGGCGGCCGGGATTTTGAACTCTACAAACTCCTTGACCTGGGAGACTTGATCGGCGTGGAAGGGTACCTGTTTCGAACGCGGACCGGCGAGTTGACGGTGCACGCCGAACATCTTTATTTTCTTGCGAAAGCGCTTCTTCCACTGCCGGAAAAGTGGCATGGCCTCTCCGACGTGGAGATTCGGTATCGCCAGCGCTACCTCGATCTGATGGTCAACGACGCCGTGCGGCACATATTTGAGCGGCGTTCACGTCTGATCAAGGCCTTGCGAGAGTTTCTGGAGGCTCAGGGCTATGTTGAAGTCGAGACACCCATGATGCAGCCCATGGCTGGCGGCGCAATGGCCCGCCCGTTCGTGACGCATCACAACACACTCGATATGGACCTTTATCTGCGCATTGCTCCGGAGCTTTATCTTAAGCGCCTGATTGTGGGAGGCTTGGAGCGCGTCTTCGAAGTTAATCGCAACTTTCGGAATGAAGGAATTTCAACCCAGCACAACCCGGAGTTCACGATGCTGGAGTTCTACCAGGCATACGCCGATTATCGCGACATGATGGACTTGAGCGAGCGGTTGATGCGCCACGTCACCCGGGAGGTCGTAGGTTCTCTCGAGTTTCACTACGGGGAGCACAATATTTCGTTCGAGAAGTTCCAGCGGTTGACGATGAAGGAGGCTATTGTCCGCTTCTGGCCGAACGAAGCTGACAAGAGTCCTGCGCTCGAGGACTTTGCCGAGCCGAAAAACGTCTTCCACTGGGTCAATGTTTATAACAGGTTTGCGGAGAAGTCCGGCGGGCTCCGGGCACCGCTTGTTGTGCCCGAAGGGATGGCTGCGGGTACGGCGCTTCAGGAGCTTTTTGAGGCTGTTGGGGAGAGTCACCTGATCCAGCCAACATTCATCATCGATTTCCCGCTGGAGGTATCACCTCTTTCCAAGCAGAAGCCGGAAGATCCCAACTTTGTCGAACGTTTCGAGCTTTATGTGGCCGGCATGGAAATCGCCAATGCTTTCAGTGAGTTGAACGATCCGGCCGAGCAGCGCGACCGGTTTGAATACCAGCAGCTTTTAAGAGAGCGAGGAGACCTGACGGCCCATGCCATCGACGAAGACTATATCCGCGCACTGAGTTATGGCATGCCTCCGACCGGTGGCGAAGGAGTCGGGATCGACCGCCTTGCGATGCTCCTGACCAATTCGCACTCCATACGCGACGTGATTCTGTTTCCCCTGCTTCGTCCGGAAAAGTCTTCCGCCTGAATCACATCTTGCGAATCGAATCGGGCGGCATTCTGGCTGCCTGACCGGATGCGGGGCGGGAGATTGTGCAATCCAGGCCGAATGGGCTTTCCATCCCAGGCGATCTCATTGGATAATGACCTTGGGTTATGAGGTTTGAACTATTTGTCGCTTTGCGATACCTGAAGGCCAAACGGCGCCAGGCTGCTCTCTCGGTGGTCACGGCGATATCCGTGATTGGCGTGATGGCAGGCGTTGCGGCACTGGTTATTGCACTCGCCATCAATAATGGATTCCGGCTGGAGTTGCAGAGCAAGCTTCTTGGCGCGACGGCCAACATCAATCTTATCCGGACGACAAGGGATAACAGCATCAGGCATTATGACGCGCTGGCGGATCGGCTGGCAAAGCTGCCGCATGTGGTTGCTGACGCGCCGGCGCTTTACGAGCAGGCTTTGATTTCTAACCAGCAGCGGTCCAGCGGAGTGGTGATCAAAGGGGTGGTTCCCGAGCGCGAAGTCAAAGTGTGCGATCTGCTTCACCATTTGACGGCGGGTTCCCTGAAGGGGCTCTCTGAAACCTTTCCCGATGCGGACCCGATCATCATCGGGAAGGGCCTGGCGAATTCCCTGGGAGTGACGGTCGGCGATACGGTGATGATCACGAGCCCGCAGGGGACGCTGACACCTTTCGAAGTGTTACCAAAATACCGGCACTTTCGCGTGGTAGGCATATTCAATTCGGGCTTCTATGACTTCGACACAACATGGGTTTTTACCAATCTGAATGCCGCCCAGCGTTTGTTCGATTTGAGAAATGTTGTTTCAGTGATTGAGTTCAAGCTGAATGACGTATACAAGGCTGACTCGGTTGCACCGCTCATTCGCAAAGCCGCCGGGCCGGGATTCGCCACTACTACCTGGATGGACCAGAACCACGCGCTATTCAGTGCTTTGAATCTGGAGCGTCTTGTCACGATTCTGACTATCGGTTTGATCGTGCTGGTTGCGGCGCTGAACATTTTTATCACCCTGGCGATGATGGTGATGGACAAGAACCGCGACATTGCCGTTTTGAAATCGATGGGGGCGAAAAGGAGGCAGATCTGGACGGTGTTCACTCTCCATGGAATTCTGATTGCGAGCCTGGGGACGGCACTCGGCCTGGTACTGGGTTACGGCGGCGCCTGGCTGGGCGAATCCTACAAGCTGATTCCTTTGCAGGCAGAAGTCTATGGTTTGTCGTACGTCCCGTTCATTCCCCGTCCCTGGGACGGCCTGTGGATAAGCCTGGCGGTGCTGCTGATCAGCTTTCTGGCCGCATTTTATCCGTCTTTTTCAGCCGCCAAACTGGACTCAGCGGAGATTTTGCGTTACGAATGATCCCTGACCCCAAGGCTGATTGCCCTGGGAGTTTTTGTGTTAATGTACCCTTTGCGGAGATGAGAATCGAGGCACGATGCTGCGCGCTGAAAATCTGACCAAGATCTTTCGTTCCGGCGAGCAGGAAGTTGTGGTTTTTGACGGTCTCAACTTCGAGGTTGAGCAGGGCGAGTTTCTGGCGCTGGTTGGCAGGTCCGGATCGGGCAAGACGACGCTGCTGCACCTGCTCGCGGCGCTAGACACTCCAACGCGTGGTGAGTTATACTTTGATGGGCAGAGGTTGAGTGAACTGAGTTTCGAAGAACAGGCAGAGTACAGAAATCAGAAAATAGGTTTTGTATGGCAAATGCATCATTTACTGCCCGAATTCAGTGCGCTTGAGAACGTGATGCTGCCTCAGCTCATTGCAGGAAGCGATTTTGAGAAGGCCCAGGGTCGTGCCAGGGAACTTCTGGCGGAGGTGGGCCTAGAAAATGCCATGGGGCGCCGGACGGGTGAGCTCTCTGGGGGAGAACAGCAGCGTGTGGCGTTGGCAAGGGCGCTGGTAAATAATCCGGCGCTGCTGCTGGCAGATGAGCCTACCGGAAACCTGGATCACCGGACCGCCGAGCTTGTGATGGATCTGCTCGAACGGTTGCACCGGGTTCATGGGTTGACTTCGGTGTTAGCCACGCACAATATGGAACTCGCGCAGCGCGCGGCTCGGACGTTGCGTATGGAAGACGGCCGATTGACCGAGGTGGTAGTTCCACGGTTTAACTGACAACCTGCTTTTTGGCATAATAGGTGTCGGGAGCGGGGTCTAAGGAAGAACTGAGGAGCTATGTTCGAGAGATACACAGAAAAAGCCCGGCGTGTCATCTTTTTTGCTCGATATGAGGCCAGCCAGTTCGGGAGCCCTTACATCGAAACCGAGCACCTGCTGCTTGGTTTGTTGCGGGAGGACAAGGCTCTCACCAACCGGTTTCTCCGTTCACATGCCTCGATAGAATCAATCCGCAAACAGGTCGAAGGACATATTCCCATACGGGAAAAGGTGTCCACTTCTGTTGAATTACCCCTCAGCCAGGAATGCAAGCGGGTTCTTGCCTACGCTGCGGAAGAGGCAGAACGACTGACCCACAAGCACATCGGAACCGAGCATCTTCTGCTCGGTCTCCTTCGGGAAGATAAGTCCTTTGCTGCGGAAATTCTTCACGAGCGCGGGCTCAGGCTGTCAACTCTCCGGGAAGAGTTAAGCCGCTCTCAGACCGAGAAGGTTTCTGCAAATCGCGCCAAAGAGACTTCGCTGCTTTCTGAATTCAGTCGTGACCTGACTCAGGCGGCGCTTGAGAACCAGCTCGATCCGCTGGTCGGACGGGAAAATGAGGTCGAGCGGGTCATTCAGATTCTTTGCCGCCGTACCAAGAACAATCCTGTCTTGATCGGTGAACCCGGTGTTGGCAAGACGGCCATCGTCGAAGGGTTGGCCGAGCGCATCGCAGAGGGCGACGTCCCTTCGTTCCTTTCGGACAAACGGATCCTGGCCCTTGATCTTTCGCTGATTGTGGCAGGCACCAAGTACCGTGGGCAGTTCGAGGAGCGCCTGAAGACCATCATGAAGGAACTGATGGAGGCGCAGAACGCTATTATTTTCATTGACGAACTTCATACCCTGGTGGGGGCTGGGTCGGCGGAAGGTTCGCTGGACGCGGCGAACATCCTGAAGCCGGCACTTTCACGCGGCGAGATTCAATGCATCGGCGCCACGACACCGGGCGAATTCCGAAAGTCCATCGAGAGGGACCGGTCACTGGAACGCAGGTTCCAGTCGGTTAAAGTTCCTCCACCGGATGAGGCGCAGACCATCAAGATTCTTTTCGGGATCAAAGAGCGGTACGAAAAGTTCCATGCTGTTACATATGCGGATGACGCCATTACGAATGCTGTGTATCTTTCCAGCCGGTATATTCCCGACCGCTTCTTGCCCGACAAGGCCGTTGATCTGGTTGACGAGGCTGGCGCACGCGTGAAGCTGCGGCAAAGTACCCTGCCGGAAGAGATGATCGACGTCCAGAAGCGGATCAAGTTCGTGGTCCACAGGATGGAGAACGCCATTGCCAACCACGAGTTTGAGAAGGCGCGATTCTACTCCGATGAAGAACGGAAGGAGCGCGAGAACCTCCGATTGCTCCGCGAAAAATACAATATTGATGAAACGGCCATCGGCTCCGTCTCACGGGCGGATATTGAAGAAGTGGTCTCGCGTTGGACGGGAATTCCAGTCAGCTCCATCAAGGAGGAGGAGATGGCAAAGCTCCTCCGGCTAGAGGAGGAGTTGCACAGGCGAATTATCAGCCAGGACTCGGCGATTTCGGCTTTGGCGCGGGCGATCCGCCGTTCCCGGGCCGGCCTCAAGCCACCCGGGCGGCCGGTGGGTTCCTTCCTCTTTCTTGGGCCGACGGGCGTGGGCAAGACAGAAATGGCGCGTTCGCTGGCGGCGATCCTGTTCAACAGCGAACGGGTGCTGATCCGCTTTGACATGTCGGAGTTCATGGAGAAGCATTCGGTGTCAAAACTGATCGGTTCGCCTCCCGGCTACGTGGGTTACGAGGAGGGCGGGCAGTTGACCGAGCGCGTGCGGCGTTCGCCTTATTCCTTGATCCTGCTGGACGAAATTGAGAAAGCGCACCCCGACATCTTTAACATTCTTTTGCAGGTTTTTGAAGATGGGCAGTTGACGGATGGGTTGGGAAACACGGTTGACTTCAAGAACACGATCATTATAATGACGTCGAACATCGGCGCGAGGTACCTGGAACGGCGCTCGAATCTTGGATTCCAGTCGGCTGCCGAAGGAGCGACAGAAAAGAAGATCAGCGACCTTGTGATGGGCGAGGTCAAGCGACTCTTCAACCCGGAGTTCCTGAACCGTCTTGACGAAATTATTATCTTTAATGCTCTGAATGATAACGACCTGCTGCAGATCCTTGACTTGCTTGTGAATATGATGAACCAGCATCTGGCTCAAAAGAACATATCTTTGACGCTTTCCCCTGAAGCCGGGAAGTGGATTTTGGAGAAGACCTGTACGGATCGTTCATACGGGGCGCGGCCGTTGCGGCGGGCCTTGCAGAAGTATATCGAGGATCCTCTTTCGGAAGCGTTGATCCAGGGTGAGATTCAGCCGCCCGCTGTGCTGGAGGTGGTTGTCGAAAACGAATCGCTATATTATCGCCCGGTGAATGATAAGCTGGTCGCGGCCACACCACTTTCTCACTAGAATGACTCCTTTAGGGGGCCGGGAAATCCGCGAGTAACCTGAATTTCAAACGTATCCTCAGAAATATTGGCTCAGAGGCCGGCCTGTGTTGAATGCGGGGACGCCAGCCAACTCTAGAGGAGTTCGCCGCATCCGAGATGCTTAAGTTCTTACATCAGAGCGGGGGAGAAAGGTTGTTTCTTGAGGTTTGTTGCAGGTAAACGTATAAGGCAAGGTGAAGTGACTTGGGGCTGGCTGGCTCCCGCGTTTTTGATTCTTATCATAGCGTGCCCCGCGCTCGGCGCCCAGAACTCTCCCCAGCAAGGTGAACAGAAAAAGGCTTCCCCAACCGCCCAGATCCAAAAGGAGCAAACCCAGCAAAAACAGCAAAACCAGCAAAACCAGCAAAAACCGCCATCCCCCCCGAAGGTTCCCTCAAACCTCGAGCAGCTTCGACTTGCGACGCCCCAACTCACAACCCCTAAGCCTGCAGCTCCTGCAAAACCAACGCCCAAGGGAAAGGTCCCGCCCGCCAAGCCAAAACAGCAGATCATTTACGCCATTGAGTTCCGCGGGAACCGGCGCGTCCCAACGTCGGTGCTTCAGGCCACCATTTTTACGCACCCGGGCGATGTGTATAACGTGAATGCTCTCGAGCGGGATTTTATGGCGTTGTGGAACACCGGCTACTTCGACGACATCCGCCTGTTCAAAGAGGACACGCCGAAGGGCGTCATCGTCATTTTCTATGTCCGCGAAAAGAAATTGGTAGTCTCCATTGCTTACAAGGGGTTGCATTCCATTCAGCAGTCGGATGTCATGGAGGCCTTTCAGAAGCAGAAAGTCGGACTGACAATGGATTCGCAGTACGATCCTGTCGTCATCAAGCGGGCCGAGGTCATTCTCCAACAGTTGTTGGCCGCTCATGGAAGGCAGTTTGCGACCGTCATTCACCGGACACGGAACATTCCTCCCAATTCCGTGGCGCTGACGTTTATTGTGAACGAAGGTCCCAAGGTCAAGGTGGGGGACATTCGTTTTACCGGCAACACCGTTTTCCCCAATCGCACGCTTGTACACGCCATGAAATTGTCGCGGCCATCCGGGTTTCCACCCTGGTTCTACTGGTTTCACAAAACTTACGATCATGACAAGGTTCTATATGACCTTGAAAAAGTGCGCGAACTATATCAGGACCACGGTTACTTTTACGCTCTTCCAGAGGAGCCGGAGGTGAAGATGAGAAACACGGCGCACCACTGGCCGTTCTTCTTCTGGAGCTGGGGGCATGGGAAGGCAGTTGACATTACGATTCCCATTGAACAAGGACATCAATACCGCCTTGGCAGATTCAATATTCGCGGCAACAAGCTTTTCAAGACTAAGCAACTGGAACCCATTCTTGGCATGAAGCCCGGTGACGTCTTTGATCTGTCAAAGGTCCGCAAGGCGATCGACAATTTGACCAAGCTGTACGGAGAGTTCGGCTATATCAATTTTGTTGCGACTCCCGATCCGGAACCGGACCGGAAGAAGCGGATTGTCAATTTGACCTTGGATTTTGATGAAGGCCATCAGTTTTTCATCCACCGGATCAACTTCGCGGGCAATACGAAGACCCGGGATAAGGTGATTCGCCGTGAACTGCTTGTGAATGAAGGCGAAATGTTTGATACACGCCTATGGAAATTGAGCATCCTACGCGTGAACCAGTTGGGCTTTTTCCAACCGATCAAGAAAGACGACTACACGATCAATCAGAACGCCAAGAATCATACGGTCGATATTGATCTCAAGGTTCATGAAAAGGGGCGGAACTCCATCGGGTTTTCCGGAGGCATCAGCGGTATCGCAGGGAATTTCTTTGGTTTTAATTACTCAACGAACAACTTTATGGGCCTTGGAGAGACGTTGAGCGTGGGGGTCCAGACCGGACAATACGAAAAACTGTATACCTTTGGGTTTACGGAACCCTATGTGATGGACCGCCCCATCACAACCGGCTTTACGGTTTTTAAGAGCGACGTCAATTTTAACCAGCTTGAGCAGACCAGCATTTATTCCGGCATTAGCCAGACTGCACTGTCCTCGGCATTTGGCGCCACTTCGTTTCAAAATTTCGCAGAGAATTCTACCGGTTTCACGGCATTTGCAAGCTACCCCCTCAAACGCCATTTTGCGCGCGTGGGCCTGACGTATAGCTATTCGACCTCCAGCCTGCAGACTTTCAGCCTGGCGTCCCAGGAGTATTTTCAGGCGCTGAATTTTTACAACATCTCGGCGGGGCCGAACAGCCTTACGGGCATCCGGACAAGTTCGATCATGCCCACCTACAATTACAGCACCGTGGACAATTACATGGATCCCCATCGCGGGAAATCCATCTACGCGTCTGTGCAGTTTGCGGGCAGTTTCATGGGAGGCAACGTCAATTCGATCACGCCGTCTCTCGAGTTCAAGTATTACCACCCGATTAATCATAACCGGAACACGCTGGCTTTCCACGCCGTTGCCTCGACTGTCAGCGGATTCGGTGGACGAGTTCCGCCGCCCTTCTCGCGATTTTTCATGGGAGGCGAGTATGACATCAGGGGATTTGATATTTATTCGATCAGCCCGGTTGCTTTCTTCCCCACTGTTGCCTCCGTCTGCAACCGGGACGCTGCCGGCAACACCATTCCAGCGCTCAACCCGGACGGCACAAGTTCCGGCGCTTGTGGTTCATCTACGAGCTTTCCGGTCAATACTGTTATATTCCCGGGCGGCGATACAGAATGGTACACGCAGTTCGAATACAGAATCCCTATCATAGGTCCGGTACAACTGGCGCCGTTTGTTGATGCCGGGATGGATTTCATCTGGCACAAGAGCGAACTGAATCTGCGGCCGAACTCCCTGGCATCAATCACCGACACCTATCCATTCTTCAAAGCACCCACCCAACTGCAGATAGCCAAAGGAACCAACTATCAGCCTCGAAGTTCTGCCGGCATCCAACTGCAGGTTATTGTTCCGCACTTCAACATTCCGTTCCGGATCTATTACGGTTATAACTGGCTTCGTCTGAATGAAGTGATAACGCCGCCGCAAGACCTTCCTCCGAGCAGTCTCTTCCCGAACAATGCGTCATATCTCAGCGCCCTGCCATACTTCCAGGGTTTCAGGTACACGGAGCGAAGGTCGAGATTTGGGTTTACAGTGGCCCAGACTTTTTAACTTGACAGCTGTCGAGGGGGCAGTGGCAAGATAAAATGCAGCCTTGTAAAGGCAAAGGAGTAAGCAAGAATGAGAAATCGAGTACTGGCAATAGTTATGTCAATTGGCCTTATGGCATGCCCGCTTTTGCTCGGGGCGCAAAGCGCGCCTGCGCCGACTGGGGGGAAGGTGGCCGTTGTTGATATCCAGCAGGCCATTTTGGACACTGCGGAGGGGAAACAGGCCGTCCAGGACCTTCAGAAGAAATTCCAGCCGCGCGAGACCGAAATCCAACAGCGGCAACAGGAAGTCCAGCAGTTGCAGCAACAGTTGCAGAAGCAGATGACGACACTGAGCGCAGGGGAACAGCGCCGGATGCAGCACGAACTGCAGGAGAAGCAAACGGTACTCCGCCGCCTGGAGGAGGACGCGCAATCTTCCTTCCAGTATGACCGTAATACGATCATGCAGAGCCTCGGGCAAAAGATGGTCAAGGTGATCGACAAATATGCTTCAACGCACGGTTACTCGCTGGTGATTGACGGGGGCCAGGTTCCTGTCTACTACGCAGCGAAAGGCGTTGACATTACTCCCGAGATCGTCAAGATGTATAACGCCTCGCATCCAGTTCAGACGGCTTCGGCGTCGACGGATAGCCCCAGTTCGAGTTCGCACCCGGCTTCCTCGGGGAACAAGACAGCTTCGAAGCCCCAACACTGACGCCGTGAGTCGGGCGGTCGAGGTTATTAGGCGGTCTCCAGGCCAAACCTAAAAGACCGGCGGAGATATCTTGGCCTCTGCCGGCGCGACCTTTCAAATGCGGAAGGCGTTGCCGACGGGGAAAACCACGCCGCGTAGAGAAATCAACCCCCGGACTGGGCAGCCCTGATTTCGCACACCAGCGGATCCGTGCGGTTGCCGTTGAAGGTCTCGTAGCTCCGGGAAAAGCCTTCCGGATTGAAAAATGCGTGATCCCGCCTGCCTGGCATCCGAGCGATGGTCGCGTGAGTAGCCTTGATACATCAGAGGATACCTCTTAGCCTGGCCCTCAACTTAGCTACTCGTCAGGTCGTCTAGCAACACGCCATACTCAGCACCGAACAGTTCCCCGTCGGGCGTTCCGGCGGTTTCCACCGCCGGAGGCATGTGCGGCGCGTCAAGTTCCAGCCCGGACCACGTGTAGATAGTGCCGCCCGCCACTCGCATGGCCCAGAACTGGAGCAGAAATCCAAACAATGCGATGGCCGCCCCGGTCGGGGTGAGGATCGCGTATTTTCAGGTGGCCTCCATGGCTTCCGGGTCGCTCTCAAACCCGACCAGCAGCACTTAGTGCAAGTTCGCCGGGGAACGCAATAATAAGACCGGCACTCACGGGACTTCGGGTGCAAAGTGCGAAGATTTGCTTGATCCGGTTCCGGGCCATCCGCCTGGCGTACTTACTCCGATTTCAACGATTTCGTGGTGCGCGTTTGCTGGCATTTCAACCCAAGAAATAGGCTCTGCATTTGCTCTTTTATTCTGAAATTACGATCAATAAGTGAAAAAGAAGGCGATAAATATGACTTGTTAAAGCCATATGAATCACAATGTCTATTGACTCATCAAGCCTTGAAAGTGTAGCTTAGACGAGACAAGGCAATCGGTAGGTGGCCAGTTATGGCTTAAAGTCATGCTACCCGGCTGTGGGTAGTGGTGTTCGAGTTAAATTGGTTATGAGGCCTCAATTAACAATTAACTTTTCTACCGGCGAAATCTCAGGTGCGTCGGTGCAGGAAACTTTGCGAACCATCGGAGATATGAAAGGCTACTATCGCGATGAACGCGCTCGCCAGAATCTTGATCCGGAGAGAGTAGTTTACCGTGTCCAAGCATTTCTCCCCGCGCAGGAAGGCGAAAAAGGCGGTCTGTTCTTTGGAAATACTTTCGTCGAACCCGGAATGGTTGGCGACGAGTATTTCATGACCAAAGGGCACTTCCATCGCAACCGAAACCGAAGCGAATACTACATCACCATTGCCGGCAGCGGCGCCTTGATCCTGATGGACGAAAACCGCCGAACCGTTTTCGAGCCGATGCGTCCCGGTTCGGTTCATTACATACCCTTCAATACGGCTCACCGTGTGGCAAACACCGGCGACTCCGTCCTTTCATTTCTGGCTTGCTGGCCGAGTGATGCCGGGCACGATTACGGCACGATTGCATCAAAGGGCTTTGGTGCGAGGCTTCGAAAAATCAAAGGTGTTGCCACCCTGGTGGAGGAGCCGTGAAAGCATTGGTAGTCGATCTGGGCGGAAGCCATGCGACTTGCGCGCTCGTCGAAGATCGAAAGATCATTCGGACTAAAACCTTGGTGACAGAAGCGTCAAAGGAGCTTGCTACGGTACTCCCTCAGTTGGCCGACGCTTTGCAGACAATTATGAGTGAAGCTGGAGTCAAGCCTTCCGATTGTGAGGGCTTGGCGCTCTGCTTCTGTGGGCTTGCCGACCACGCGCACACCAGGGTAGCGTCGACCAATGCCAAATACGACGACGCGCCGCAACTTGACCTGCCCGGATGGTGTGAAAAATCGCTTGGTGTTCGATTTGAGATTGAAAATGATGCGCGAATGGCGCTGCTGGGCGAATGGTATGCGGGCGCGGCGCGAGGGTATGAAGACGTCGTGATGGTCACGCTTGGCACTGGAATCGGGGGCGCCGCGATGATTCAAGGGCACCTTCTGCGCGGCAAACATGCCCAGGCGGGATGTCTCGGCGGGCACCTTCCTGTGCTGTTTAACGGGCGCCGGTGCACATGCGGAGCCACTGGCTGTGCAGAGGCGGAAGCCTCCGGATGGTCATTGCCCGAAATCTGCCGCGCCACGGACGGCTTCACTTCAAGCCCTCTTCCCAAAGAAAATGCGATTACTTTCGAACGATTGTTTCATCACGCCAGTGCCGGGGATCCTGTGGCGATTGAGGTTCGGGACCGGTGTCTGAAAGTCTGGGCCGTTGCAACTGTGGGTCTCATCCACGCGTACGATCCGGAAGTTGTCGTTTTTGGTGGGGGCGTGATGAAAAGTGCATCCATGATCCTGCCTTTCCTCCAGGATTACGTTAACCACAATGCCTGGACTCCATGGGGAAAAGTAAGTTTACGCTGCGCAGAACTGGGCAATCAGGCGGCGCTGCTTGGGGCAATTCCGCTATTGCAAGGTCAAGCCGACTGATGAAATTTCCGTCCACTTACGATCAGCAGCCTGCGATCAGCATCAGTTCTTCTTCCACGGATTGTGCGGTGGGGTGGCCTGCGATAGCGGAGCGCCTTCGCGGCTGCAATGCAGGCACACTCTGTGTGGAGTGTTACCCTGGCGCTTTTGTTGAGGAAATCGAGCAGGCCATCGCAAGTGCGCTCCGGCCGTCTCAAACCTTTCGTTCGAGCGATTGTATGAAAACGCCTCTCGAAGTGGAGGCCATGCTGGCGCCCTACCTGGGAGACGATCCAGTTTTTGGCAGAATGAACGGGATCGAACTTGATGACTTTTTTGACCCAAAGAAGTTCCGGGCGGCACGTCAGCAGATTGCAGGCGGTCAAGGCAACATTCTTGTCATCGGCACCGGAGCTTCGCTGCTTGCGCCCGAAGCCGATGTCATTGTCTATTCGGATATGGCACGATGGGAAATCCAAGCTCGCCAAAGGAACAACCAGGTCCCTAATCTTGGGGCGGAGAATCACCTTGAACGAGCCTCGCTGAAGTACAAACGTGCTTTCTTTGTGGACTGGCGTGCGGCAGACCGGCTCAAGAAGCGGCTCCTGCCCCGCATTGACTTTGTGCTTGACACTAACGACCGGCAGAATCCCAAGCTTATCTCTGGCGATCTCTTTCGCCGCTCGCTCGAAGTTGTGGCAAAACGGCCTTTTCGCGTTGTGCCGTTCTTCGACCCGGGTCCGTGGGGTGGGGAGTGGATGCGCAGAGTTATCGGCCTTCCGGAGGAACCGCCCAATTTTGCCTGGTGTTTCGACTGCGTCCCGGAGGAAAACAGCCTTTTGCTTGGTTTCGGTAGTGCTCGGGTGGAGATCCCTGCCATTAATCTGGTTTTTTCTCGTCCGCGGGAATTGCTCGGTGAAGCCGTATACGGGCGCTTCGGCACAGAATTTCCCATCCGGTTCGACATGCTTGACACCATGGAAGGAGGCAATCTCTCTTTGCAGGTGCATCCTCTGACCGAATACATTCAGGACAAGTTCGGAATGCACTACACACAGGATGAGAGCTATTATCTCCTCGATGTAGGCGAGGACGCAGTGGTCTATCTAGGTCTGAAAGAGGACATGAAGCCGGCTGGGATGCTCCAGGCTCTGGAGCGTGCGCAGGAAGGCAGCACGCCTTTCCCCGCCGAGCAGTTCGTGAATCGATGGCCTGTGGAGAAGCACGATCACGTCCTGATTCCGGCAGGTACCGTCCATTGCTCTGGTAAGAACTGCATGGTTCTCGAAATCAGCGCCACACCATACATTTTTACTTTCAAGTTGTGGGACTGGGGTCGGCTTGGTCTTGATGGAGAGTTGAGACCCGTTCACCTTGAGCATGGCAGAGAAAACATCCAGTGGTATCGGAAGACAGAGTGGGTCAGAAAGAACCTGTTATGCCGCAGGGATACGGTCGCTTCGGCTGGCGGATGGTGCGAGGAGCGCACCGGGCTACACGAACGCGAATTCATTGAAACGCGCCGTCATTGGTTCACCGAAAAGGTCGAACACGATACGGACGGCGGAGTAAACGTTCTGAATCTGGTAGAGGGACCTGAAATTGTTGTCGAAAGTCCGGATGGCGCCTTTGACCCGTACGTCATCCACTACGCCGAGACCTTCATCGTGCCCGCAGCAGTGGGACGATATACGATTCGGCCAACGCAACCCGGGCGCTGCGGCACAATCAAAGCCTACGTCAGGACAAATCCATGAGTTTTGATCCGGGCATCAGTGTCGAGATTGTCCGCAATCCGATGGGATTTCAGTTCGGAGCAGGAGTATTCGGTCCGGAGCCGGAATACCGGCGGCTGGATGCAATTCGTTCAAGCCTCAGCGATCCTTCTTGCAACGGGCCAGATCCCGTCTATGCCATTGTCATGGATGTTGGCAAGGAAGAGCATCGGAACGAGCTGAAGGAGAGAATGCTGCTCTTCGGCGTTGTTACTTTTGCTGCCGGACGCCTCGGACGCGAGCCTGTTCGCAGCCAGGGCCATGTCCATCGCGTGTCAAGCCACAGCGGGTGGTCACCCCCCGAACTGTATGAGATCTGGGGCGGCCGGGCTGTGATCTATATGCAGGAATTTACCGCAGAAAATCCCGGTCGTTGCTTTGCGGTGGAGGCCGGGCCGGGCGAGGTTGTTGTTGTCCCGCCAGGTTGGGCCCACGCGACCATCAGCGCAGATTCCGAGCAACCGATGACCTTCGGAGCGTGGTGCGACCGCGAATATGGTTTTCTTTATGACGAGGTTCGAGCGCGCGGCGGGCTGGCCTGGTATCCTGTGCTCGGAAAGAATGGACGACTCGAATGGCAGGCGAATCCGCGGTACGTTCGGAGTGAGTTATGCCTCGGGCCGCCGCGTGATTACCGGGAGTTGGGTCTCGATCGCTCCGTGCCGATCTATGAGCAGTTTGAGGCCGATCCTTCTGCGGTCCAATGGGTTTCGGAGCCGGCTCTCGTGGAAAGACAATGGAAGAATTTTGTTCCATGCCGCCCTGGGACTTTTCTTTGAACCAGCCAAACGTGCGAAGCCCGGCAATCTTGCCGTGCGGCGCATGCGATAACACTCGTGACATAAATTCCCATTTCCGGTAGAAACTCAACGCCGGGATGAGGCAGTGGAAATGGCTACAAAAGATGAGATTGGCCGTCGAGAACAGTGGATCCTCGATCAATTGCTTCGAACAGGGACTCTCACGGTTGATGAGATCTGCTCCCGATTCAAGATCTCCGTGGCGACAGCGCGCAGAGATTTGGAAGGGCTCGAACGACGTGGCCGTTTACGCCGCACGCATGGCGGCGCGATCCCGATTGAGCCTCTTCTTTATGAAGCCTTCAGCCACGTCTCAACCTATCGGGAGCAAGTGGAAAAATTCGCCGACGAGAAGCGCCGCATTGCGATGGCTGCGGCTGAACTGATCAATGAGGGCGACACCATCGCCCTGACGCCGGGGACGACCGCAACCCAGATCATGCGTGCTCTCCACACGCCGAAGAGCATCACAGTGGTGACAAACACGGTCAACCTGGCTATGGAACTGAGCAACCGCTCGGGCGTCAGCGTGTTTGTAACCGGAGGATTCCTGCATAGCGGGTGGTTTTCACTCATCGGCCAAACGGCTGCCGATGCCGTGCGGCGCATCTTCGCTGACAAGGTTTTTATCGGCGCCAACGGCTTCGATGCTGAACACGGTGTAACCGCCTATCACCCTGACGAAGCTGCGTTCAACAGCGTTATGGTCCAGCAAGCACGAGAGAGGATTGTGGTTGCTGACCGTAGCAAACTTGGGGTGACTGCCACCCACCTCTTCTGTCCCATAAAAGATGTCCACCGCCTGATAACGGATTCCGGTGCCACAGACGAGGTGGTCGAAGGTTTCATCCAGAAAGGGATCGACGTGCGCAGGGTATAGCCCTAAGCGGTCTCGATCTCTTTCCCATAACCTGCGCCGGTTAAGTCCGGATCTCATGGAAAATTCCCGGACGACGAGTTGCGGCAGGGGCTGTGCGATGGCGAGTCAACAAAGCAATTATTATGAATGAAGTCCGACATTCCGATTAACATTTGAGATTGATCTTTGATAATTCATTCACTTTCTACTTGACACGCACCATTAAACCCGAATTCGTAAGTTGAGATCGATATTCCCGGCTCGAGATAAGATTTAGGAGCTGCATATTACCCTGCCGTCTGGGGATGAATTTCCAACTTGCGCGAAGTTGGAATTTCATAATGTAAGGGTTTGTCGAACAAGGAGTTCCGCTTTTCCAGTCCTCCCCAGGCAGCCGATAAATGGAGCACGTTCTGGTGGCCCGCGCGGCCCAGAATCGCTCCGCACAGAAACACCTGCACCCGCAAGCTGGCGGGCCGTCGGTAGCTCGTCATCCCGGTGGCGCGCTGGAATTCGCCCAGCAGGTTGAACAGCATCAGAATGCTCAAGAAGGCCGCCTCGGTGGCATAGAACTGCTTCAGGCAGAAATCATCGGCGGCCAGGTCGGATTTCAACTCCTCGATACGTTGCTCCATGCAGGCCCGCTGGTTATAGTCGCGCCAAATCTCCTCCGGCGGATCCGCCAGGCTGGTGACGAACACCCGAAACGTATAGCCGGGAACCTCAATCAGTTTGTGGCCCAGCGAGGACTTGCGCTCTTGAAGCTCCTCGCGCACCACCACGAACCGCCGCGCCCGGTCCCAACCCCAAAGCTGCAGCCGAAACTCTCCCACCGCGTAGGTCGCGTCCAGCGCCCGCCATTCGCTCACCCGCGCCGCTTCCCGCTTCAGCCAACGCGTCAGCCGCGCCACTACGATGTAATCGAGCTTCTGCTCCTCCAGATAGCTCAACAGCTTCTCATCGAAAAATCCCGCGTCGGCCCGTACCCGGCGAATCCACTCCGGACTGTTCAGCTTCGCCAGGGCCTCTTTCAGAAACTCTACCACCCCACTATCGGCCCGCGTGTTCCCGCTTCGCAGCCAGCCGTGCAGCACAAAGTGCGCTTCCCCTAACACGGCCAGCAGCGGATGATGCGAGGCTCGTCCGGGTTTCTTCGGGTTGTAACCCTTGCGCGCCCCCTCCTGCCGCCCGTAACGCTCAAACACCGTCGAGTCCAGGTCCAGACTGTAGCCCTCGCTGCGGAGCGGCAGCCGCTCCAGTTGCCACGCCCACAGCGGCTCATACATCCCGACCACCATCCCTTGCCTGAAGCGCTTGAACAGATTCCGGATCGTGCCGTCGGTGGGAAATCGCTTCATCCCCAGCAGGGCCTGCAGGGCGCGGTCCGCCCGCAGCATCGAGCTATGCGCAAACCGCCGCGCTCCCGCCGCCACCGAGATCACAAAAGCCGTGAAGGTTTCCTCCGCCGCAATGGCATTCGGCGATTTCAGATGCACCGGCATCTCGCGACGCACTTGCTCCGAGAAGCCGATCCGTCGGAGAAAATCGATGAAGACACTCAGCCCTCCAAAAGGTGTCACTGCCCGCGGCGTCTCGCGCAAAACCACTTTCTTTCCGCCCCAAAGTGAGGTAATTTTCCGATGCACTGTTCTGTTCCTCCGTCGATGGTTTCTAACCAACTCCAATCGAACAGACTGGAACGGAACAGTGCTCCTCAATTTACGAAAGGGGGTATGCACTTGACTCCCGTAGCCACAAGATGTAGTGTTTGCCGGATATGGAGGAATATCCGCGAACGATGCAGGAGTTTGAGGATTGGTTTGG
>JAKAWN010000585.1 GCA_021827245.1 Acidobacteriota bacterium | reverse complement strand
TCGACGTGGAATCCAGGTGATACAGGGTACTGTGTAGCGGGATATTGAAGGTCTGGGATTGGTCAAGACGAGAGAAGGCTACCGCACGCCCGGGTCTCCTGATCCGCTCAGGCTGCCTCAGCCTGCGCTGCCCATTGTGCTGAAGGAGTTCCTTTGGGAAGTGCGCAAGGCGTCAAACCTGGTCGTTATCAAGACCCATCCGGGAAACGCTCACTCGGTAGCGGTTGCGCTTGATGCCGAGCGATGGCCTGAAGTTGTGGGTACTGTGGCAGGCGACGACACGATTTTCATCGCGACGGGCGGACCGCAGGAAGCCTCACGCATTCAAAAGAAAATTCTCCAACTTGTTGGAGCCTAGGAAGCGACGCTATAGCTGAGTAACCGGATTGCCACGCCTGTTTGTGCGCAGTCCGGCAAATAGACAAAAGAAAGGAAAGCATGACAGTGTCTGGCAACTCATCACAGAAGGTAAAGAAGGTTGTGCTTGCATACTCCGGAGGACTGGATACATCCATCATCATTCCGTGGTTGCGTGAGAATTATGACTGCGAAGTGATCGCAATGGTTGGCGACGTCGGGCAAGGCGACAATTACAAGGCGTTGCGCACCAAGGCGCTGAAGAGCGGCGCCTCGCAGGTTTTTGTCGAAGACCTGCGCGAGGAGTTCGTCACCGGCTATTTGTGGAAGGCGCTTCAGGCTGGCGCCGTATATGAGGGCAAGTACCTGCTGGGAACCTCGCTTGCGCGTCCGATCCTGGCCAAAAGGCAGGTCGAGATCGCACTTGAAACGCACGCTGATGCACTGGCGCATGGTTGCACGGGCAAGGGAAATGACCAGGTCCGATTTGAGCTGGCTTTCAAGGCGCTGGCTCCCAACCTGCGGGTGATTGCGCCGTGGCGGGAGTGGTCGATAGTCTCGCGTGAGGATGCGTTGGAATATGCGCGGCGTCATAACGTGCCTGTGCCCGTCACCAAAAAAGATCTCTACAGCCGTGACCAGAACCTCTGGCACTTGAGCCATGAAGGCGGGCCGTTAGAGACCGAACTTGGAGAGCCCCCTGAGGACGCCTGGAAGCTGACCGTCAGCCCTCAGCGTGCCCCGAACCGCGAAACCATGGTCACGGTCGGTTTTGAGTCAGGGAATCCAGTTTCACTGAATGGCAAGAAGCTGGGTCCCGTTCAACTGATGGAAAAGCTGAACAAGATTGCCGGGCAAAATGGCGTTGGCCGCACGGATCTCGTCGAGAACAGGCTGGTTGGGATCAAGTCCCATGGGGCATACGAAACGCCCGCCGGGGAGGTTCTGCACGCGGCTCATCACGAGCTTGAAGCGCTGTGCCTTGACCGTGAGACGTTCCATTACAAGCAAGGGGTGGCGCTCCGCTATGCCGAGCTCGTCTATTACGGGCAGTGGTTCACTCCGCTTCGTGAGGCCCTCCAAAGCTTTGTGGACTCGACCCAGCGGAACGTGACGGGAGAAGTCAGCCTGGGACTTTACAAAGGAAACGTTCGAGTCATTGACCGCCGCTCGCCATATTCCCTCTACAATCCCAGCATTGCCGCATTCACTATGGGTGCGGACTACAACCAGAAGGATGCGGAAGGATTCATCAACATCCTCGGCCTGCCTGTCAAACTAGCAGCCTTGACGATGCCGGGAAAGAAGGAAGCTTCCAAGCAGTCGCCCGGGAGAATGAAATGAAGCTATGGGGCGGGCGTTTCGAAGGCCAGCGTGATCCGTTGTTTGAGAGGTTTTCGGAATCTTTTTCCGTGGATCATCGGCTCATCGGCTACGACCTTCGCGTGAACCAGGCTTACGTTCTGGAGCTTGGGCGTGTGCGTGTCCTTTCCCGGAAAGAAGTTTCCGCCTTGGTGCGGGGGCTCGGCGCCATCGCCCGCTACGTCAAGCAAAATCCCAGTTGGGCTGTCAGGCAAGAGAGCGAGGATGTCCATAGCTGGGTTGAGGCTCGCCTTGAGAAGGAGGTCGGGCCTGTGGCTGGCAAGCTGCGTACGGGACGCAGCCGGAATGATCTGATCGCAACTGAAACCAGGTTATATGCGAAGGACGCCATTCGCAATCTTCAGAAGAGCGCCGTCGGCATGCTCGAATCCCTGCTTAAGAAGGCTCAGGAACATAAGGCAGCCATTTTGCCTGGCTATACGCACCTCCAGCCTGCGCAGCCAATCCTGTTCGCTCACTATCTGCTGGCTTACTTTGAGATGCTGAATCGGGATGTTTCCCGCCTTCAGGAGTGTTACGGCCGGGCGGACGAACTTCCCATGGGCGCTGGCGCTCTCGCCGGGACCGCTTATCCCATCGACAGAAAGCGGTTAGCACGCGATCTGGGATTTGCCCGCGCGGCGCGCAACAGCCTGGACGTCACTTCCGACCGCGATTTTGTCTGCGATCTGATATTCGCGTGTTCGCTGATTCTTGTTCACCTTAGCCGGCTTGCGGAAGACTTCATTATCTATTCAACTCCGGCTTTCGGTTTTGTTGAACTTCACGATGCTTACGCCACCGGCAGCAGCTTAATGCCTCAGAAGAAGAACGCCGACGCCTTGGAACTCATTCGTGGCAAAGCAGCCAGCGTGTTAGGCGGGCTGGCAAACATGCTCGCTCTGCTGAAAGGCCTGCCGCTTGGGTACGACCGCGACCTGCAGGAAGACAAACGTGTGTTATTTGGGGCGGTGGACACTACGACCGAGTGCCTTATCCTGGCTGGTCGCATTGTTGGAACTCTTCGCGTTCGTCCCGACCGGATGAAGGCGGCTACAAATCTGGGATTCCTCACTGCCACAGAGGTTGCAGACGTCCTGGTTCGGCAGGGCATCGCGTTCGCCCAATCCCACGAGCAGGTTGGCAAGCTGGTCAAATTCTGTGTGGAACGGAACAAGACCTTTGAAGATGTCACCTTCGAGGAAGCTCGGCGCTTTATTCCAACATGGAACAAAGCCTTGGCGACCGCTGCCGTTTCGTCGGAGATGTCAGTTCGTAGGAAAAAGGCTATTGGCGGAACCGCGCCACAACAGGTAGCAAACCAGCTTGCAGTCGCAGGTGAAACCCTCACAAAACTCAAGAAAGAGCTTGGGCTGCGCCGATTCAGGTAAAGAACCGCTTGATCTATTATCCGGTTCACCAACGGTTACTCCAGTGGGCTCTCGCGCATCGTGCTTCTTGCTCACTTAGTTAATACCATAGGAATTTCGCATACGCCCTATTATCAATCGGATACTGACTTGTTGTGGAGGGGCTGTGGCGAGTGTCCAATGGCAAAGACTAATGGCGAAAAGTCTTGACACTCGTGCACAGTTGAAATATAAGTACTTTCTAATGTGTTTGGGCGGAAGTTTCAGGTAAATGGAGACGCTAGGGTTGGCCGACTGCCACCCCATGAAGGAGACGAAACAGTGAGACGGCTAATGCAAGTAGGGCTGACGATGGTAGTGGTGATAGGGATCGGAGTGATGCCGATGCTGGCGGGTTCGGCGGCGGTCGGATCGGTAGCGGGAAGCCGGAACGCCGTGTTGAGCGGGGCGGCACTGGTTCCCAACACGACGGTATTCAGCGGGGACCATCTGCAGGTGAAGGATGGCGTCGCGGTGGTGGCGCTGGACGAAGGGAACCGGATGGTGTTTGGGCGAGAGACGGAGGCGTCGTTTCTGCGGGAAGCGAAGTCGGTGACGGTGCTGCTGAGCCG
>JAKAWN010000064.1 GCA_021827245.1 Acidobacteriota bacterium | reverse complement strand
CGCCTTGTCCAGATAGACTACGTTCGCGCCCAATTCACCAACAATACCCAGAACAATCTGCAGATCTCCGCGGGTCTTGTCTTCCGGTTTGGCGAATGGTAACCGGACATTTGCAGCTTGACAATCGTATCTCCACATTCTGCAGTTCGACGGCCGGCTGAAAGCAAGTTCGGCCTTGAACGCGATTTCTGAAAGCGAATGTTCGCGTCATCGGCCGTGAACCGCGACGCAGGCAAGGATGTATACTTGGGATGCAGGCGATCACGCAGCGCCGTGATTCCGAGCACAGACCTGCGGGCAGCGAAAGGCGCAGTGTATTCTTCATCTGCCGTCGTGGTGGCAACGCCGCTGGCCGGTCAGGCGTTTCCACGGTTTGAACTCAGCAATTCTGTAGGAATCCTGCCCATTCCACCCCGGGAGGTGTCAGATGGGAATTCAACAGCAGGACGCTCTCGATTATCATCGCAGGGGACGCAAAGGCAAGATTGAAGTTGTGGCGACGAAGCCATGCCGCACCCAGTGGGATCTCAGCCTGGCGTACACCCCTGGCGTAGCAGAACCCTGCCTGGAGATTGCAAAATCTGCCGATCTCAGCTTTGAGTACACAGCTCGTGGCAATCTCGTCGCCGTGGTTTCAAACGGCACGGCCGTGTTGGGTCTGGGCAACATTGGCCCCGCGGCCGGAAAGCCCGTGATGGAAGGCAAGGGAGTGCTTTTCAAGCGCTTTGCGGATATCGATGTGTTCGACCTGGAAGTGAACTCCAAGGACCCGGACGAAGTCATCAAGTTCTGCCAGCTTCTCGAACCCACCTTCGGCGGCATCAATCTTGAAGACATCAAGGCGCCGGAATGTTTCGCCATTGAAGAAGAACTGCGGCGCACGATGTCCATTCCTGTAATGCATGATGACCAGCATGGGACGGCCATCATTTCCGGCGCTGCCTTGTTGAACGCGCTGGAGATTGCCGGAAAGGATATCGGCCAGGTACGCGTGGTCTTCAACGGTGCGGGCGCTTCCGGTATCGCCTGCGCCGAGCATTACATCCGCCTCGGCGTCAAGCGTGAGAACGTCATCCTCTGTGACACCAAAGGCGTGGTCTACCAAGGCCGCCCCGAGGGCATGAACCCTTACAAAGAACGCCTTGCCTCGACGACAAGCGCACGGACCCTTGCCGAAGCCTTGAAGGGCGCCGATGTTTTCGCTGGGCTTTCCGTTCCTGGCTGCGTGACGCCGGACATGGTCCGCTCCATGGCCGACCGTCCGGTCATCTTTGCCCTAGCCAACCCGGTACCGGAAATCAGTTACGAGGACGCCAAGGCTGCCCGACCAGATGCTATTTTGGCGACGGGGCGATCCGACTTTCCGAACCAGGTAAACAACGTACTGGGCTTCCCTTTTATCTTTCGCGGCGCCCTGGACGTCCGGGCGCGCACCATCAATCACGAAATGGAGATCGCCGCAACTCGTGCGCTGGCCGGTCTTGCCCGGGAAGATGTGCCGGATTCTGTGCTGCGGGCTTACGGCCTGCGCCGCCTGAGCTTCGGGCCGGAATACATCATTCCCAAGCCGTTTGACCCGCGCGTGCTGATCTGGGAATCGGCCGCCGTGGCGGAAGCCGCCATGCAGACGGGAGTGGCAAGAGTTCAAGTAAAACTTGAAGAATACCGCGACGCGCTCTCGCGCCGGCTGGGGCGGACCTACGAAGTGATGCAAAGCGTCAGGCAACGGGCCAAGGCGGCGCCCAAACGGATTGTTTTCTCAGAAGGCGAACGCGAAAAGATCATTCGCGCAGCCTACCAGATCAACGAGGAGAAAATCGGACGGCCGATTCTGATCGGCCGCCAGAGCGTGATTCGGAGCCGGCTGGCCGACCTCGGAATCCGCCACTTTGAACCCGAAATCATAGAGCCTGAGCAGTCGCAGCGTCTCGATGCTTACGTCGAGGAATTTTTCCGGCTGCGGCAGCGTCACGGAGTAACGCTGAGCGAGGCGCGTGACCAGATGATCAATCCGAATTATTACGGGGCGATGATGGTCCACATGGATGATGCCGAAGGCTTCCTGGCCGGCGTGGCCCAGCACTATCCCGAAACTATCCGCCCGGCGCTTCAAATCATCAGGCTCCGGGATGATGTGCGCCGCGTCTCCGGCGTCTACGTGATCGTCACCAAGCAGCAGGTCTACTTCTTTTCCGATACCACGGTAAACATTGAACCCACGGCCGAAGACCTGGCGGAGATTGCCCTGCTTGCTGCTGAAGTGGCGCGCGATTTCAATTTTGAGCCGCGTGTGGCGATGCTCTCGTTCTCAAACTTCGGCAGCACCCGCCATCCGCTGTCGGAAAAGATGCGGAGGGCCACCGAACTGGTGAGACATGCCCGGCCAGAGATGATGGTTGATGGAGAGATGATGGCGGACACGGCCGTAGTCCCGGAAATCCTTGAGGAAGACTATCCCTTCTCGACTTTGAAGGGCGGCGCGAACGTGCTGATTTTCCCGGACCTCGACTCAGCCAATATCGCCTACAAGCTGATGTTGCGCATCGGCGGCGCTGAAGCACTGGGGCCCATCCTGGTCGGCATGTTGAAGCCTGTCCACGTGCTGCAGCGCGGCGCCACGGTCGACGAAATCGTGAATATGGCCGCCATTGCCGTGGCGCATGGCCGAGCCATAGCACAATCGGCAAAAAGCGCGTAAGCGCAAGCGACGCAGGCAGGGTTAGCTTCCGTCTCAATCGGGGAGTTGTGCGGGTGAAGGAACAAAGTATCACGCGTTCTTGATGACACGGATCAGGGCGAGAAGAATCACTGCACCGATAAACGCCGTGACCAGGGAACCGATAAATCCCACTGAATAGAGTCCGAAAATATGCAGGATGGCGCCTCCGACCCAGGCCCCGATGACGCCGACGATCATGTCACCGAGCACCCCAAAGCCCTTTCCACGCATTACGCGGCTCGCAATCCAGCCAGCCAGAAGTCCAACGATTAATAGCCAAACTAGATACATTTCAGAATCCTCGCTGCCCTGGCTTGATTATGCACTTCAGCCAGCCGGTATTCCTGCTGCGCCAGCGTCACCCCGGCGGATTGGGACTGAAGACTTCCCTGCCCCACAGGACAGTATCTCCGAAATTGTGCATGAGATGGAAGCTGGTTTTTACTTTTGGGGCTGCTGGGCAAGATGGCTTTCGCAGCCACGAATGTGGTGCAACCGCTATCTTGCCATGCAAGGAGCAGATGCTGAACCCGGGCTTACTCCTCCGCAATGTAACGCGAATGAAGCTCCTCAAGAGTCATGGGGCCACGGCGGAGGCTCGCCACGGCAAGTGTCCCGTCAGCATCCCGCTTGAGTGTGGCGTAAACGGTATCTCCGGCGCGCAAGTCCTCAAACTTGAGTGGCCTTCCCTTCTCATCGCGATAAGTCGTGGCAGCCGTCACCTTGACAATCTCGGTCACCTCCGTGGGCAACTTCAGCACGATCTGCTGCTTTTTTGCGTCCACCGAAGAGATAATGAAAAAACTGTCGGCAGGGCTCTGCCGGCGTTCGACCGACTGTGCTCCTGCGATACCAGGCAGGGCCAGAAGTCCTCCGCACAAAATCACACTGGCAAGAATGGTTCGTACTGTGGTGACTCTCTTGCGTGCTTTCATGGTTTATCCACCTTGCGAGCCGGCCCGGAATCAGGCCGCTTCAAGAAATTACTCATACCTCAATGCCTCGATCGGATCGAGACGGGCGGCTTTTCGCGCCGGATAGTACCCGAAAAAGATGCCCACTCCGGCGGAAAACAGGACTGCGACCAGGATCGATTCGATGGGAATCTGCGTCGGCCAGTTAAGCATGTTCGAGACTGTTCTCGATCCCAAGACTCCTGCCACAACGCCCGCCGCCCCGCCAATGGAACTGAGCACCAGAGCCTCGGCCAGGAACTGATTTTGAACGTCGCCTTCCGTGGCCCCCACCGCCATGCGTACTCCAATCTCGCGCGTCCGCTCGGTCACGGAAACCAACATGATATTCATGATCCCGATTCCGCCCACAAGCAGTGAAACCGAAGCGATGCTGGCCAGCAGCAAGGTCATCACGCGGCCTGACTCCGCCTGTGCCTGTGCAAGATCATTGGGGCTGCGAATGATGAAGTCGTCCTCCTGCTGAGCGCGCAGGCGATGACGTTCACGCAGAAGAGCGGCAACCTGCAACTTCGAAGCGTTGATGGCTGTCTGAGATTTCGCTGAACACATGATGAAATTCAGCCAGTCAATTCCCGCCAGCTTCTTCTGCACCGTCGTGTAGGGCATCAGGATTCTGTCGTCTTCGTCGTGACCGAAGGGCGATTGCCCTTTCGAAGAAAGGATTCCGACCACGCGGAACGGGATGTTCTTGACGCGAACCATCTTCCCGACGGCATCTTCGTTACCAAAGAGAATCTCCGCCACGGTAAGGCCCAGCAGGCAAACGTCCGTTGCGGCATCCACATCGTGCTGAGTAAAGACACTGCCCTCCCGGACCGGCCAGCGCCGGATTTCAAGGTAATCCGGGGTAACGCCGTGAATAGAAGTAAACCAGTTTTCGCCTGCATAAACCACCTGGCCCCCAGACCGCACCCCCGGCGAAACTGCGCTGATATAAGGAATTTGCTGAACAATGGCCTTGGCATCGCCAACCGTAAGCGTCTTGGTCGCTTCGCTACCCAGGTGAACACCATGCCGGTTGATGCTGCCGGCGGAGATGAACACAATATTGTCACCCATGTTGCGAATGGCTTCCTGCACCTGGTTGCTGGCCCCCACTCCGATGGCGACGGTGCAGATGACCGCGCCGACACCAATGATGATGCCAAGCATGGTCAGGATGGAGCGCATCTTGTTCCGTGCCAGCGCGCGGATCGCAACGCGCAGGACCGCCGCGTAATCCATCAGTTCTCCTCTCCCTCCTCCTCGTTTTCGACAATCCTGGGAAGCCCCAGCAGAACCTGGCCGGCATCAGCTCTCGTCTCAACCGGAGTGTCGCGCCGGATCCTGCCGTCACGGAAAATAACCGACCGCCTGGCGAATCGTGCGATATCAGGCTCGTGCGTGACCAGCATGATGGTCAGGCCTTTCTCCTGGTTCAAACGTTGGAAGATCTCCATGATTTCGACACTGGTGCGGCTGTCAAGATTCCCCGTCGGCTCATCGGCCAGCAGGATTGACGGGTTGTTGACCAGCGCCCGTGCAATCGCCACGCGCTGTTGCTGCCCGCCCGAGAGTTGTGCGGGGTGATGGTCTTCACGGCCTTCGAGGCCCACACTTCGCAGAGCCTCTCGCGCGCGTTCGAGCCGTTTTTCATGCTGGACCGAGGAATAGATCAGTGGCAGCTCGACATTTTCAAGCGCCGAAGTCCGAGAAAGAAGGTTAAAGCCCTGGAAGACAAAGCCAATCTTGCAGTTTCGGATATGCGCCAGCTCTATCTTCGAAAGCTTTGACACGTCCTGCCCATCGAGCCAGTAGGTGCCGCGCGTGGGACGGTCCAGGCATCCGATAAGGTTCATAAAGGTGGATTTGCCGGAGCCCGATGCCCCCATGATGGCGACAAACTCACCGCCTTCGATGGCCAGAGAAACGCCTCGCAGCGCGTGAACCTGGACCTCACCCAGATCGTAAATCTTGTGCAGATTTTCGACCTTGATGACAGTGGAAACAGGTTCAAGTTCTACTTCAGGCTTCTTCTGTATCTGTAACGTCATATGTGCCATGACCGTGCCTAATGTGGCCTTCCCACGCGCCGGTTGCCTGGAAAAGTTCCCTGCGACTGGCTTCCCTGCGCAAGTTCCTCACCGGTGACTAGCGTATCGCCTGCCTTGACATCTCCCTCGAGCATCTGAGTGTAGGTGTAATCCGTGATACCAACCTTCACGGCCACAGGCTTCAGCTTGTTGTCCTTGCCGAGCACCCACACCACTTGCGTTCCCCCGATATGCTGCCGGGTCGCCTCGGCCGGAATGCTGTATTTTTCATAAAGCTGCTGTAGCTGGTTGCGGGGCATCTCCGGGGTAAAGCGCAAGGTCGCGTTGGGGATTTTGACGCAATCAGTGCAATGGCCTATGGGGATGGTGACGTAAGCCGTCTGACCGGGCAGTAGCTTCTCATCGGGATTCTCAAAATCGATGACCGTGTCGTAGGTCACAACGTTCTGTACCATGGTGGCATTCAGCCGGATGGCGCTGACCCTGCCCTGGAATATTTCGTTGGGGAATGCATCCACCTGGAACGTAGCCGGCGTTCCAATCCTGATACTCCCTGTATCGGATTCATCCACCTTTGCGTAAACCTGCATCCGCTTCAAGTCCTGGGCAATGCTGAAGACAACCGGCGCCTGGAGGGAGGCTGCAACGGATTGTCCGACATCAACGTTTCTTGCCACGATGGTCCCGTCGATCGGCGAAACAATGGTGGCGTAACGAAGGTTGGTTTCCGATTGCCTGAGCGCACCCGTCATGGTTTGCACCTGCGCTTTGGCCTGCGCCAGTTGCGCCTTCGTCTGATTGAGCTGAGCAACCGACTGATTGAGCTGCGCCTCGGAAGCGCGGACCTGGGCGTTGGCCTGATCCAGCGCCGACTGCGTCTGGTCGGCCTGATCGCGGGAAAGAATTCCCTGCCCCGCAAGGTTGGAAATGCGTTGAGTGTTGGCGCGAGTGTACTCGACCGCCGCTTTGGATTTTTCCAGATTGGCCTGGTTGGTCTGGATAACGGCCTGGGCTACCGCGATACTGGCTTCAAGGTTGCCGACGTTTGCCTGAGCGTTCGCCAGGTTTCCGCGTGCCTGAATCACCTGCGCATGAAAGATGGCCGGGTCGAGCTGCGCCAGAACCTGGCCCGCCTGAACACGGGTGTTGAAATCGGCAAAGATGTATTTGACGGTGCCTGAAACGTAGGAGCCAACGGGGACGGTGGTTAAGGGATTGATGGTTCCCGTAGCCTCAACCGTGGCTGTGATATTCCCTTGCCGGACCTCAGCCGTCAGGTAGCGGGCTTCACCGGAGCCCCTGCGGACGACCATGCCCACGGTCAACAGGACGGCGGCGCCCAGAATCCCGAGCCACACCAGCTTTTTTCGTTGTTGGATGAAATTCCCGATCGCCAGACGAACCATCGAACGCCTCCCTCTCCTCACGATGTGAAATCGGCATCGACGAGAGACACTCTGCTGGCGCGAGCCTACTTGGGCGGCGGCGGTGGGCGGCGGTGTTTTGCTCTCCTTGCATCCCACTGCTTGACCATGGCATTGAACTTCTGAAGTTGCACGGAATTCAGGATCTTGCGCGTCTCGTTGCGTGCCTCCTCCCGAATAGCCTGAAACTGGGGCGCAACCTGGTCGTGCAACGCGGATTCTTTCTTATCCATCGCCTGCAAAATCTGCTGGAGCTGCAGCGTCTGGGCTTGCGAAAGATCCAGCTGGTGCCGAAGATAATCAACCACGTGGTGCCTGCTGAATTTGCGGTGCCAATGGCCTGTATACCACCCATAGCTGTACATTCCGGCGGCGCCAATGATAATGCCCAGTACGAATATCATGACAAAGTAAACGTAAGCACGCCGTTTCATTTGGATCCTTGGCCCCCTGGGCTATAGCTCGTAGTTGAATAAGAGTCTGAAACGTCGCGGAAACCGGCTCCGCCCACTCCGAGAATCTGCTCATTCGACACGGTCGCGGCCTGAGCCTGTACCAGGATGGATTGTGACACCCCAGAACTGCGGAACGGACCCGACGACGGCAGCAACAGAACCAGCAGGAGCGTCAACGCCACCATCAAGGTCGCGTAAACCATCCGCCTCCCGATCTGATCGATAAATTGCTGCCCGGCCGGGAATTCCGTCGATGCGTTCTCCAAACTGCGCATCACCCGCGTAGTGAAACCAATGGACGGCTCGGGCGGATCCTCCCCTCGCAGCGCAACAAGGCCCACATGGATAGTCTCCCACTGACGCAGGTATTCTTTGCAAGCCGAACAAGATGAGATATGAACCTGGACAGCAGGCTCTCTCTGCAAACCTTCTTGAACAATTTGCCGGACAGCGTCACAACGCATAGGTCACCGTCCCTCCTGCCATTTTTGAAGATCCTTTACCATTCGCTTCCTTGCGCGATGCAGGCGCACTTTCACCGTGCTTGGCTTCAAGTCCAGTATTTCAGAAATCTCTTCCACTGACTTGTCTTCAATTTCCTTCAAGGTCAGTACCACGCGATCTTCAGCCGGGGCCCGCGCCAGCAATTTGCTCACAAGATCGCCAACCGCCAGCTTTTCTTCGCTGTTGAGCCCGCCTTCCTCAGGGCTTTGGCTGTGGGACTCAATTTCCCGCTGCCCATCCTCCGACATCTCCCAGAAATAAGTCACTCTGGAGGAGCGCTGGCGGCGCAGATAATCGTAACAGTGGTTCACGGCGATGCGATTCAGCCACGTTCCGAACGACGACTGGGAATTGTAACTCTCAATCGCCGCAAATGCTTTCATAAAGATTTCCTGAACGATATCTTCTACATCATTCCTGCGCCGCACCAGATGATAAACGATGGAAAAAACTCGCCGCTGATAGGCATCAACCAGCGGAGCAAACGCCTCCTTCTCCCCAGACTGGCAACGTCTGATCCATTCAGCTTCCATGCTGGGGTCTGGTCGAGAGTGGGCCATTCAGTTATCATAGTAGCGCTTTCCTGTCTCTAATGACGAAGATAAAGCACTTTGGGTTACAGGAGCCACCCGGAATTGCGGTCCCGGGGGTGGGCTACCCCAGTAACGGAAATTTCTATTGACTTGTTTATCACCTTATGAAATAATGCTGCCCATGGTTATAGGTATACGCCTGAGGAAGCTGCGTGAAGAGCGCAAGCTGTCGCAGGGCGACATTGAGAAACGCACGGGACTCCTGCGCTGCTATATCTCCCGGGTTGAGAACGGCCATACAGTGCCTTCCCTCGAAACCCTGGAGCGGTTGGCTGCAGCGATGGAGATCCCCCTCTATCAGTTGTTCTACGAGGGGGAGAGACCACCGGACCTCCCAAATCTGACCCAGCGCAAGAGCACCGAAGAGCTGGCCATGGAGATTCCGGCAGACCGTGATTCGCGGTTCTACCAGAAAGTCAAGCGTCTGATTGGCAACATCAATGACCGCGACCGACGGCTGCTGCTTTACATGGCTCAGAAGTTAGCGAACCGTTAGCCAGAACGGTTCGTTATTCGGGGATCTAGGGAACGCGCGAGGGCTTATACGGAGGGGGAAGCGCTCTTTTATTCCCACTCGATGGTTCCCGGGGGCTTCGACGTAATGTCGTAGACAACTCGGTTGATTTCCTTCACTTCGTTCACGATGCGGGTGGCAATCCGTTCGAGAACGTGCGGGGGGATTTTTGCCCAGTCGGCTGTCATCCCGTCTTCGGATGTCACAGCCCGCAGAGCAATGGTGGATGCGTATGTCCTGGCATCTCCCATGACCCCGACGCTTGAGACGGTCAGCAGAATGGCAAACGATTGCCACAGTTCGTTGTAGAGCTGTGCTGCGCGAATCTCCTGCTCGACGATCGCATCCGCTTCGCGAACAATGCGAAGCCGTTCAGGTGTGACTGCGCCTAGTATCCTCACGGCCAGCCCCGGCCCTGGAAACGGCTGGCGGGAAATGACTTCCTCGCTGAGGCCGAGCTCCCGGCCAACTACTCTGACCTCATCTTTAAACAATTCTCTAAGAGGCTCAATCAACTGAAATCTCAGGTCTGTCGGCAGACCGCCCACATTATGGTGGCTCTTGATGGTTGCCGCCGGGCCCTTGACGGACACAGATTCAATCACGTCAGGGTACAGCGTTCCCTGCACCAGAAACCGCGGCTCACCGAGCGCACGGGCCTCCGCTTCAAAAACGCGAATGAATTCTTCCCCAATGATTTTCCGCTTTTGCTCCGGGTCAATGACACCCTCAAGCCGCCCCAGGAACCTCTCAGAATAATCCACGGCGCGCACATTCAGATGTGCCTGGGCCTTCAGCGCCGCTGTTACCTCTTCAAATTCGTTCTTCCTCAGCAAGCCATTGTTGACAAACACACAAACGAGCTGGTCGCCGATGGCGCGGCTGACCAGCGTGGCAGCCACGGCTGAATCCACGCCGCCGGACAGCGCGCAGAGGGCTCTCTCCCCACCCACCTCGGCTCGAATCCGCGCGACGGTCTCCTCGATCAAAGACTGCGGACGCCAGTTTTCACGGGCGCCGCAAACGTCTTCCACGAACCGGCGCAGGATTTCGGTCCCCGACACCGTATGACGGACCTCCGGGTGGAATTCCACCGCGTACATCCGTGCCTTCACGTTTTCGATGGCTGAGATAGCGTTTTCTGTTCGCCCCACCACTCGAAAACCCGGCGGGACTGCCGCGATATGGTCACCGTGGCTGTTCCAGACGCGCAGCGGCGATTCAAACCCGGAAAACAGCTCGCTGGGAGGAGTGATTTCAAGTTGGGCGAAGCCGTATTCGCGGCGAGCCGCTGGCTCGACCTTCCCCCCGAGTTTGTGGGCCATCAACTGTAGCCCGTAGCAGATCCCCAAGATCGGAACGCCAAGCTGGAAAATGCGGTCATCGCTGGTGGGTGAGGCCGGATCGTAAACGGAAGACGGCCCGCCGGAAAGGATAATCGCCTGCGGCTTCATTTTGACGAGTTCTTCAAAGGGGACGTGGCACGGCACGATCACCGAGTAGACATGCATCTCGCGGATGCGCCGCGCAATAAGCTGCGTATATTGTGACCCGAAATCGAGAACGACAATAGGACGAGGATCTTCCATTTTGCTCGCTAGCTCCTGTGGTCGGAGGAAAGATCAGACTGTCGCGTTAAGGTATCGCTAGAGTTAACTATTTTACATCATGAGGGGTCCGCACCAGTGGCAACATCTTCTGAACTTTGGCCCCATTCTTTAAGATGGAAAACAGAATGACTTAAAGTACTACTTGATATATTTATTGTACCTATCAGAATCCTGGATTAGAAATGCTAATTGATTACGAGCAACACGGGAGATTCCACTGGGGGAAGCCTTGCGCATCCGACAGAAAACATAGCTCTGCAACCTTGCAAGCCTAAACCATATGCAGGAATTTGAACAGCGCCGGATGCTCAAATACGGTTGCGTTAAGTATCGCCGATGATGCGTCAAATGCGTCTCGCAGATCTTCCAACCTGCTTTCCGGTCCGCCAGTCCAGACGCGCTTCAACTCCTCGATGGCCACTTTCCCTATCTCGCCGGGCTTCATCCCAGTTTCTTCTTTGTTCAGATAGTCCGTCAGTGATTCAAACTCCTTTCGATCAAGCCAAATTCCGTGGCATTGCCGGCACCAATCAATGATGATCGAGGATTTGCCGAATAGCACCGAAACCAGCTTTACGTTCTTGCATTTGACGCACAAGCGGTCTGTCACCCTGGCGCTTGTCTTTTCGATCGCGTCGATTTCATCATTCATCCAACGCATTGAGCCATGTTGGAGCCGGTTTTTCAGTCCACGCAGTTCGTCTTTGATCAGCCAGATGCCCTTGCACTTGGGGCAGCCTTCAAAGCGCATTCCGAAAACCTCGTAGTTGTTGAGATTGGACCCACAGTTAGGGCAGACATCGGCCGTAGCGCCTTCGTCTTGCGCGCCTTTGATGGGCATCACTTCCCAATGGAAGTCGGTCTCGTCGCTCTCCTTCCTGACCCGCTTGTACCAATAAGGCACGTGGACATTGTTCACGAAATCGGAAAAGCCCTTCCCCGTGACAGGCATGATCTTCTTCAGCTTCTGGTCAATAATGTTCAATTCGCCCCCATCAAGCCAAAAACCGCCGCAACTGTCGCAGCGATGCAGGATGATGTCCGGGTAGCCCAGGAACCGAACTCGGTCCAGTGCGGAATCGTCACAACGCGGGCACTTTAAAGGCTGGACGTCAGGCTTGTCATCCTTCTCCTGCGAGCAGTACTCGATGCTGCCTTCAACCTGAAAGGCCATCTTGTCCAGCTCACCGGCATCCAGCCACAAGCTCCCGCATTTCTCGCACGCATCATAGGAAATGCTGCCGTGCCTAGTCGTCACATTGTTGTTCATCATTTCAGTCCCACAATGTAAGCACTTCATTCCGCATAACCCTCCAGGCCCGGCGCCAGGGCGCGAGCAGGCAGATTTTGTCCAACCCTTCCTTATCAGCTCGTACGAGACCGGAAGCGTTGGTGCACGATTTTAACAGATTGACCAACCGAAAGGGGCGCAAATGGTTGAATCCGTATGTTTGCTTCGAGCACTTCAGCTTGCCAACGGTACGCAAAGCGGCGGCTATGGATTCAGAAAAGCAAATGGAACTTGAAAACAACAGGCGAGGGGTGGATCACTTCACAACTATGTTGATGAGCTTTTGCGGTACAACGATGACCTTGATGATCTTCCTGCCGTTCAAGTGCTGGGCGACTTTTTCGTCGGCCTGGGCGAGCCGGCGGATTTCCTCTTCGCTTACATTGACGGCCACGCGAATCCGGCTGCGCAGCTTGCCGTTCACCTGCACCGGCATCTCAAGTTCTTCTTCAACGGCGAGACCGGGATCATAGGCCGGCCACGGCACACGCAGAGTCGCTCCGGAGTGGCCAAGTCCTTCCCACAGCTCATCTGCGATGTGGGGCGCAAAAAGCGCAAGGACGAGCACCAGTACCTCAAGTGTTTCTTTAAGTATTTGCGGGCGAACTTGCCCCGTCGAAATCATCGTATCAAGTTCAGTCAACTCATTCACCAGCTCCATGGCCAAGGCGATATCAGTATTAAAGTGCCAGCGTTCCTCCATGTCTTCCGTCACGTGCTGAAGCACCTGATGCGCCTTGCGCAGCAACCTTCGTTCTTCACGCGTGCAGTCCGGCGTGGCCTCAGATCGGTCCACCTGCCCCAGCAAGGATTCAATATCACGAAGATTTTCAGCGTATCTGGCAATCGCCCGGTAGGTGCGGTTAAGAAAACGCGAAGCGCCTTCAATGCCGGAATCGCTCCAGTCCAGATCCTTCTCAGGGGGCGCGGCAAACAGCATGTAGAGACGCACGGTGTCGGCGCCGTACTTCTCAAACATGGCCGTGGGATCAACCACATTGCCCTTCGATTTTGACATCTTGGCGCCGTCTTTGATCACCATGCCCTGCGTAAACAGCCGCGCCACGGGCTCGGAGAATTTGACCAGGCCAATGTCCTTCATCACCTTGGTAAAGAACCGCATGTAGATAAGGTGCAGGATGGCATGTTCGATACCGCCGATGTACTGATCCACCGGAAACCAGTAGTTCACCGCATCCTTACTGATGGGCGCCGTATCGATGTGCGGATCAGTATAGCGGTAGAAATACCACGAGGAATCAACGAAGGTGTCCATCGTGTCAGTCTCGCGGCGCGCGGGGCCGCTGCATTTCGGGCACTTCGTGGCCACAAATTCCGGGGCGTTGGCCAGGGGTGACTGGCCGGTTCCCGTAAGCTTGATGTCGGGCGGCAGAAGCACCGGCAATTCCTGCTCCGGCACCGCTACCACCCCGCAGGTGCCGCAATAAATCATGGGAATAGGCGTGCCCCAGTAACGCTGCCGCGAGATGCCCCAATCCTTGATGCGGTACTGAACGGTTCCCTTCCCAAAGCCGTCAGCTTCTGCGTCCCGGGTCATGCGCTCGATGGCTCGCTCGGAAGTCAGCCCCGTGTAAGGCCCGGAGTTCACAAGCCTGCCGTAGTCTGTGAATGCAGCTTCAAGTTTTCCTTGAGGTTCGCTGTCCTTCGGCACGATAACCGTGCGAATCGGAAGATTGAAAGCAGTGCAGAATTCGAAGTCGCGCTGGTCGTGTGCCGGAACAGCCATGACGGCTCCGGTGCCGTATTCCATCAAAACAAAATTCGCTACCCAGATCGGAACGGTTTCTCCGTTGTAAGGGTTGAGCGCAGTAAACCCTGTTGCGACACCATCCTTTTCAAGATTCACTTCAACCCGGGCCCGGACAGAGGAACTCTTGATGCGCTCTACATCATTCCGGAGTTTTTCGGGCGTGTCAGACGCCGCGATCAATCTTTCGATCAGAGGATGCTCCGCGGCCAGGAAAACGACTGTGCATCCGAAGATGGTGTCAACGCGCGTGGTAAAGACGCGCAACGGGAGATCGAGTTCCACCACCTTGAAGTCAACCTCAGTCCCTTTCGATTTCCCGATCCAGTTCTGCTGCATGGTCAGGACGCGTTCCGGCCAGCGAACCAGTTCCTTCATGTCGTCGAGCAAGCGCTCCGCATAGTCGGTGATCTTCAGGAACCACTGCTCAAGTTCCTTTTCGACCACCGGCGTATCTTCATGGCGCCAGCAGCAACCATCCACCACCTGCTCGTTGGCAAGAACCGTCTCACATTCCGGGCACCAGTTCACTCGGCTCTTCTTGCGGTAGGCCAGGCTCCGCTCATACATCTTGAGGAAGAACCATTGGTTCCAGCGATAGTACTCCGGCAGGCAGGTGGTGACTTCGCGCCGCCAGTCGTAGCTGACTCCCAGGCGCTTCAACTGCTGGCGCATCCGGTCGATATAGGCGAATGTGAATTCAGCCGGCGACCGCTGATTCTTGATCGCCGCATTCTCCGCCGGCAATCCGAACGAGTCCCAGCCGATGGGATGAAGGACATTTAGGCCCTTCATCGACATGTACCGCGCCAGGGCGTCGCCGATCGAATAATTGCGTACGTGCCCCATGTGGATGTCGCCGGAAGGATAAGGTAGCATCTCCAGCACGTAGTATTTCTGGCGGCCCGGCGCGGGGTCAGCATCAAAAAGCTTTTGCTCCTCCCATCGCTTCTGCCACCTGGCTTCAATTTTCTGCGGATCGTAGTTGGTCTCCATAGCTCAACCTGTCAAGACTTCACGGCGTCTCGTTCGCGAAGTTGCCTCACAGCACAAATGCCTTTAGGGGTAGCGTAAATCCAGAGATCTCTGATCTGGTCCTGGCGAAAGCCAACTGCTCGAAACTCGTTTTCCCTTGCGTCATAAATATAGGCTTGCGCATATCCCTCCCGGGTCAGTTCCCGTAAAGCTTTGATCACCTCATAGCGCGAAACGGGGAGCGCCTTCAGCGCCGCCCATCCTTCGCAATCGGGGTCTGCCGGATACTCACGGTTAATGGCCGCGAGAATCGTCTCGAGACTCTCGTAATCATCGGCGACGGCAGAGAGCACAAGCTCCAGAAGGGATTCGATACGATCCCGGGTGACATCATTCCACCAGCGATCAATGCTTACCACGGGCCTTTGCCCCTGCCAGTTTGCGCATCATTTCCACGTTCCGCCTGTCGTCATCCGGCTCATCAACCGGGGTTTCGCAAATAAAAGGGATGTCGCGAAATTTGGGATGGCGAACAATTCTGCCAAAAGCTTCAGCGCCAATCTCTCCCTTGCCGATATGTTGGTGGCGATCGACGTGGGAGTCGAATGCCGCCTTCGAGTCATTGGCGTGGATGATTCGCACGTTCCTGACGCCCACGGTGCTTTCAAGCTGCCTTATCACTCTGCCCAACCCGGCAGGTGTGTGAATAGGGTAGCCTGCCGCAAACGAGTGAGCAGTGTCAATACAAGTCCCAACCGGCAATTCCCTTCCTGCGCCAGCGGAAATCTCTGCAACTTCTTCAAAGCTTCGGCCGATGGATGATCCCTGCCCGGCCGTGTTCTCGATCAGAACCGTCAATCCGTCGAGAGAAAGATTGTTGGAAGATTCTTTGAGCGATTCAATGCAGTTCCTGATGGCATCAGAAACGCCCGAACCCTTGGCGCTGCCCGGGTGTGCCACCAGAAAATCAGCTCCGAGAGCTAGAGCCCTTTGAATCTCCCGCCTGAAAGCCGCAACCGATTTGCTCCGAATTTCCGGGTCCGTCGAGGCCGGGTTGATCAGGTAATTGTCGTGGATGACCAAAGGCGAAAGCCTGCTCGCCTCACGCTCAGCCCGGAAACGTTCGCAATCCTTTTGAGATGGGTCCGCTGTCCTCCAGCCGCGCGGATTGGCCGAAAACATCTGGAACGTATCGCAGCCGATTTCGCTGGCGCGCCGTACCGCATTTTCCAGCGCGCCTGCGATTGACGTATGAACGCCGACCCGCACCGGGTTGTTCCCCGCTCTCTGCAAGAGGCATCTTAACAGAGCGCCTTTGGAGCGTCAATTTGGCTGGCGCGGAACCATCGCACAGGCCAGCCATCGATTTGCGCCCGAGCCACCGGCCTCGCCCCTGATCGGGAAGTCTGCCCCTGAAGGTCGGAATTGGTCATCTCTGTTGGACGGTAAGCGGCAAAAACGGCGATCGATGTCGACACGCCGACAATCTAAAGTAACACATTAAGTTTGCCGCAGGGAGCTCGGGACCATGGACTATCCATCGTAAGGCGCAAGGAAGCAGACCGTGAGAATCAGAAATACCTGCGGCGATGTTTTCGTCGTCTTCGAGAGCATCCCAAAGATTGCTTTTCGACCGCAATCGGGCAGCCGCGCCAATCACACCTTAAAGTAATGCATTAACCCCTTTCACCGCATGGCCGGACTGCCCCACGATTGCGGTTTTGCCAGGCTCGCAGGATTTTTAGGAACGTATCGTGACAACTTCCCTACCGCCCACCCGGATGGGGATGGTTGTATTAAGAAGGCGCTTACGTTAAACTTCGTCGCTTCGGCTACGGGAACCTGTCCCAACTGATTCGGCATGGGTGAGCAGGAGCCGCTTGACCCAAGCCAATCGCTTATGTGAAGGGCCGGGTTCAAGCCAGGAAACATCATGGAGTTTTTCTCGATGAACTTTGCCAGCCTCTTCGGTCTCCGAGTCCGCCCGGAGTACATCCTGAAATGAGATTTCGCCATCCACCTATTCCCGGGTCGCTCGGCGGACTGATTCGCGCCGCCATGACCCATCACCGAGTTTCACGCATGTTGCGATTGGGCTGTCTGCTCGCGGCCGGCTTGATTGCAGTTGCAATCACAGGATGCCGCAAGCAAATCGCGCCGCCCCGCCCTTACCTTGCGTTTGTGGTCAACAAAGAGAGCAATTCCGTTGCTGTGGTCGATCTCGCCAGCGCCCGGATTGTGGCCACGATTCCCGTGGCGAGCTTGCCCGAAAAAGCCATGCGGAGGCCGAGAAGTAACCAAATCTACGTCGTCTCGGTATCAGGGACCGTCAGCATTATTGAGTTCCCCTCACTGGCGGTAGTCCGCACCATCAAGATTGGCCAGTCAGCGCGTGGCCTGGTGTTCTCACCCGATGGGAAACACGCCTACACTCTCAATCCTGAGTCCGGTGAAATTGTCTTTCTCGATTGCAATGCGATGAAGGAAACTGCCCGCGTCTCAGTGGTTCCTGGAATGTCCGCGCTGGCCATCACGCCCGACGGGAAAACCCTGATCGCCAGCGATCCGGCCGGCAACCTGCTGTACTTTGTCAGCACACAAGCCAGGAGGGTGCTCGGATTTGTGACGGTCGGCAAGTCGCCCGGACCGCTCGCGGTATCGCTGGACGGCTCTGTGGTTTTTGTGGCGAATACTGGCGACGAAAAAATCTCTGCTGTCGAGGTCTCCTCGCGCACCCTCCTTGCTCACATTGAAACGGGAACCCGGCCAAGCGGCCTGGTTCTCAAACCTGATGGCGGAGAGCTATTCGTGCTGAGCGATGAAGGCTCCACTATGACCATTGTGGACGCTTCGGAGGACAACATTGAGCAAGTTCTGCCCACGGGAAAGGACCCCGCGGCCGCCGTATTCACAGCAGACTCAAGGCTGATGTACCTGGCCTCGGCAGGGGATGGATTTGTGATGGCTTTCAATGTCGCCAATCGGAGTGTCCAAAGCACGCTTCACGTCGGCGTCCGACCGCAATCGCTCGCTCTGACTCCGGACGAACGCTTCCTGGCCGTGGCCGACAGCGCCTCAGGCAATCTGGCCATCGTTCGGACTTCCCCGCTTTCGCTGGTCACCGTCATTCCCGTCGGCTCAGATCCAGTCGACGTTATTGTTCCTGGATGGGAAAAGGGGCAGTCCGGTTCTTGACTCTTTTTACAGGGTCTCTCGCCCAGGAAACAAGCGAGACCGGCGGGTGCCAATAATCAAAGTATAACTTTATATATTGCATTTAAGGAATTTGCTATCAATTGGATGGCGAAGTTCAACTGCTCATCGATCTGGCTACCAACTCTCGAATTCCGTGGAAAGTTCCAGAGCCAACCAATCTTCCTGCGGGATCACCTGTAGTGGCAGATCGTCGGCCCAGAGGGCGATCTTGAGCTGAACGCGCTTCCCTGGATTGATCCCCAGAATGCTATAGTCCAATCGAACCTCGAAAATTTGTGAAAAGCCAGCCTGCAAGTTACCAGCGACCGTCTCCTGTTGAGCCTCTAAAGGTTCATCGCCTTTCCAGAATTCGATCTTCTGGACCTTGCCCTCACGTACCGACGCGTGCAACCGGGCGTTGCTGTCTCCATCGATGGCGATCCGGACCTCAGAGGATGGATGATCATGGCTGAAAGAAGTTTGGAAATCCAGACGCAGATAGAGAGCGTGTTGGCCACAACCGTAGTAAAGTGCCTCGATGTAATTGCGAACCCCGTGCATTGAACCGGAAGCGGCATCAGGCAGATAAAGCCCTGCCCCAAGCCATTCAAAGTAGTTGGTCTCAAGACCATCAATCGAGGGTTCGATCACCCCTGTGGGCGGGTAATTGACTGCGGGGAGTTCGAGGCCCTTGATGGGAATCGCCAAGTTGTCGGGCGGCGATTCGCCCGACAGGCGATAGATGTTGCTGAGATGCTTGCGATAGAGAAGATCAAATTCCTCATCATGGCCGCTGGAGTGCTCAGGCCCATACCACCAGCACCAATCACTCCCTTCACTGATCCAGACTTCGTGCTGGGTACGTTCCAGGGTCGAAGGCTGATAGCCGATCCTGCCCTTATTTCGCTCAAAGAATTCACGCGCCTCCGCCAGAAGATCCCAGGCTCGGTTGTCCTCATCGGCGCCGATCCACACATCGAAATTCGCATTGATCCATGAGCCGGGAACAATATGCGAGAGGCTTCCCTGCTCGCAAAGCTCCAAGGCCTCGCTCGCCGTAACCGCCTTCAGATCAGGATCTTCGGCAACTTTTTTATAGAAACTTTTCAGGAACTCCCGCCCGTTGCCTGCGAAATACTCCCAGGCGTTTTCGCCGTCCAGAATGATCGAGATCACCTTGGGACCGTCGCCCGCGCACCGGCCGGCGGCACGGATGCGCTGGTGAAGGTCGTGGGCAGCAGCCTGAGGCGGCATGTTGGCGTACACAAATCCGATCAGGTCCGACAGGTAGTGGTCCCGAAAAAAGACCGAAATATGCCGGTTGCCTGTATTGAAGCGATAAGGCCGGTAAAGTTCATGCGCTCCTTGAAGTGTGCCGTCAGGATTGCGAATGAATCCCGTCTGTAGAGATCTTCCGAGGATGCCTTCGTCAGTTGCTGTCCAGGCGAAGCCCTCCTCTGCGGCCAGCCTCAGGACCTGCTCCGAAACACTCCCTTCACTTGGCCACAGTCCGTTCGGCCGACGGCCAAAAACCTGTGTGTGCAGCGTGACAGCGGCCCTTAGCTGGTCGACCGCATCTTCAGGGTGCCGGTACTGGCGCCGCGGCAATCGAACGCCTGGATGAGACTCCAGGGCAATGTTGGTGTCACAGAGCAACGGTAGAATGGGATGATAAAATGGCGACGTGGAAAGCTCGATTTGCCCGCGTTCGACGGCGCTTCGATACTCTTCAAGTATTGCATTAAATACTGCGACTTCCTTTTTTCGAATCAGGAGTTTGTCTTCCTCGCGAAACCCGCGCCCCCTCCTGACCAGATCACGAATGCTCTCATCGGAAGAAAGACAAATCTCGTCAAACCAGGCAAGCTGGGACAGGACTTGAAGATCAAGAAAATCACGCTCGGTCCAATAACGCACAACTTCAATGGAATTGCCGGAGTGGGCTTTGTCGTAAAGCTCGCGCAGCCGCGGAAAGCGATTCACAAGATTTCTGAGGTTCGTTTGAAAAGAGAACTCGATCAGCTTTTCGCGTTCGTCTGCGGACAGTTTTTCCACAGGCTTGAAAGCCAGCTCGAAAGCTTGCTCGCGCACATCATCTCGGGCATACTCTTGAAGTTGGGAGACCAGCGATGGTACAAGGTTGAAGGTCGCGTGAAATTCAGGAAATTCTTCAAGCATGGCAACCATTCCGTAATAGTCCTTCAGGGCATGAAGCCGCACCCAGGGCATGGCGTAAACGCCGTCCGCCAAGTCCTTGTAGAAGGGCTGATGCATGTGCCAGAGCAGCATGAGATAGGTTTTATTGGCCGCCATCGTCAGATGACCACCCTCCTGGCCTCCAATCGCCACCGGCCCGACTGCAGGAGCTTGCTGTTCGCGGAATTTAGGCCTCTCTTGAGGCGCCGTGAAGTGGAATTTCCAGGTGAACTCAGATGAGGATCCTGACTCGCTACATACTGAAAGAAGTCGTTAGCCATTGTTTGCTCGGCTTGCTGGTCTTCACCTTTGTTCTCTACGTTCGGCCTCTCAGCCATGTGCTTGAACTCGTGGCTCGCCGAGATCTCCCCGCTACAGAAATCATCTCTCTCTTTCTGCTGCCTCTTCCGAGCATTCTTGTCATCACTATACCTATGGCCGTCCTGCTCGGCACCCTCATCGGTCTCAGCCGGATGGCGGCAGACAGCGAAACAATCGCCATTCGCGCCGCCGGCATCAGCAAGTGGCAGTTCGTGCGCCCGGTCTTGATCTTTGCAGTTCTGGGTTGGATGCTGGCTTCCTGGATGAGCCTGTTTATTGCGCCAAGTGCCATCCGCAAGCTGGAGAAATCGGAAGCCAGACTGGCCGCTGCCCAAGCCAATTACGAGATCAAGCCTCGCGTCTTCATCGAGCAATTTCCCCACCTCCTTTTATATCTGAAGGATGTTACAAGTTCAGGCGCCAGGTGGCGGGGAGTTTTTATCGTAGACCGCAGCCAGCGCAATGAAGTGAAAGTTACGTTAGCGAAAACAGGGCGCCTTGTCAACGAGGATGATTCCGGCCAGATGATGCTTCTAGATC
>JAKAWN010000063.1 GCA_021827245.1 Acidobacteriota bacterium | reverse complement strand
CTTCACAGGGTACCGGCTTCGAACTCAAACATTCATACCATCTCCTTTCCGCAAACTCAAACCTCCCAGCACTGCAATCTGAATTTCGAATTCGCACAACTGCCTCGAGCCTTTTCTGAGGTGCAACAGCCCTGAACCGTACGGCTCCCGCTTATCCAGCGTCATCGACTGATGAGAGCAAAATCATCTGGTGGTCTGCGCAAGACTCAGGAGTGACTGGTCCATTTTTCCGTTTTTACGATCCCATGTCCCTCTTGAATGACCAGCAACTGGTTGGGTGAAAGTCCAGAGAACTTCTCGCTATCACCGTTGGTCCACCGGATCTGCAGGTCTACCGTCTGGGACTTTCCTAGCCCAAAGTGCAGTCGACGATCGTTTACAGAATAGAAGCTCGACTGCGCTGTAACTGTTTGCACCTGTAACTTTCCGTCATAGTGCGCTGTAACACGTGAGCCTATGGCGCTGCGATTCGATTTTGTTCCCTGGAGCAACACCTTTAACCAATTGCGATTACCTTTCAAATCATTCCGCAGCAGAGAAGGAGGCTCGTTCATGTTTATGACGACAATATCCACATCTCCGTCATTGTCAAAATCACCAAAAGCGCAGCCACGGCTGCAGTGCGGCGCGGTGACTCCGGGACCACCTTGTCCAATCAGTTCCTCGAATTTCCCGTTTCCAAGGTTTCGATATATGAGGCGTGGAGTAGCCATGGGATCTCGATGCAATTTTCGCTCTACCTCCGGATAAAGGAAACCGGTGCAAATAAATACGTCCGGGTAGCCGTCATTATCCAAATCAAAAATGCCCACCCCAAAATTCGTGTACCGAGTCTCAACGGCAAACCCAGCCGCGTACGTTGCATCAGAAAAATAGCCGTTGCCGTCATTGCGGTAAAAATCAATGGTATCGTCTTCAAAATTGGTTTTGACCAAATCCAACCTTCCGTTGAGGTCTGCATCCCCAATACCAACCCCCATGCCTGCCTGCTCCATTCCGTTGTCGGTAAGGGCAACTCCGCGTTCGATCCCTTCTTCTTTGAAAGTCCCATCATGTTGATTACGGAAAAAAAGACTTGGGGTCGAATCACAGGCAACGTAAAGATCAGTCCACCCATCGTCATCAAGGTCTGCCGCAACTGCCGTCAGAGCATATCTCCCCTCAGCAGAAGCAATACCCGTCACGTCGCTTACGTCAGTGAAAGTTCCATCCCCGTTATTACGAAACAGGTACTGATGAGGAAGCGTCTTGAGCCCTCGAGGCCCACAACATACTGGGATTCCCTTCCAGTCGCAATACGCGGACCCTCCACGTCTGGGCCAGGTCGCAGGATCTCCACTCACATAACTGCCGATGAATAGATCCAGATGGCCATCGCGGTTGTAGTCGAGAAAAGTGCATCCTGAGCTCCAGTGCTCATACTGCCTCAGCCCCGCTTCCTCCGTTACGTCTGTGAATGTCCCGTCACCGTTATTGCGATATAGAACATTCTCTCCGTAATAGGTCACAAACAAATCGTCAAAACCGTCGTTATTGTAATCTCCAACCGTAACCGCACTGGCCCAGCCGGTTCTTCGCAAGCCTGCTTTGACAGTGACATCGGTGAACGTCCCGTCCCGATTGTTCTTGTAGAGGCGATTGGTGGTGTCGGGAGGAACGGAATGGAAACGGGTGCCGCAAAGGGTAAATATGTCAAGCCATCCGTCATTATCATAATCGAAGAATGCAACGCCGCACCCAATGGTTTCCACAAGGTAATCTTTATAAGCTACGGGACCGTAAACGTCTGGAGCGGTAAGGCCGGCTTGCTTAGCAACATCCGTAAACCGAGCAAGAAACGGTATTCCCGATGGCTTCGCGCGAGGCGCGGCCATGACCCCCCTCGAAGCCATCCCCTGCCCTCGCATTGCCAGTGGCGTTGCAAGCAGAAGCAGTAACTCGCGTCTGGTCATTTCCAGCGCGCGATCAAAACTACTTGTCGGCCCAGTACCTTTCCAGACTTTCAAACCTGATCTTCCCCTCGAATCTGCCTTCCCACTGCTGCACGCATCAACCCCTTTCAGCGTTCACTCCCATTCCCGAGCAGGCTTCTTGCAGGATTCCCCATACGCTCCACAGGGGTATCATTGTGAATTCTCTGGCTTACCTTTCGAGTGATGCCTTGGTGTTGAGGAGCCGCTCCCTAATTTGAGCCTCTGGCTTTCTACTAACTGCTGCTGCAATTCATTCGAGACTTTGCTGTAATACTCATGCGCTTTCTTTTTGTCACCGTGCTCGGCATAAAGCCGTGCCAACCGATAATAGGCCGGGTTGAAAGAACTATCCTTCTTGATCGCAGTCTCAAAGGCGTCTCTTGCTTCGGGGAAATTGCCGAGCTCCGCTTCGCACCGGCCGAGATAGTACCAAGGTAAAGGATCGTTCGCAAAGCGCTGAATAGATTTTTCGAAAGCGTCTCGGCTTGCCGAATATTTTCCAAGTTTGTAGAGGGTAAGGCCATAGTTGTAATAGTAGACGTTCAGCGCTTTGTTGTATCGGCTGTGCCCGAATTTAATCGCAGCCTTATAAAAGGGCAAGGCGGCCTGGTACTTAACCATCTGGGAATAGCAGTTTGCAACAAAAAAGTTAGCGGGTGCCCGCATGTTCTCACTACTCAAGAGCCCTTTAAACAGCGACAAAGCTGTGCTGATGTCTCCGACGCGGTAAAGGCTGAACGCCCGCGTAAAAGCCCACACCTCTGCCTTTGGCCCCGCCGGAGGCGTTGTTCCGAGTGTTTGAAGGGCATCGGCATCTTTGTTGATCTTCTGATAAGCTTGTGCCAATGCCATGCGGGCATCCCAGTTATCGGGCATCAAGTTCAGAGATTTTTCCAAGAGGGGAATGGCTTGATCTATCTTCCCCATCAGCAAATAGACTTCTCCGAGGTCAAACAGATATTTAGGATTGTTCGGGTCGGCACGGACCAGCGGTCTTAAAAGCCCTGCGGCCTCCTCCAATTGACTTTGCTGACTTCCCTGAGGGAGGTCCTTCGCAGTGGATGGAGGGCTAGGTTGGCTGAAGCACGCGGTAGCCAGAGCCAGTATCAATAAGGCTTGGCCTGTCCCACGATGGACTCTAAATGGCCGCAATCGATGCCGGTCGATGAGAAACATATTCACGCCTAATCTTACAAGACCTCTGTTGATTATGGAATGCAGTCAACTTCTGCGCAGGGCGATGGGGAAGCCTGAAGCGGCAACCGGGAGAAATTACGCCGGTTGCCACTTCACTTTTTATGGTCAACATCTTAAAACTGGAGGTTAAGGCTGAATTCTATCTGTCGTGGAGTAGTTGTAGACAAAATCTCCCCAAAGGCAGGAGACGTCAGACTGTTCACTGGTGCACCCAAGTTTGCATGGTTAAGTATGTTGTAGAACGATCCTCTGAATTCAAGTTGATACCCCTCGTGCGGAACAAAAGTCCGCAACACAGCAGCATCCAAGTTCCAGTAGCCCGGACTACGAAGCGCATTCATACCCAGTGTGCCAAACGTGCCGGGAGGGTTTGTGACGAATGCTTTTGTGTTAAACCATTCCTGGATCTGTTGACCTTTGCTGCGGCCTCCGGGCAGTTGCCAAGTACCAACCTGATTTGGCGTATCCTGTCCGATTCCGCTAAACGAGTTGTCGACACCTGAGTACAAAGTGAGAGGCGGCCCGCTTTGTATCGTCAGAATGCCCGTCAGCCCCCATCCTCCTGCCAGAGCACCTACCACATGGTTTGAAAATGCTCGATGTTCTGTGGGCTGCCAAAGGAAGTCTGTCACCCAGTTGTTCCGAATATCGTAAGAAAGTGGCCCGTAATTAAGTCCGAAGTTGAACGGATCTCTTGGGCCATTACTTCCTTCTGTTTCGGCACCAACTATCCCGAGCGTTTTCGAATACGTGTAAAAACTGTTTAGGCTGAGCCCACGGGAATAGCGCTGGCGGAAACTAACCTGCAAGGCATTATAATTAGCAGTGAGCACATTACCGATGGCATTTATCGCGCCAATCTGCGGGTCAAGGCGTCTGGACTGTGTATTCCCAACCGTAGATGCCCCTGGGACGTAGACCGCAGGGTTTCTGTTGTAGGAAGTCGTCAAGTGTGACGAGGATGATCCGACGTAGTCCACTTCCAAAACAGCGTCTCTCCAAAGCGCCTGCTGAACGGACAAGCTCCATTCGTTGTCGGCTTCCGTTTTGAAGGGTAATGACAAACTACTTTCGCCGGCATACGGAACAAATGGGAGCTGCTGGAGTCCACTCAAGTCGCCGGCTGTAGGTCTTGGAAATGGATTGATCCCGTTATACGGAGGGCCTGCCCATATGTCATTTGCGGTTCCCCCGAAAACGCTGAGGTCGACCGTGAACGGTTGGATCAAGGTAAAGCGGTTAAAGGTAATCCCACGTGTCAGGGGGATATAATAGATTCCACCACCGGCCCGTACGGAAGTCTTTCCGTTTCCGAACACGTCCCAGGCAATGCCAAGGCGTGGCGCGATGTTGGTATACCTCGTTCCGACGATGTTCTGAGGGAGACCATTATCACCTGGGTAGAGCAAGCCACTGGAGGCAAGTGGAAACAGCTTCGATTGATTTCCCGGCAGAAACGTGCTTAGCTGCTTATCTTCCGATTGATAGCCGGCAACAGGATCCCAGCGCAATCCGGCGTTCAAAGTAACCCTGCGGCTTAATTTAATGTTGTCCTGAATGTAAACAGAAGGGAGTGTCTGACGAAGGCGGGACGTCAAGCCTTCAATCTGTTCATATTGGCTAAAGTCACCGAGTAGAAAATCCGCCGCACCGTTACCTGTGAATTGTCCACTGAATGTGAGCGCTCCTCCTGTAAAGAAGTTCTGGAGTTCATTCACCCGGTTATGATAGATCTCCATGCCCACATCAATTGAATGGATGTTGTGGATCCAGGAAACGTTATCGTGGAAGTACCACGTGGGCATAATGTCGCGCGTGGGGGCCCCAAGATACACACCAAAATACCCACCCAGACTGATTTGGGAATCGGGCGTCAAACCAAAGGAGCTGAAAGCGTTGCCATTATTCACCGGATACCCGAGGCCTGAGAGAGTGAAATTCTTCTGATTGATCTCACCAAATGCACTTCGAACATAAGTCAGGTTGGCGTCGTTCAGGAGGGTTGGAGAAAACGTATGCGTATAGTCGGCAGTCGCACTCTGGTAGCGTGTGGGCAGAGACGCTTTCCAACTTGGATCCAGGCCACTCCCGTAGATCCCGACTTGCGGCGCATTGTCAAACAGGTATCGAACCGTGAGATTGTCGTTTGGGGTCAGCATGTAATCAACCTTACCGATTATCTGGTTCTCGCTAAGTTGATTCGCCACAGTATAGGTATAGTCGTTCTGGCCGAGATTTGCAGGAGGCAAGAACTGGTCTATGAAGTTCGTTGCCTGCTGTTCAATCCTGCTGGGAGGAATGATATTTCCTTGAAATGCCTGACCGGTGGTCGGATCAATGATCGGTTTACTGAGCGCAGAGAAGTCCCCCGTTCGCTCTGCGGCAGTCATTGTCGTATATGTTCTGGACCCGGGAGCCCCTCTCACCTGCGTCCCCTGATAGCTTACAAAGAAGAAGGCCTTGTTCCGTCGGATTGGCCCACCAAAGGTTCCGCCAAACTGATTTCTTTTGTAGGCTGGACGATCCGCGGAAAAGAAGGGCCTGGAGTCCAGGACGGTGTTGCGTAGAAACTCGAAAGCGCTGCCGTGAAACTTGTTCGTCCCAGAACGTGTGACAGCCGCGACAATTGTTGAGCCTCGCCCGTACTCAGCACTATAGTTACGGTTCAATACGCTAAATTCCAGCAGTGCATTGGGATCAGGAAAATTAATGGGCTGGGCGTAAAAGGGATTTATGTTGGTTCCCCCATCGAGGAAATAGTTTATATCAATGTCTCTGCCCCCGGAAGACGCAAAGGAAGGCTGAATGACTCCAAACTGCCCAGTGGTGCCTGTTGAAACAACTCCTGGAGTGAGCGAGACGAGCTGCAATGCATTACGTCCATTGAGGGGCAACTGTTGAATTTGACGACTGCCCACGACTGATGAAAGTGTGCTGCTGGAAGTTGTCACAAGGGGAGGCGCCGATGTAACTTGGACAGTTTGAGTCACACTGCCGACTTCCAGCACTGGATGGAAAGTTGCGTGTTGAGCCACACTCAGAACGATACCCTGGCGCTCCCAAGTCTTGAAGCCTGCCAACGAGACTTTCAATGTGTATGTCCCTGGACCCAAGCTTGTGAAAGTAAAGTAGCCCAACTCTGAAGCTGTTACTTGGCGGGTCCTTCCCGTCTGAGTTTCGATCAGAGTGACGGTTGCGTTTGGAACAGCTCGTTGGGTGGTGTCTAGCACGGTACCGTCAATTGTGGCGGTTCCTTGGGCGTGCAACCCTGCTACCCCAAGAAAGAATATGATAATCATCAAAACCATTGAGCGTTTCATTCGGCCTTCTCCTTATTCCTTTACTCCTTTAGACTCGAGGGTTTTGGCATGTTTCCCTTTTTTATGGGCACCCCTGCCCCTGACCCGACCACAACGCTCCTTGGCCAATCAGGCTCGCAAAAAAGACAACACAACTCCAACGGAGTGATCGAAACCCCACTTGCTGTCGAATGCACTTAGACCCAGGATCCGAATTAAACTAGATTATTCGAGATTCCCCGATTCGTTGACCGATTGCGTTAACGTCAACGCAGTCAGGCTATCATAGATTTTTGTCATGTCAAGTACAAATTTCTTAAGGCAGTTGCAATTACATTATGGGCACGTTCTAAGTATGTAGATGACGTCCGCACTTTCGCTCAACATAAGGAGGCACCCAAGCTAAAAAGGCATCGCGGCGGTTATAACAGCGTCGGTGTGGCGGATTTCCCGGAAGAGCGGAAGGTTGGAATTTAGCACGATCCCAGGATTCAAGTAGTAATTATAAGGGAAGGGTTGGTGGCTGAAGAGATGATCGATCAGTAGCCGAACTGCTCGTTGGCCTTGCACATAAGGACGCTGGTAGATGGAAGCAATAATGGTACCCTTCTCGAAATACGGGACCATTTCTTGGAATAGATCCGTTGTAATGACTTTGATCTTGCGAGCCATACCGAGCACCGTTACCGCTCGGCATACGGGGAGACAGTTAGCCGTAGAGACGTAGACTCCAGCCAGTCCTTTCCTTCGTTGTAAGAGTTGTGAACACTTGATGAACGTTTCATCCTCGTCGTCATGACCCTCCAACACCTCTGCTACTTTGCCACCCTTACATACGCGAGGAAATGTTTCGGAAAATCCATGAACTTTCTGGAGATGGTCTTCGGTTTGCAGCATTCCGGTGACAATTGCCACACTCGACCTTTGGGTCACAAATCGGCCCATCAATTCACCTGCAATCTTGCCGTTAAGCTCTGGATTGACACAGACGACTGATGAACGATCACTCCCAGGCGCATCGCTGGCAATGCAGATAACTCGGATCCCCCTCTTTTCTGCCTCGTCGATCACGGACGTTAGTTGTCTGGGATTGCCCGGTGTCAGAATGAGCCCCTGTATGTTCGAAGCCAGAAGCTCCTGAAGTCTCTCCGGTTCGCCTACCCCTCCCCTTTTGACAGGGCGGTAGACGAGTTCAACGCCAAGATGCTCATGGCTGCGGGCTTCAGACCAGATGCCTTGACGAACCTGGTCATAAAAATAGTGGATTTCGCGCGGAATGCAGACGCCGATCCGGGCAATCGGCTTTGCGGAAGACAAGGCGCGCGCCGCCAAGTTAGGCTTGTAATTGGTATCCTTGGCAATGGCAAGCACGCGCTGGCGGGTCTCCTCGCTAATTCCTTTACGACCATGCAAAGCACGGTCAACCGTTCCAATCGACACCCCTGCCAGCCTTGCGATTTCATGGATTCCTATTCGTGTCATTGACTAAACTCGGACCTTATTCATGAGCCTCTTAAAGGCTCCCCCACGACCCAGTTCTACCCGGGTTGGAGGATTTTCGCGCCCCGGCCCAAAAGACGTCACGTCAAGAGCGAAGACCATCTTAGCAATTTCTACGTGTGAGGCAAAGCCCTCTTCGGACAAGTGGAAGATTTCGCCTGACGTCATCAAGCAGGTCCTGATCCATTCCCGTGTTTCTCGCAACCTAAACACTGCAACCTCAAAATGCTTGAACTCCGTTTACGTTGACGCTACACTCAAACCGCGCCGAGATTCCGGGGGTACGTCGAAGCCTTCCCTCGAATATTTCGGCTGGCATGTCGGGATTGACAGTAGTCATACAATCGACGAACGGGCAGTAGGTGGAGAAATGATAGCTTTATCATCTTCTGTTATGGGACTGGTCGAACGCGCTTTGCACAACAAGATTGGGGGTAAGCCATCCGACTGGCTGGTCGGCTTCAAAAGGCGCTCACCAATTTTGTCTATTTCTCGCATTTGGACTCTTGCATTTACGAAAGGCCAATATCAGTCTTCGCAGATTTCCTTGATTAAGAAGGACCCAGCCAGATGAATCCATCTCCTATGGCCACCATCCCAGGTCCGCCTTGCAAGGTCGGCATGGTGAACTATGAGGGTTGGAAGGCACTAAGGCTTGCTAATGGCATCCTGGAATTGCTTGTCGTTCCTGAAATCGGCGGACGAATCCTGCAGATGCGGTTGGGAAAGACTAATTTTTTCTACGTGAATCCTCGCCATCTCGGCCGAGTTTATACGCAGGAGGAAAACAATTTTGAGGCCGGTTGGAAGAATTACGGCGGCAGTAAGGTCTGGCCCGCACCCCAGGGGTGGTCCGACGACAGTCATTGGCCCGGCCCGCCAGATCCTGTTCTCGACGGTGGGCCTTACCATTCAGAAGTAATCCATGAAAATCCCGACTCAGTTGCCATCCGCTTGGAGAGCCCTGATGATGAATATACCGGCCTGAAATTCTCCCGTGAGATTCGCCTTTTTCCCGGTTCGGCTAAGGTGGAGATTTGCCACCGGATGCGCAATACCTCGCTTCGCCCAGTCCGATGGTCAATCTGGCAAGTTACGCAACAGGCAGCTCGCGGAGGGCTCTCGGTCACAGTTCCTTTAAAAAGTTATCGACAGATTTACGGTGACGAAGTCTACAGGGATAGCGAAGTGCTGCCAGGAGGGAAACTGTGGCGGCTTTCATACGCCAACCAAGTTGCCAAATTCGTTATGAATCCCGAATTCGGCTGGCTGGCGACTTCACACGGTGATCTCCTGGCAGCGTTGGTGGAGACTTTCCCCGTCGTCCATGATGTCACTTACCCAGACGGCGGACCGTTGGAAATCTGGGTCAATGGCAAAGGGACATTCACGGTTCATGAAGATAAAGTCAACATGGAGGACGATCCAAACGGGTGTGATTCGTATATTGAAACGGAAATCCTCAGCCCATTGGTGGAATTGGAACCAGGCCAGGAATGTACTTTTCGAGTTTGCTGGCATTGCTGCACAACGGATGGCGGCCCAATCGTCGACGTAAACTCATGTGCTGCGATTGAAAGGTCTCTCGTGGCCAAGGTTGAGGATGGAAGTGTGCGAGTGAAAGGCTCCTTTGGTTTGTTCCGATCCGGCATTCTGGAAATAGCCCCGATCCACCGGAGCGGCATGAACGGCCTTGTACACGTTGTTGGGCCGGTGGGACCAACAGCGGCCTGTTCCATCGATGAATTGATACCGTTCGAAAGCGGGTTGTTCCGCGTCGCCGTAAGGATGAGAAACTCAGAGGGGAAGCTCCAGGGGACGATTGATGGTGCAGAGATTGGCTGAGGAAGCGTGTCACTCTTCGAATAGATGCAAGGGAAAAAAGACATTCGCTAAGCGAACAAATGAACCCAGACGAGGCCAAGGACCTGCCAACATTTTCGAAAGATTGCCTGAATGGGAAGCTCATTCTGATCACTCGATGTCTGGGCGCCACCGGCTGCATGGTGGTGAGCCAGCTACCGGAGGTTCACGGAACGGTTGCTGTGAATGACATTGTGGAAAATGAGAAGGGCGTCCAAGCCATCCAGGAAACTGGCTGGCCTCATGTTGTGGTCAGAAGCCTGCAACTGGAATCAAAACGTGCCGCTCAGGACACAGCAGCCGTTCGACCACGTTGGTTGAGGAGGAGGAGGTTCCTCGACAACTTCTTCGAGAGAAGGAGCGTATACAATGCCAAACTACATGAAGTTTAACCGGCGAGACTTTCTGGGAGCGACTGCAGCCGTCGGTTCAGGCTTCGCAACTCTCCGTGGAGGTGGTCAGCCTGAGGAATTGGTTTTGGCGTCCCACCTCGGTGCCCAGGCCCAAGTCTACTTTCCGCCCCCAGACAACGTGGGAGGATGGCGCGTTTTGAAGGACCCCACGCGGATTCGCCAAGTGGCCGGAATCGACGTTCGCAGGCTCGATCAAGCATTTGAATACACGGAACGGACTAGCGAGAGCGGCGGACTACTGGTCGCACGGCACGGCTGGCTTGTGTACGAGAGGTATTTCGGCAAGGGGAACCGGGAAGCTAATCCCCAAATGGCCTCCGTTAGCAAGGCCTTCACCAGTATCGCATGCGGTATTATGCTTAACGAAAAGCACAGCTTGATTCCCGAGGGACTCGACCAGAAGGTATTCACGAAGGAATATCTTCCCGAAGCCTTTCCGTTGGATGATCCTCGGAAGGCGGACATCAAGCTTGGGCAACTGTTGAGCATGACCTCAGGCATACATGACGAATCAAATGTCGCATATGTTCGCGGCCACCATGAAATACTGGCACCAGTCTCGCCCCTAGGTCCCGAAGAGGATTTAGGTGCACTGTCCGCACGCATGTGGTGCGTGCCCGGCCAAGGATATTGTTACTCGTCCGCTGGATTCCAGATTGCGAGCATTGTCCTACGACATTTGACCGGGATGGAGTTGCAGGAGTACATCAACGAGCGGCTGGCGAAGCCTATGCAATGGGGACGCTGGGGATATGCACGCCAGGAACCCCGGTACGGCTTGCCACTCCCACACACGCCGGGAGCTTTCGGCATCGCCCTACACTCAACGGATGCCCTCCGGTTCGGCTATCTTCTGTTGCATAAGGGCCACTGGGGGACCCATCAATTGGTCCCCGCCCATTATTTCGAGCTTTGCAGCCGTCCCTCACCTTATGATCCCCACGCTCCCTTCAGTGTGGGATTTGAGGTGAATGCGGACGGCCATATCATCGGCGCGCCGCGCGACACATTCCTTAAATCCGGCTCGGGCGGATTCAGTCTGATCATCGTGCCCTCGCTTGATATGGTGATTTACAAGATGGGTTCTATGTCGTCGTACGACCAATACAATCCAGCGATCACGGGACTACCGCTGACCTATAAGGTTGACCACTCACGCGACGGCTGGAAGCCTCTGCCTCATGACGAATTTTATCCTGGACGCATCACCATTGACGACGGAGTCCACACAGTGATCGCGATGGTAGTTGCCTCGATCGTCGAATGCGACAACAAGTAGAGAGGCCTGCTAGCAAGGCCAAGTCGCCCAAGATATTTGAATCTTCTTCAAGGCGAAGCGGCTTCCTCATCCGCAACGATGGAAAAACTGGAGTTGCGGTAACGCAGACCCCTGTATTTTTTTAATCCGGGGATAGGCAGTCTGAACGCTTCGGAAGTTGGAACGGGTGGCATCGCATTGGGGAGGGGATATAATCGGCCCCGGTTGCAGGATCATGTAAGCCGCAACTGTAACATTTAACGTCTACCCAAGCCCTTTAAGAGCCAGGGGATAGAACTCCATTTCAGGATGGAGGGATTCCGTGATGAATTACGCGTTTATAATCTCATGTAAACTGCCAGTCCACTGAGACTGCAAAGGCGAAGTACAAGCCATCCAACGGAGGGCAAGCCTGCATGCGAGTTAGGACAGGAAACTACGGTTGCGCGGGAAGCGATGTTGTTCATTACATTAGTCACAGGACGGAAGGGCCAATCGTGATCGACGGCCGGCTCGACGAGATTTCTTGGCAGAAGGCTGAGAAATCTCCGCGTTTTGTCGACATGGTATCAGGAGAGCCCGGATTCTACGATACACGGGCTGCGGTGTTGTGGGATGATCAATGCCTCTATGTCGGATTCTGGCTTGAAGAACCCTATGTCGAAGCTCACCTGACCCAAAAAGGTTCGTTGATATTTCAAGAAAATGATGTTGAGGTGTTTGTTGACGGAGGTGATTGCTATTTGGAACTCGAGATCAACGCTCTGGGCACGACTTACCAGGTCTTCTTCATTTGGCGTGATGCATACAAGAAAGGTGGCGGATTCGACGTCCCTGAATTTGACATATTTGAAAATAAAGCTCTCACTTTCGGGGGTAACTACGATCGTGATAGCAAGACTTTTTGGACGGGGACCCACCCCCGTGGAGTTCGTTGGGCCTTCCTGAACTGGGAGTTCCCGGGCCTACTGGCCGCCGCGCATGTGGACGGCAAAATTAACGACAACTCTGTTCCTGACAAAGGTTGGACAGTGGAATTGGCTTTCCCCTGGAAGGGAATGAAATGGTTGGCCGGGGGGCGCTCTCTTCCCCCAAAGAACGGGGATATCTGGAGGATCTTCTTTGGGCGCTTTGAGCTTTTAAAACCAGGTGGAGTTGAGTTGGCAGCTCATCCGGCATGGGTCTGGAATCTTCACGGAACCTACGACACGCACCTCCCCGAATGCTGGCCTAACATTCAGTTTTCGGATCAAGTGGTCGGAAGATAATAGCCCTTTCAGCAGATGAACTTCGGTCGCCAACAGTCATTATCTGTTATGGTTAACCGACAATCGAAGAAGTAAGTTACGAAAGTGAATTTTGAGGGTACAATCCTGAGGACAACAGGTGGGGAAGGATGGCGGGGGGATAAAACCCCAAAAGACCATCCGTGTTAGGGTAGCCGTGGCAAGCTACCTTGTTGATCCAGCTACTGCAAGCGGCCTGCCCCCCGTGATGATTCGATCTTGAACTCGTGAATCGCGATCAGGGTGTGCGAAACTCTTCGGTTCTCACCAATCGAACTAAACCCTCGTCCGGTGGACGGAATACTCCCTGTACGGTTCGACGTGCAATGCACGAATCAGCCCTGCCTGTCGTGTGTAAGCGAGCACTATGGTGAGAACATTTTTCTGAATTCGTGGCTTGAAATAAGGGTCGGGAAGGAAAAACTCATCCTGAGGACCCGAAGTAGAGTAACGCCCAACGAAACGTCCATTTAGATAAATCAGCGCGTCATGAGCCGCATCGAATATCAATTTCCACGGCACGGTCCACCCTTCTGTTACTGCGGGCAGTGAAAACTCGGCACGACACCAGGTAAAGGCCGGAACAAGTGTCTCATCGGCATTTGCACTCCCAAGCGCTTCCTCTTTCCACTGCCCAAAGGCAAAATCGGGATTCACCTCACGCCCACGCGCGGCTGGCGGGAAGGTTTGAATCTGCCATGTTTCCACAGAAGATCCTGTTTGGGGATTGTTCCCCACGCGAACGAAATCAATGCCCTTGAGTTCACCCATTTTCGGACCGAAATTGGGTGCACCAAACAGTTCATAGGAAATTCCGATTGTGTTGACGCCGCTCTTCAGATAACGGGAGGCCTGAACTTCAACGAACTTTTTCGAATTTGAGGCTTCCTTCAGCAGGTTGCCGTTGATGAAGACCTTCTTCTCGTCGTCAGAAAGCGCGACCACGTAGAGACTGGGCTCGCCGTTGTAATTCAACTGGCCCCGGTACTTTACATAGCCGTAGGGCACAGGCCCGAGCTTTTCGAGCGGCACTGCAGATGTCCTCTGCCATTGTCCGGAATTTGGATTAAAGGTTTCTACGGAGGTTTGCACTGTCTTCAAGTCGATTCCCCGGATCGGGAGTTCTGGAGTCAAGACCTGCAGTGTGGCGGTCCGGAATTCGGAATCATAATGAAAGGTTTGAGCCGATCCATTTACGCTCCATCGGGCCGGCTGAGAAGGAAGCAGGAGTTGCAGTTGGTGCTCTCCAGGGAGGTAGTCCAAATCCGCCCAAAGGCGCTTTTCCTCGGAACCGCTCCGGCTTAGGAAGTAGGCGTCCGTTATAAAGGGCACCGCAACATGTCTGCTGCCACTCACCCCGGGAATCGACGCAATTTCCTCCGCCCAGGTTCGAAGCGCCAGCTTCTTGGGAAGCACAATGACCTGAAGAGTCCCATTAACCAGGAGGGATTGCGCCTCGTGCTCAACCTGAATTCCAATAACTGCGGCATGAGTATCCTTCTCCCAATATACGTAGAGCGTTTTGCCCGTGATGTGAGGCTCCTGGTTTGACTCAAGCGCGATTTCCGCGACTCGGCCGGGCTCATCATAGATGATGATGAAATGCCTGCCGCTGTTCTCTCCTTGCGATAAAACCTCCGCAGTCGTGTAAATCAGTTCGCGGTTGCCGACGGCTACTCGCAACGGCAACATCTTCATTTCCCGCGGCCCTAGGAAGATCTCGCCCTCGCGCGGCACGGTGAACGTGCGTCCTTTCGTGGCGGGATCTGGGAAGGTCATCTTGAAGTGGTGCTCTGAATCAGTATTGGCACGCACAAACAGCACTCCACTCTTCTTGTTGACGCGTTCCCCGACCCAGACATCGGAGTTCGTGGATTTGCACTCCTCCTCGGAGGGCTGCGCGCGGGTGAGCAAGCTTCCGAACATCTTCAGAAATTCGCCAATGCCCCTTGCCGCGTAATACTTGTCCCACAAGCCGCCGGGTTCGCGCACCGGGGCCGCGTAATCATAGGTGGTCGTGAGCTTTTCCGCCGCCCAATCGAAGTTTGTTCCACCGAACCCCATGTAATAGTTGAAATAGGTCACGCCCATTCCCAGCACCGATTTGGTCAGCGCGTTCAATTGTGCTGCATCCACCCCAACCTGATCCACCGAGAGCTTTCCGCCAATCTGCGAGAACCACCCACCCTGGAGTTCGGTGATGCCCAGCAAGTCCGCCGGCTGTTCCTTTCGCAGCTTCGCAAGAGCCGGGGGAACGTCTTTCATAAAATTCCACCGCGGGTAAAAGTCGCAGGTATCCATGATGCGGGCCATGTCCGGGTCAGCCGGGTCGCGAACCACTCGAGTCCAGTTGGTGAACAGCGGCACCTCAATCCCGTCATCCCAGGCCAGGTGCGCCAGGAATCGGATATATTCGCGCTTTTCCGAATCCGGCAAAGGCCAGAAATCGTATTCGTTCTCGAGCTGCATCAGGATGATTGGCCCGCCGTTTGTGATTTGGTAAGGCCGGATGACGGGGAGGACATGATCATACCAATACTTGGACGTCGCGAGGCTCTGGGGATTCGTGCCGCGAAGAGGGAAATGCTCAGCAATTACCCACTGCGGAAATCCGCCACGCTCAAACTCCGCGCAGATGTACGGGCCGGGGCGAACGATGACCCAGAATCCCATTTCGTGCGCCATTTTGAGATAGTCTTCGAATTCCGTAAAATCGAAGTGCCCCTTTTCGCGCTCGTGGTAATTCCAGAAGACCATTGTCTGGACCTGTGTGAATCCTGCACGCTTGAGCTTCAGGAAGCGGTCGGCCCACAATTCGTGGGGACAACGCGGGTAATGGAACTCCGCGCCAAACAGGAAAACATCACGGCCATGGATCGTGAAACATTCGGAATCGTAGCGAATAATCTCAGGCCGGCTGAAGCGTTTCCAGGCCGGATCCTCGTTGCGCGAAAGCATTGAGAATGCTCGTCCAGGCCCAGCAGGGATCGCCGCAAAGGGCGCACTGATTCCGCGCAATAGAAATTCGCGACGCGTATGCTTCATAGCGGTAACCTCTTTGGCCGAAGCTGGAATCTGCGCCTAGTCCTTCCAAAATCGTTCGATCTCCTCCAGAGTCTTGCCTTTTGTTTCTGGAAGACGGCGCTTGATGAATGCAAAACCGGCAACGCAGATGGCAGCGTAGATCCAGAATGTTGTTGCGGCGCCGAAGCCGTGATTCAACAGTGGAAAGGTATAGGTCAGGATAAAAGAAGCGGCCCAAAGCGACATCACGGCAATTGACATCGCCGTGCCACGAATACGGTTGGGGAAGATCTCGGAAATCACCACCCAGGTGACCGGTGCCAGCGACATGGCGTAACAAGCAATTGCCGCGACCACCAGGATCAGCATATGAATCCCGTGGCTGTGTTCGTAGTAGCCTGCTCCCAGAACTGTATAGACGATCGCAAGGCCGGCCGAACCCACAAGCATCAGCTTCCGACGTCCGACTCGGTCGACGAAGCCGATAGCGACAATGGTGAAGATAAGGTTTACGGCTCCCGTAACCACGATGTTCAACAGCAGGTCGGACACCTTGTAGCCGGCCGCGGCAAATACTTCTTCGGCGTAATTAAAAATGACGTTAATGCCACACCATTGCTGAAAGACGGCCAGAACAACTCCCAGCAGAAGAACCTTCAGCAGGGTCGGATCGATCAAGTCCTTCAAATTCGGCGTTCGCGTTTCACCTTGCAGGGTTGCCTCGATCTCTTCCAGCGCGCGCGCACAGTGTTCCTCTCCGCCGATCCTTACCAGAACCCGCCGGGCCCGGGCGTGCTGGCCGGCCTTCGCCAGCCATCGGGGGCTTTCGGGAACAACAAGCATGCCGATGAAGAACAGAGCTGCCGGTATGGCCGTCACACCAAACATCCAGCGCCACCCGTGCTGGCCGTTCCAGGAATGCAGGATGTCCAGAGCAGTGGCGCTTGCGGGCACAGGCCTTGCGATCAGCCAGTTGACGCACTGAGCCAGGAGGATGCCAATCACGATATTCAACTGATTGAGCGAAACCAGCTTCCCGCGCAGCTCGGCAGGAGAGACTTCGGCAATGTACATGGGTGACAGGTTTGACGCCAGGCCGATCGCCATGCCTCCGCTGATTCGCCAGCCTACAAAAGCATTGAAGCTCTCCGCTGAGGCCGTACCCAATGAAGATATAGCGAACAGGGAGGCCGCGGAAATCAACAAACGCTTGCGGCCAAAGCGGTCACTGAGGTTGCCAGAAATCGCTGCGCCCAGCAGGCAGCCGACCAGGGCGCAGCTCATCGCCCAACCCTGCAGCGACGCGTCATTCAGGTGGAAGAAGGCCTCGTAGAACGGCTTGGCTCCGCCGATCACTACCCAGTCGTATCCGAAAAGCAAGCCCCCCAGCCCCGCCACCAATGAAATAATCCAGACGTAAGTAGTCCGGTATTCGGGCAATACGTCGCCAGCTTCAATTTTGGTAGAAGTGATGTTCATTTAGATTTCTTCTCAGCCCGGGACAGTCTTTCCAGCTCCATTTGAGCCCAAAAGTGGTTGATATCAAGTTCCAGCACTTGCCGAAACTTCGCTTCCGCCTGCTCTCGCCGGTTCAACCCAGATTCAGCCAAACCGGCCAGAAACAGGCAATCGATCTGATTCCGTTTTTGCAGGTCGTCTTCGAACAGCAAGAAGTTGGGCAACGATGTCGCAAAGTAGTCGCTCTTCACCTCCGCCGTCTCCTGCTGCGTTGCCTCATCAAGAAGCTCGCGCAGTGCAGCAGCAGCAGCCTCCTCATCCCCCAGCTTTCGCAAGGCCAGCGCTCGATAATAATCCATCGGCGAGCGATTGGGGCCGGCCTTGGCAGCTTTTTCAAAGGAGCGTCTAGCTTCTTCCGGCTGGCGCAGAGCTTCGTGAGCTAGTGCGGCGAAATAGTGCAGGTGGTTTTCAGGTGTCAGCAGGTGTTTGCCTTCACCCAGGTTCTCCGGATAATGCTGCGCCGCTTCAAAATGTTCCAGTGCGTCCTGCGCCTTTCGAGACTCCAGGCATTTCAGTCCCAGCAGCACATGCGCCCAGACATACTGCCCAGAAACCAGGCCTTCACCGCCTTCCCAGGGATGGAAACGGCGCGCAAGGATGATCTGCAGCGCCTTTTGGGGCTCGCCGGTCTGATTGTAAAGAGTAGCCTGTTCGATGGTCAGGTCATCCCGCTGCTCAACCAGATGGCGGTATTTCTGAAGCTTCTTCAATCGTGCATCGGGTGAAGCGCCCGTGCGTTTGGACAGCTGGTCCATTTCATAGAGCAGCCGCGCGTCGGCGGGGTTAGCCTCGAACGCGCGACGGTAGGCCTCTATGGCCTTGGCGGCATCGTGCCATACATTGAAGTAAGCAATCCCGAGATTTCTCCACGGGACCGAAAAGGAAGGATCTAATTCGCAAGACTTTTCCCAGTTCCCGATGGCTTCTTCGTAGCGCCTCTTGTCGTAAAGGAGGTTGCCGAGATAATAGCAGGCCTTGGGATCCTCCGGATTGGCAGCCTGAGCGCTTTCAAGAATCAGTAACTCCTCCAGGCGTGCCGGAAAGCAATAGTCGGGCACGGCGGTAGAAGCACGGCGGCGAAAATCATGGGCGCGTTCCGCATTCCCAATCTGCTCATTGAAATATGCCAGTGCGTACAAAACCATGGGGTAGACTGATCCCGGCGCCTCATTCGAAGGCAACAGCCTTCCAAGCAGTTCTTGCGCCTCATCCCATAAGCCGGCGTTCGAATAGTCGAAGGCAATATCCAGGTAAGTCTGAATATTATCTCGCATCAGCAGGCACAATTCTTCAACCCGGCGTTCCGCTTGCGTATCATCCTGCTTGGCCCTGCTTGTCAAAGCCAATTCGTTCCGGCACCAGAAATCAAGCGGGTCCAAACGGATTGTTTCCCGGGCCAGGTTTTCGGCCCGATCCAGATGCCCCGACCGTCGCAGAATGGCGGACAGGAGACCTTGAGCCTTCAGGTTCGACGCGTTGACAGCCAGCGCATGTTCAAGATGCTCTAGCGCCTCTTCATAGCAGCCGCGCCGGCAATCAAGTTCAGCAAGAGCGTAATAACTGGCGCCCTGCCAGGCGTAACTCCATGCCGCTTTATAGAAAGCTGAGTAGGATTCATCAATGCGATTCTGAAATTTCAGTGCCAGGCCCAGGTTATAGTAGGGTTCCCCGTCACAGGGATTGGGATTCCACCGCGTCAGCCGTTGAATTGAGCGACGAAAGCGTTTTTCCGATTCTCGGAATTGTCCGCGGCGCAAATACTGGAGTCCCATGGCATTGTTCGTACGAACATCCCCCGGGTCACGATCGAGCAACTCACACCAGTAGGAATCTGGATACCGCGTTGCGTGCCGGTATTGATCGAGATGCAGGCCCGTTAGAAAGAGTTCTTCATTCGTTTTGATTTGTTGGGGCGGCGGGGGCTCTGTAGCTGGCTGCTCCATGGATTTGCCATTAAGATCCTCAGGCAGATATCGAATCAATTCCCGGCCATCACTCCCGACAACCCGGAGCAGAAATCTTGCCGGCTCGGTTTTGGGTGAAAGCGGTAACCGCTCCACCAGCGGGTGCGCAGGCTCAAGGCTCACAATCTTTTCATACAGAGTGCTCGTTCCCGATGAGAGAATCACTCTTGTCTCCTGAAGTTTTTCCGAAACGCACAGGCCCAGCTTAACCTCGCTCGACTCACACTCCAAGCTCACCGCAAGCTTCCGATTGGCATTCACGGCGGGACCAATCTCGCGAATGGGATACCAGTACTGCCGAAAGGTCTTCGTTTCATAAGGTTGAAGCCACGAGAAGTCCGGCTGGTTATCGGTGTAGACTCCGGCCATCAGTTCCACGTAAGGCCCGTCCGAATCAGTCAGTTCCCGGTCCCAGGCGTAGCCAAACTCAGCATTTCCCCAGGTCCACAGCTTCTTGCCCGGAGAAATGTGATGGTCAGCAACATGAATAAATCCCGCCTGCCGCGAATGATCGTAACCACCGAAAAAGTCGTAGCGTGACTCTGGAACCATGTAGGAGGTCGGAACCGGAATGTTCCTGTACCATCGAATATCCACGCCGTGCGTGTAATCAACGCCATAGTAAAAACCCCGCGCGACAGGAAATTCCGAGGTGGCGCGCTTTGCATGGTCGGCAACGTAGGTCACGTCGGGAGGGAAAAAAGCCTCGTACTGGTCGTGCGTATGAACTCCGACATTGGCCCACCAGAGAAAAGTCTGTACGAAAGGCGTACGGTTGTAGAGCCGGACCCGAGCCTCCACCACACTCTTGCCCGGCCGCAGGCATATACCCACCATGCCCTTCATGCGGTTCATCGGCTCGTGCTCACTCAGCCAGACGATCTTGCTGCCGTCCCTGCATTCCTCAATAGAATGGTCAACAGGCATGAAAGTAGAGGGACGATGGTGCTGAGGCCAATTGAACTCAACGCCGCCGGAAATCCACGGACCGAGTAACCCTACCAGAGCTGGTTTGATCACGTGCTGATGGTAAAAGAATTCGTATTGGTTCGTCTTGTCGAGACCGATATGGATACGCCCGCCAATTTCCGGAAGAATCATCAATTTGACGTATTCGTTTTCCAGAAAAACAGCACGATACTCGTGATCCTGCCGCTCATCCGATACACGGTCGGTAAAGGGATTGGGGTATACCTTGCCACTGCTTCCCTGGTAGACCCGCTTCTCCAGAAACATCGGGTTCAGATCAGCCGCAGGGGTTGAATACGTCGGAATCGTTACCGTTTTTTCCCACGCCCGGACAGGTTCATCTTGTTTCATTGTAAGAATGCTCGCCTTCGCATAAAATGGCATGAGTAGTTGTGCACCCTTCGCACATGATGGAATGACATCTCATCCTTTCAGGCCGTCGCCGTCTAGCGAGACAGAGCCAGAGTGTGTGTTCCCTCTGCAAAAGAGGAGAGCTGCTATCGAAACCCCGACTGAATCATAATCTGTACGATGACAGTGCCAAGCATGATGAAATCGGGATGAAGTCCGCCCGGCGCCTAGCCCCGCAAAGAACTTCCGATCGATTACCGTGTGCGTTAACGGGACAACATACTCTACAGGGTACTCGATTGGAATGCAAGACCTTGTATTGGTTCTGTCATTAGCACATCAAATGTCCGGTTGAATTAGCACGTGATCTGTCCGCTGAAGGCGGCGAGGAGTATCGGGCATTCGGTGGGAAAGGAGGCAGAATGCGACGATACTCGGAAGCCGCCTGGGAGCGGGCGATGAAGGTTCAGGAAGTGATTTTACGGGCGATGGCGAAACGGATCACGTGGTGGC
>JAKAWN010000584.1 GCA_021827245.1 Acidobacteriota bacterium | reverse complement strand
AAGCTTCTGGTTTCTGGGCACTGCGCAATCGCGGCCCGAATCGCCGCACATAGGACCCACTTCCTGGTCGAGGCCGCGTCTTGATTTATCGGTTGGAAGCGAGCCCTGCATTCAATCATGGCGCGGATTGTGTCGCAGGCGTGATCAGCATTTTCTTGATCCAAATTAATGAGGAGACCGGGTCCATACGGCGTCGTTGATTCCGACTCGCGCAAGTACGCCCGCCATCGCTCTCGTCTGCGCTCGCCCCTCTCGATATATTTTTTAGCCTCTTCGCTCGTCAAGTGCGTCTGATCTTGCGTGACCCGCCGTCGGGATTCAAAAGAGGACTTGACGGACACCCGAAGGATCTCGCTCGATCTTAGGTTAAGAAGATCCGCGGCGGCGCCGTAGCAGACGACGTTTCCCCCTTCAACATCTTTGGCGAGGGCTGCCCGGAGCTGGAGGATGTGGAACTCTTTAGACCCAAAAAAGTGCTCGAGAAAGCGTAGTGGTTGTTCGCAAGCACGGGTCAGCCTTTCCCGGTCACCGCCCCACGCTGCCGCCCGGTCGACCAGAATCATCCCATCCACAAATTGAAATCCGAACTTTGAGGCGACCGTTTTCGCGAACTCTTTGCCACTAAGATAGTCGTCGTCGACAACCGTAATGATGGCCATGACACACCTCCCGTTAGTTATGCCGGCATGGCAACTAGTTCAGCACGTTTGCAACCAAAGATTCGAATCGCGATGGGCTCCGCCCCAAGCAGGTGGCACCACAAAGGTCACCATGCAAGTTGGCCGTTTTGGGGCAGTTTGGCGCAAACCTTGGTGGAGTCAAATCCCGCCTGCCGGTTCGAAAGGCGTGCAAATCCCCCCAAAGGGAGAAATAACGATAAAGCATGAAGTGGTTCCGCCTGGCTCCTGGGAATGGGTAGGGACTCCATAGTTCGTTTCAGCAGGCGGCCCTCCAAACGCAACGGCAATCGCAGCCCCAATTTTCTCGGCCTGCACCAAGTCTCACGTTCCCGCCTGCGACTGCCTCAAATGGGACAGCAGCCATGTCCCAAAAGGCACAGGCCAGAGCCAGCAACCGCTACAAAGTCTGGCGATGCGTTACCGGGGTCACATTTTTTGCCCTGAATTCGCGGTCAAGACCATAATTCGAGCCTCACGGCGGATGGCACGCCGAATGCTAGACCTTGATGCCGAGATAGCTAAGCCGAGGAGCAGCATCGGGTGAGATACGTGAGGATACAGCCGGAAACAAGATAGCCTCGATTCCCAATTTGGAGAAAGGTCAAGTCGTGGTGCCGACCTCAAATCGTTGAGCCTGACTTCGCACGCTGATTGTCCATCGCAACAACCGAAGTCGCCTTTGGAAGTCATGGGGAGTGACAACAGAATTGTCGATCAGGAGGGAATAATGGAAAATCAGGACGCGGATTGGAAAAAACTCTTATCAAGATTGAGCATCCCTGCACTTGTGGTAGGGCTATTGTTAGTCCTCTTCACCCCGCGCCCGACGTCGGCGGTTCCAATGTTCGCACGGCGTTATAACCTGAAGTGTTACGCCTGCCACACGATTCCACCCATGCTGAACGAAAACGGGTACATGTTCGAGCGCCTTGGATTTCATCTGCCGCCAGCGCTTCAACCCGACCACGCTCCGGTCAAAATCTCCGAGCTGGTGAAAGCTGAACCGAAGTGGCGGCTCAGCAATAATGCTTCGCTGGCAGTCGTGGACGGCAGCTACTCCGCAGAGCGCACTAGGACGGAAGGGTCGGCGCCTTCTTCGACCTCCGCCTTCCAGATTGGGTCGTGGAACGCTTATTTCGGCGGGTGGATCCCCAACACCAACTTCTTCTATTACGCCGAGGATGACATCGTGACGGGAGGAAGCTCAGACAATACGCTGATGAACGCCATCTTCGGTTACGCAGGGGGCACCGCCAGGAGCAGTTGGTATGCTGAAGCAGGGAGAATGCACCTCCAAGTGGCACAAGGAACAAGAGCGGCGGAGGTGTACAGCCTTCTTCCAACTTCCCCCTTGTTATTCGAAAACATGGGACCAACCAACTTTGTTTTCGATCAGTCTCCCGTGGGGGCACAGGTTGGCTATACCTGGGCGTCTCCAAAGTATAAGAATGTGCTTGCGGCAACACTGATGGTGACCAACGGCGACAATGCCGATGGAAGCGAAATTCTCGGGCCATCAGACAGGAATTCCAAGGACGTGTGGTTTGATGCGGACTGGTGGTACGCGCCGGAAAGTGGTGTGACGTTCCTCGATTATTACGGCCGCAAGGATCAGATTCAAAATCCCGGGCTTTCGAATCAATTTACCTTCACGCCCGTGATCCGAAGGCAAGGCATTTTTGCAAATTACAGGCTCTTCCACCCGATCAACTTGGACATTCTGGGCGGCTACATGCACGGAAGAGATAACTGGCTATTCACGCTGGGCGGATCTCCGGAGCACTATTTGAGCGACGGTTACTTCTGCGAAGCGGATTACTACATTCGGAGGGGACTTGCTCTAGTTGGCCGTTACGACGGCCTCCATCAGGAGCTTACGGGAGGATCTGGCCGCACCTTCATCCACGATTGGACTGTCGGGGCAGAGAAAGCTTTCACGCCTTCCGGTAACATTGTCGGCCGGGTTGCTTACGGCTATACATCGGGCCGAGACCCACTTTCCGCTCTGAGCAGTACCGACGAGCTCTTTCAAGCAGACCTCGCATTCAATTTCTAGCTATTCGGTGAAGGGGGATCACACCATGCGTGCACTTAGAATCGGTCGGGTGGTTTGGTGGCTAGCGGCTGTAATTCCTGCAGTGCTTGGAACGGCGCTACTGCTCAATGCGCAATATGACCAGAACGCCGCGCCTCCCAAGATTGATATCTCCAGTTATCCGCCTGAAATCCAGCGTGACTACAAGGTCTTCAATCAGAAATGCTCCGAGTGCCACAGCACCGCGAACAGCCTCAAACTCAGCATGTCGCCGAGACAATGGAAGTATTGGGTCGGGCAGATGGAAGCAATGCCCAGTTCACACATCAACAACAAAGAGGCAAGCGAGATACTCGTTTTCCTCAATTATGACGAGACACATCGGAAAGTCGTACCGAAGACATCCGCACCGAAATTATCAGCATCCGAGCAGGCTGCCGTCGCGCGGGGGCGACAATTTTACCTTGCGCAAAACTGTGACGTGTGCCATTCCATTGGCGGGAAAGGCGGCACGATCGGGCCGGCGATGGATAATGTCGGCAATACAATGACCCGGCAACAACTCATTGCGCGCATGCAAGGTCGGCGCGTCGGGACCATTATGCCGCCGCTCCCCAAAGGCACGACGGATCAGCAAATTAACGACCTTGTTGAGTTTCTCCTGACCTTGAAAGGAAAGCAGTGACCGCAGCGGCCAATAAGATGCTGCAGGCCCGTAACACCATGGTTCGAGGGCAGTGGGATCGGGGGAAATTAAACGAACTCAAAGTATTCTCTCTTGCCTCACATTGGGCGTCGTTTCCGTCGGGGTTGCCTCAGTGATCGCTAGCGCGTTACGGGTAGATAGACTCTTGATGCGAACGAATTTCTTGACTGCTTCGACAGACGCCTGGATATAACAGGATTGTATTAGGAGGAAAGGTGTATGCTGAAATTCAAATCCCTGAGTGTTGCAATTTCAATGCTGGCCGCACTCACGCTGCCAGCCTGGGCCCTGACGGCCGGGGTAAATTCCAACCAGCAAAT
>JAKAWN010000583.1 GCA_021827245.1 Acidobacteriota bacterium | reverse complement strand
CGAACTTTCTGGCGAGGCATTATCCCGAAAACTATTTCAGTCACATTGTGATTGATGAATGCCACCGGTCTGCGTGGGGCAAATGGTCTCAAGTCCTCAGCCGCAATCCCAATGCGGTTCAAGTTGGACTTACGGCTACACCCCGCCACCTCAAGTTGACCGAGAAGACGAAGGAGACCGAGGCCGACGCCGCCTTGACCGCCGACAACCTCCGTCATTTCGGCGAGCCGGTTTACGAATACGACATGGCCCAGGGCATTGAGGATGGCTATCTCGCCGCATGTGAAATCGAGAAGTTCGACCTCTTCCACGACAACAAAGCTGTCAATGAACGCCTCAGCGGAGTGGGCCAAACGGATTTGTCGGGAAAAATTCTTGTGGATGCAAACACTGGGGAAGAATTATCGCTTGCAGAAGCACGCGCGCATTATTCAGCGCAGGATATTGAGGACCATCTTTTGATGCCCGACCGAGTAAGGGCCATGACGGAACACTTTTTCAACCAGTTGCTTCAGACCGGCGGGCCGGAACAAAAGACGATCATCTTTTGCGCGCGCGATCGCCACGCCGACGATGTCGCAGTGGCGCTGAATAATCTCTACGCCGAATGGTGCGCGAAGAACCGCAAACCCCGCGCTGACTTCTTTGCCTTCAAATGCACGGCTTCGGTTAGCGGATCGGACTACATTGCCGATCTCCGAGGCGGCTCGCGTCACCACTTTATCGCAACCACCGTGGACTTGCTGACGACCGGCGTGGACGTGCCCGTAGTTCGCAATATTGTGTTCTTCAAATACGTGCGCTCGCCGATTGCTTTTTACCAGATGGTCGGGCGCGGCACGCGCATTGACCCGCCAAGCGGTAAATTGATGTTCCGGGTTTACGATTACACGGACGCCACACGCCTCTTCGGCGAAGAATTCTTAAGCGAAGCAACGCGCCCGCGTGAGAAGAAGGAGGGAGCGGAGCCGCCACCGCCGCCCGAACGCACGATCCTGGCCGAGGGCTTTGATGTGCGCGTGAGCGATGCGGGGACGTATATTCTGAGCTCCGTTGATGGCAAAGCCACGCCTGTGACGCTGGAGGAGTACAAAGAGCGCTTGGCGGCGAAATTGGTTGAGGAAGCCCCGACGCTCGAAGAATTCCGAGCGCGTTGGATCGAGCCGAGAGACCGGCGCGAATTGATGGGTCATCTGCCCGATGCCGGCAGGTCTCCATATTTGGTCCGCCAACTCGAAGACATGACGGAATACGATCTTTACGATGTGCTCGGGGAATTGGGGTATGGTTTAAGTCCGCGTACTTGCACGGAGCGGGCGGACGCTTTTGGCTATAAGCACGCGGATTGGCTCAAAACTTTGCCGCCCGCCACGTCCGAAACGCTCCAAAAGCTGGCGGGCCAATTTGCCCAAGGCGGAACTGATGCGCTGGAGAACCCGCACGTCTTTGAAATGTCCGAAGTCAAATCCGCCGGCGGATTGCCGGCCTTGAAAGTCATCGGGAATCCTGCTGAAGTCCTGCACGAGACCAAGCAGAGGATTTTCGCGGCTTGAAGTACCGCATCTACATCGACGAGGTGGGGAATGCCGACCTCGAAAGCTCGGACGATCCGAATCATGGATTCCTCAGTCTGACTGGTGTCATAGTTGCCCTCGACCATATCCGAGACGTAGTCCATCTCCAGATGGCCGCACTCAAGGAGAGATATTTCGGTTCCCACCCTGACGAGCCAGTCGTCTTCCATCGGAAGGAAATGTTAAACGGCCGACCGCCCTTTCAAGCGTTGCAGGATGTCGAGCGGCGACGGCGGTTTGACGGCGAGCTCCTGGATTTCCTGAGTGCGTGGGAATATACCGTGATATCCGTGTGCCTGGACAAAAAACGGCATAAGGAGACCTACACCGTCTCGCACTACGATCCGTATCACTATTGTCTTGCTGTCCTGCTTGAGCGGTTCGTTTACTTTCTAAATCGTCGCGGATGGCGAGGCGACGCTTTGGCAGAGTCACGCGGAGGGAAGGAAGATAGGCGGTTGAAGGCGGCTTATGGATGGCTTTGGAGTCAGGGGACGGATTTCGTGCCGCCGGACCAATTTCAAGGCGCTCTCACCAGCAAGCAACTGAAGATGAAAACTAAGGCCAACAACATTGCTGGCCTGCAACTGGCCGATCTCCTTGCTCACCCCAGCCGCGATGAGATTTTGCAAGAACAGGGATTGCTTACGAGGGAAATTCCATCCTTCGCGGCGCGGGTCGTGGATATTCTTCAGCGAAAGTACGACCAGCGTGAAGGGAGACCTTTCGGGAAAAAGTTCCTGTAAAAACGGAAAGGGGACCTTTGCAGGTCCCCCGAAAGCTTTTGCCTTCCACCTCCGGTTCAACCGGATTAGCCTCATTATGGGAGAGCAAAGCGGCTTTGTCAAGCACTGTCCTTGCTATAATCGTCAGCCGGGAAGCGATCAGGGGTTGAGGTTCTCCGATGCCCGAAGACAGGAACAATCGCCAATTACCCGCAGGCTGGCGCTGGGTGCAGCTCGGGGATGTGTGCGAAGTTGTCGCCGGACAGTCCCCTCCCGGGGAAACATACAGGAAGACACCCGAGGGTCTGCCTTTCTTTCAGGGTAAAGCGGATTTTGGATTGAGGCACCCAATTGCTCGCTCTTGGTGTGTTGCCCCAACGAAGATTGCACTGCCGGGAGACATTCTCATATCCGTGCGCGCGCCGGTTGGACCCACCAATGTAGCCGACGCAGAGTGTTGCATCGGCAGGGGGCTGGCCGCGATTCGTCCCCAGGCCGATGCGGACCACGAATTCATCTTGGCATCCCTGAGACTCTTGGAAAAGCAACTCGCGGCCCTCGGAAGTGGCAGCACCTTCGGCGCTATAAGAATTACCGATCTCGAGTCCCTCCAAATTCCTCTGCCGCTGCTGAATGAGCAGAAGCGAATTGCGGCGATCTTGAATGAGCAGATGGCGGCGGTGGAGCGGGCGCGGGCAGCCGCCGAAGCCCGGCTCGAGGCCGCAAAAGCCCTTCCCGCCGCCTTTCTCCGCGAGGTCTTCTCCGATTTCCATGACACCCACTTCCCCAGGAAGAAGCTCTGCGAAATCCTGACATTGAGGAAAGAAATCATCCACCCGCGGGATGAGCCTTCTGGACCCGCAACTTTTGTAGGGTTAGAACACGTCGAGTCCACTACCGGGAAGAGAATCAGCAGCGTGCCTATTGAGATGTCTCAACTGACAGGCCGAAAGCCACGATTCCATCGAGGCGACATTGTGTACGGCTACTTAAGGCCCTATCTTAACAAGGTATGGATCGCCGAGTTCGACGGGCTTTGCTCCGTCGATCAGTATGTATATTCCGTTTCAACGACACAGGCCGACATACAGTATGTCGCATGGTTTATGAGAAGCTCAGCATTTCTGACGCGAGCACCGGTCGAAAATGCGCCAGCATGGCTCCCGAGAATCCGAATCGAAGAATTGGCGGAGACAGAAATCAATCTTCCGGCTCTGCAAGAACAGCACCGCATCGCGAAGGGTCTAAACGAGCAGATGGCCTCAGCCAACCGAGCGCGTAAGGTTATCGAGGAAGAACTCGACACGATCAACAGACTGCCCGCCGCTCTCTTGCGCCGGGCCTTCAGCGGCGAATTGTAGGCTCGAGCGACGACGCTCCCACTTGGACCGGGAAAAAGCTCGCGCTGGAAGCAAAACCAAAGGACGGTTAATTGAAACCCA
>JAKAWN010000582.1 GCA_021827245.1 Acidobacteriota bacterium | reverse complement strand
TCTCGCTGGCGAATGTAAGAATGATTTCTCTCGCTGTCGATTTCGGCATCAGCCAACCGCGGCCCGACGCACATCTGCTCGGGAGCCGTCTTAGGCACCGCTGAAAAACTCACATAATCACTCCAAGAACCACCTCACACAGTCCAAAGAGCAGGAACTGCTAACCCAGATCCGCTCAGAGCACCCATCTCAGTCAACACCTCCAAGACAGGTCGTTCCGATGACGATGCATCCGGCTCACTGTTTCACCGACAGACCCATTCAAAGATCTGCTCGTCGAGACGCCGGAAAAAGCAGTACAACGTCGTGGAGCAAGGGAAACTCGAAAGGCCCAGCGTATGACGCAATTCGTGGTGCTCGCCCAATCTCACCTCATGTTCGCGAAAGATCCAGTCCTCGTAACGCACTGGGCAGAGAATGGGCAGCGACTGCAGGTGCGTGACTTGGTACTTGCTGGAGCGAGTTTGAAAGGGGGAAAATGCCCGACCTGCTTAGCGAGCAGTGCGAGTAAATGCCAACATTCCAACTTCCCCCGTCATGCTTGCTGCGGCCATCGGAAATGGCGAAAATCCCTCCAGGTTCAAGCGAATGCGAGCCCCACCGCAACGGCTGTTTCGTATCAACTTAGCCAGCCATGTAATCACGGGCAGCGGGCCAGCCTTTAACAGACGCCGCCGCCTTGGTGGCCCGCAAACCGACCAATGAGATGTTCGGAATCGCACCCCCCACACTCAAAGAATTTGTCCGTCTTAGTTGATTGGTTGACAGGGCGAAAGTCGAGTCACCATCACCGGTCGTATGGTACGCCCGTTCCCGGCGCGAACGGAACAAGGTTGAAACGCTTTCCTCGGAACTCAATCTGTGGGTCGGGTTGAAGCGGGTGCGATTGCGCCGACTCTGGTATCTGGTCGAGCAGTTTTACCTGGCTGCCACCGCCCAAAATCTCAAACGGCTGGTCAAGTTCGTTGCCCACTCCCAGATTCTGCCGGCGGGATGCGCCACTTGAGGGATGGGAAACGGTACGACCCAGGCCGACAATGCGGCAGTCCAACCAAAAGGAACACGACCCCAAACACTGTACACTCCCGATGAGCTCTTCCAAACCCGTCAAAAAACATGCCCCTTCTTTTTCTGCCCACTTTTTCAACAAAAACTGTGGGTTTACGAACACACAACTATACTACGTCACCATTGCCTCTTCCACTAGACTACACGTGCTCTCCGAAATGCGTTAATCACCTGATCCTGAGAGGAGCCGGTGAATTCCAGATAGCGCCGGTTTGCGAGTGGAAGCCTAACACCATTGCTTGTGGCATGAATGGCCATGGATTGCCCGAGTTTCTCCATAAGCCTCATGCCTTTGGCGGGCAACGGAAGATCGAGCGAAGCATCCCCCAAGGTATTCCAATATACAACACACGTCCTGCCTTTGCGCCCGAACACGAAAGCGCGCAAGCGCCGATCACCGCCACCAGCACCCTTGATCTGATCATAGGGGACGAGTTCGAACTGCCCCTCCTCGTTGACAAGCAAAGTGTGTTCCTGATAGAGATTGCGGAGCGATTCCTTTTGTGCAGGAGTCAGCCAGCCTTCCAATCGCACCTGCTCCCATCGTCTGAGGACATCCATATTGTCCGACGTTCGCGGGTTGGCTCCGAACGCTTTTAAATCCGCGAGCAGGGAAGCGGGACAATCCCATGCGGCAGCTCGGCTCGTGGTGTACTCGAGCATATCCGGCTGTGTGCCGATCGTTTTCGCGTTTGGCGCAAAATAGCCCATCCGTCCAAAGTCAATCAGGCTGAAGTCCTTGGCCACGTTCGGGGCTTCCTGAGCTGGGAACCTGCGGATCGCCCACCTGATGTCTTCAGGCTTAAAAACATCCCAGCAATTCGTCCGTGTCAACATGTGCCAGCTGAAATGGGAATGGCATGCACCCTCTGAAAACAACGGCTTCGGTTTGAACTCCTTGTAAACTTGCCATTGTGCCCATGAGACCATGAACCAGTAGGGGGGAGGCACATCTTCGGCACCGTCGAAGTGAGTGAATCTAAACCCTGCTTCCCGCCAAATTTTGCCTAATCTGAGCGCCACTTCCTTCTGAATGGTGGTGTCCTGATTGAAGCGCACGAAGAGCGGCCATGTGTCGACATCCAACACTCCCAGTCCTGTCCGCAATTCATGGGGCGCCGGCTCGGTCCCAAGCGCTCCGCGCTTGCATCCCGTGAATTGATAAGGCGGCGTTGTTGTGTAGCGCTCATACTCGACCAGTTCGCTTTGGATGCGCAGAATTCGCCGTTCATTGTCTGTTGTGCAGAGCCAAGGATTTTCGGCAATGGTGATTGTAGTTGCAGTGGCATCGAGAGCGGCGGTCAAGGTAAAAATTTGACGCAAGTTAAGCCGAGGATCGGGCTTTGGCGTGACATATTTATCGGTTTTGTCTGCCTTGCTGTAATGAATGTGGATTCCTGGAATGATTCCAGCCGTGCTGAATTTCTGCGTGACAGTTCTCAGGTCTGCCATCCCGTCAGGGAATTCAGGCCGCCACGGAAAGTGCCCCGCTGTCTTGGCAAACGCCCTGTAATAAATTTCGGAAGTACGGAACCCACCCTTCTTTGCGAACTCGATATGCTGATCGGTATTTTGTGGAATACCGGACCAGATCTCGTAATAGGAATACTTATATTCTTTCCGTCGCCGGCTTTCAACGCCCCGCGGCAGATCAAAATCCTCCTCGAGGGTGGCTATTCTATCCAGTAAGGTCTTAGTCTTGATAACAATTAGGGCCGCAGTCACACCTTCGGTGCGGACGTTATGTATGGTTCCCGCCTTCAACAGGTGATATCCTTTTCGCGGCTCATGGCTTATTCGCCCATATGGATCAGCCGCCAGAACGTTCACTGCCACTTCGTCATCCCACATCACATTCAACCACGTTCCAAAATTCTTCCGGTTACGCGCAGGGATCTGCAAAAACACCAACTCATTAATCATGGCGGTCTTCTGATCCAGTCCTTGCCTGAAACCTTGCTGGCTATATCTTACTTTTTCAACCTGAAATGCCACGTAGCCATCTGTCACCTTCAACCTTATTGTGGCTTCGTGAGGAACATGAGCAAAGTGGACAACCAATAGATCGCCTTCGCGGCGGACAGACTCAGCAGGAAACACTTCGGCTCCCGTCGAGTAAAGCTTCAGGAACTGGCCAGGCAACGGCAGCCATTGTTTCATCCAGAAAACAGGTGCTGCCGCCCCGGGCTCAAGACATTCTTGGCCGCTCCGCTTATGAAGCAGGCCTCTAGCAATTCCGTCGGTCCCGATAGTGAATCGAAACTCCGCGTTCTCAATCACAATCGAAGTCTCGACGAGATCCCTATTCGGGTCCGTGCTGCCCGTCATAGCTGGATCAGCGCTTGAAGCCTGCACCGGCCCGAGATTAGCCGTAGTTGCCGCGCTGGCTATAATTCCTCTTTTTAGAAAGTCTCTCCGATCCATGAAGTAACATCCGATTTGAAAATGGTGTCAACATCTTTGTTTTCAGTAGACATTACGGATTGTCACTTTTTCTGTACTGATTATAATGCGTGTCCCCGTGGTCAATCTCTGGCTGCCTTCAAGTAGTCTGGAAACTGTCGGCGCGCATTCAAAAACGAATAAATTTGAACAGACGCCGATTGCGACGGGGCGACGAGTCTCAGCGCATGACTGAGTTGGCTCGGTCGGCGGCAGGGCGCAGGGAGACTTTG
>JAKAWN010000581.1 GCA_021827245.1 Acidobacteriota bacterium | reverse complement strand
GCTTATTCCGGGCACTGCCTGCGCCTTCAAAAACTGCGGCAATTGTGACTGAAGCAAAAGGCCGGTTCCAGCCAGTTGGAAAAATCGTCTGCGTGATACGCTCATGGGACACCTCCCTCTGTCCACTCTCCTCGTGGAAATGTGCCCCATTGGACTTAGAGGCGAGCCGTATCGACAAGCCTCTTCCCCCCCCACGCCGTAATCCATACAGTATACGTCTAAACGTCGAAAACTCAGCTTAAACTTTGCACAATAGAGCCGGTCCGCTCACGGTTGACTGCCGGCGTCACCAGAGTTGATGAACCCGTTGGCGAAGCCGCGAATCGTAGATCTGGCGCACTTGTTCCATCACCGCATCGCTGAGCGGCGGCAGGTCCAAAGCGCGGGCGTTATCCTCCACCTGGGAAGGCCGTTTGCCGCCCGGAATGGCGCAGGTGACGGCATCAAACATCAGAATCCAGCGCAATGCGAACTGGGCCATGGTGGCTCCCTGCGGCAGCAGACCACGCAACTGGTCGACAATCTCCAGGCTGAGTTCGTAGTCTACGCCTGAAAAGGTCTCACCCTTGTCAAAGAGCGCACCCTCGCGATTGAAGTTGCGATGGTCGTCGTTTGAAAACGTTGTCTCGCGGGTCATTCGGCCTGTCAGCATCCCGCTTGCGAGGGGGACGCGCGCCAGGATGCCCACGCGGCGGCGTTTGGCTTCAGGGAAAAAGAGTTCCGCGGGCCTGTGGCGAAACATGTTGAAAATGATCTGAACACTCTGAATGCCGGGATATTCAAGCGCCTTGAGCCCTTCCTCAACTTTCTGAACACTGACGCCGTAATGCCGAATTTTCCCAGCCTTGACCAGCCCATCGAGGGCCTCGAAGACTTCCGGACGGTAATAGACTTCGGTTGGCGGGCAGTGGAGTTGAACGAGGTCCAGGCAGTCTGTCTGCAGGTTGTGCAGGCTGTCTTCCACAAAGCCGATGAGGTTTTCCCGGTTGTAGCCTTCGGAGGTGTGCGGGTTTAAACGGCGGCCAGCTTTGGTGGCGATGTAAAACGTCTCCTTCCGCTCTTTGCGGAGCTGCCCAAGCAGGCGCTCGCTGCGGCCGCCGCCATAAACGTCGGCGGTATCAAAAAAGTTGATGCCAAGATCCAATGCTTTGTGCAGCGCTGCAACGGACTCCTTGTCATCCACTTTTCCCCACATGGCTCCGATGGCCCACGCGCCAAAACTGATCTCTGAAACTTTCCATCCGGTTCTGCCCAGTTCTCGATACTTCATTGCTTGCTCCCTTTCGACATGGATTTGTCTGCGCCGGGACACTTCAACCGCGGCGTCAAATGTTATTTGGTTGGCTGCAGTTTCCCTATGCCTTCGCGGCTTCTGCCAGGCTCTTATCGAGGATGGCGACCGCCTGATCGACATCCGCCACGGGGATATTGAGCGGCGGCGACATGCGAAGGACGTTGGCGTATAGGCCGCCTTTGCCGATGATCAGGCCGTTGGCCCGCGCGCGTTCAAGGACCTTGTTGGCCAGATCGCCCGCCGGCTCTTTAGTTTTCTTGTCCTTCACCAGTTCGAGGCCCTGCATCAATCCCATGCCGCGGACGTCGCCAATCGACGCGTGCTTTTCTTTCAGGCCTTCGAGCCCTTCCCGGAAGCGTTTGCCGGCGGTTTCGGCGTTATCCATCAGCCGGTCCTCTTCAATCAGGTCGATAGTGGCCTTGGCAGCAACGCAGGTGACTGGATTTCCGCCAAAGGTGGAGATGGTGAGGCCTTTGTAGCTGTCGGCGATTTCCGGCCGCGCGATCGTGCAGCCGATCGGGACTCCGTTGGCCATGCCCTTGGCGCAGGTCATGATGTCCGGCTCGACTTCCCAGTGCTCGATGCCAAACCATCGCTTGCCGGTACGCCCGAACCCTGCCTGAACTTCGTCGGAAATGAAGAGCCCGCCGTAGTTCCGCACGATGTTGGCGACAATCTTGAAGTATTCCGGCGGAGGCACGACTACGCCTCCGAGGCCCTGAATAGTTTCCGCCAGCAGCCCGGCTACGGCGCCGCCGGTCGAAGTCCGAATCACTTCTTCGATGTCCTTCGCGCAGTGAAGTTCGCAACTGGGGTAGGTGAGCGTGTATGGGCAGCGGTAGCAATATGGCCCGGGAGCGTGAACAATGCCAAAGGGCACGATGCCGGCCTTACGCCAGGTGCCCAGTCCGGTCAGCGACTTGGTCAGTTGCGTGTGGCCGCTGTATCCATGGCGCAGCGCGATGAGCTCGTAATTGCCCGTGTGCATGCGGGCCGTCAACACGGCTACCTCATTGGCTTCAGAGCCGCTGTTGGTGAAGTAGCTTTTTTGCAGTTTGCCGGGTGCGATCTGGGCCATCTTTTCCGCCAGCGCCACAATGGGTTCGGACGGAAACAGCGTCGAGGTGTGCTGGACGCGGTCGATCTGGGCCTTGATTTTCGAAGTCACCTTTTCGTTTGCATGCCCAACGCTGATGGTCACAATGCCGCCTAGGAAGTCGAGATATTGCTTGCCCTCGAGGTCGCACAGGTACTGGCCTTTGCCATGGTCAATCACCAGCGGGTCTTTGTAGTACGTTGTCACGCAGTTGAAAAGATAGTCTTTGTGCTTGCGAACAATTTCATCTTTGGTCATAGCTTTGTCCTTCGCTGGATATTGTGAAAGAAGAGTTTACAGGCAAAGGATGAAAGTTGGAAGAGTTCAGCGCAGTACTCGTCGAAGAAGTTTATTGACATTGCACATCCAACTGTTGACGGCTGGCTACTTCAAATACTTTGCCAGCCAGTCCTGCACAGTCTGGTACCAGAATCGGCTGTCGAGGGGTTTCATGACCAGGTGGCTTTCCTGCTCGAAGTAGACGAACTTGGAGGGCACGCCCTGGCGTTGGAGCGAAGTGAACAGTTGGATCGCCTGGCCTTCGGGCACGCGAAAGTCCCTGTTGCCTTCAAAAATCAGCATGGGTGTTTTGGCGTTCTGGATGTAATACGACGGCGACCATTTCTCGTAGAGCGCGGGATTCTTCCACGGCACGCCTTTCAATTCCCATTCCGGAAACCAGAGTTCTTCGGTTTCGCCGTACATGGAGCGCAAGTCGTAGACGCCGTCGTGCGAAACAAGAACTTTGAAGCGGTCCGTGTGGCCTTCGATCCAGTCGATCATATAGCCGCCGAAACTTGCGCCCGCGGCCCCGATGCGGTTCTTGTCCACGTAGGGAAGGCTCGCGAGATTGTCGGTGGCTTTCATCAGGTCTTCGTAAGGAGCGCCTCCCCAATCGCCGGAAATTTCCGCCGTGAAGGGCTGGCCATAGCCGAGGGAACCGTGGAAGTTCGTCATCATCACGACGTAGCCGAACGAAGCGAACAACTCCGCGTTCCAGCGGTAGAACCAGGAATCGGTCCACGATTCCTGCGGGCCGCCGTGAATCAGCATCAGGCCGGGATATTTCCTGCTTGGATCGAAAGCGGGTGGCTTGACCAGAATGCTTTCGATTTGCGCGCCGAGCGCACCGGGCGTTTTGACCGTTTCGCCGGGATTCATCTCAATGCCGGCCATGACGGCGTCGTTCATGTGCGTTAGTGGAGTCATATCGCCGCCTGACGCCGAAGCGGTGTAAATCTCTGGCGGTTTGGTCAGACTCTGATGAGTAAAAACAAGCGAGCCGCCGCCCGGAGCGACCGAAAGCTCGTCGTTGTAACCGCCAAGAACTTTTACGACATGAGGATGGCTGACGGAAGAGATCGG
>JAKAWN010000062.1 GCA_021827245.1 Acidobacteriota bacterium | reverse complement strand
GCAACTCAGTACAACGTTCTGCGAATTCTGCGCGGCGCGGGGTCCGATGGCCTTACCTGCGGCGAAACGAGCGCGCGCATGGTGACGCACGATCCGGACATCACCCGCCTGCTCGACCGGCTGGAGAAACGAAAGCTGATCACCCGCTCGCGGGAGGCGCGCGACCGGCGTGTGGTGACCGCGCGGATCACGAGGCCGGGTCTGCGGCTCCTCGCGGAACTGGACAGGCCATTGGCACAACTGCAACGCAAGCTTTTCCGCCACATGACCGAACGCGATCTCAAACAGCTTTCATCCCTGCTCGAAAAGGTCCGGTCGAGCCAGACCTGACTTTTCCGGGCACAATTATTCGTTGTAACGATATTCGTTTCGATACATCTTAAGTTTCAGGAGGTGCAACATGGCACAGACTCAGCAAGCTCCGGCAAAACAGCCGGGAACCACTACATGGAACATTGATCCTGCCCATTCCAACGCGCAATTCTCCGTCCGTCACATGATGATTTCCAACGTCAAGGGGGAGTTCACGAAGGTCAGCGGGAAAGTTTCGCTCGACCCCGGCAAACCCGAAACCCTGTCCGCCGAGGCGGCCATCGATGTAGCCACGATCAACACCCGCGAGCACGACCGCGACAACCACCTCAAAAGCCCCGATTTCTTTGATGTCGAGCACTATCCGGCCATCACGTTCAAATCGAGGCGGGCGGAGAAAACTTCGGATGGCTTGAAAGTAACCGGTGACCTTACCATCCGCGGCACCACGCGCGAAGTCACGCTGGACGTCGAGGGTCCCACCCCGCCGATGAAAGATCCCTGGGGATTCACCCGCGTCGGCGCTTCGGCCACCACCAAAATCAACCGCAAGGATTTCGGCCTCGCCTGGAACCAGGCCCTCGAAACCGGAGGAGTTCTGGTGGGCGACGACGTCAAAATCACTGTCGATGTGGAACTGATCGCGCAGGCCGAAGACAAGAAATAAAGACAAGCGGCGAGACACCCAAATCGAATGTTGTCACTGGGGAATTGTTCCGGGCCGGCGGAGATTAAGCTTTCTTCAGCCCGTTCGGAACCATCGGCATGGAGCGGATGCGTTTGCCGGTGGCGTTGAAGATGGCGTTGCCGATCGCGGGAGCGAGGCCGCAGATGGGCGTTTCGCCGGCGCCGGCAGAAGGTTGGTCTTTGCGGTCGATCAGCACGACCTCAATCTTGGGAACGTCGCTGAAACGCGGCACGCGGTACTGGATGAAAGTGTTGTTCAGGATACGTCCGTTATCGAACTTGATGGCCTCAAACAGCGCGCCGCCCAGGCCCATCACGTTAGCGCCCATGATCTGGTTGCGCAGCCCGTCCGGATTGACCACGGCGCCGCAATCGAAGGCGACGGTCACGCGCACCACGCGGACGCTTCCGTGGTCCACGGCCACTTCGGCGCAGGTTGCAACGTAGCCGCCTTTCTCAAAACCGCCGCCCATTCCGAAGCCGTGCCCGCGCGATTTCTTGCGATTCTTCCATCCAAACGCATCCGCTGCGGCGGTGAAAGCGAATTTCAGCCGCTCATTCTTCAGATTCTTCAGCCGGAACTCGAGCGGGTCCATCTTCACCTTGTGCGCCAGTTCGTCCATGTGGGACTCACGCGCAAAGTGGTTGGCCGTGGCGGCCAGCGCGCGGTAGGAGCCCTGGCGCAGCGGCGCGTCCACGGGAAAAAACTGGATGTGCTGATTGGGAACGAAGTATGGCGTCCGGATAGCCGCCGCACCGGAGTTATAGTTGTGAAACTCCCACGCCGTCAGCAGGCCGTCGGCGCTGACGCCGCTCCGGATTTCAATCACGCCGGCGGGGCGGAAATAAGCCCAGGTAAATTCTTCCTGGCGGGTCCAGACGCGCTTCACCGGCTTGCCGGCCGCACGCGCCAGGCGCGCCGCCTCGACGGCGCATTCGCCCGTATGCTTGCCGCCGTAAGCCCCGCCTGTATCGGGAACAATCACCCGGCAGTTGTCTTTCGAAAGGTGGAATGCGGCTTCCAGTTGCTCCTGCACGCCGAAGGGCCGCTGGGTCCCGGTCCAGACGGTAAGTCTGCCGTCTTGCCATTCCGCCACCGCGGCGCGCGGCTCGAGCGGCGCGTGTTGGATGTAGGCGATGTCGTAAGTCGCGTGCAGGCGATGCACGGCAGAAGCCAGACCCTTTTGAATCGATCCTTCTTCGTAATCACCGTGGCCGGTGGATTGGGCGTGGGTCTTCAGGTATTCAAAAAGTTCCACGCTGGAAATCTGCGGATCAGTTTTCCACTTGGTCTTGATCGCTCCGGCGGCCTTGACGGCTTCAAATTCGCTGGGCGCGGCCACGCCCACAAAGTCGCCGTCGTGCACGACCACCACGCCCGGCATGGATCGAGCCTTGCTGTCATCCAGCGAGACAAGCGTGGCGCCAAATGCGGCCGGCCGCACGATCTTCCCAAACAGCATGCCCGGCCGGCTGATGTCGGATGGATAGCGATGCTCGCCGGTCACGAATTCCCGGCCATTGATCTTGGGGACGGAAGTTCCGTCAATCGTCCAATCTCTGGCAGGAGTGAGCGGATCGTTTTCAATGACGGCTTTAGCAAGCGTATGGCCTTTGGCCAGCTCGGCGTATTCGACCGTGCGGTCGCCGTTGCGCTCGCGAATCTTGCCATCTTCGGCCACAAGGTCATAGAAAGCAACGTTCCATTGCTTTGCAGCGAGTTCGATCAGCAGTTCGCGCGCCGTCGCCGCCACACGCCGCAGCCGCTTGTTCATGGTGGGCGTAGTGCGGCTGCCAAAAGTTCCCATGTCGAAGGGCGTCAGCCTAGTATCGCCCATTACCAGGCGAATCGTGTCAATCTTGACGTGCAGCTCCTGCGCCACGGCCTCCGTCAGCGAAGTGCGAATGTTCTGGCCCATCTCCGCCTTGCCCGTATAGACTGTCACCGCGCCGTTCCCGCCGATATGCAGCCAGGCGCCGATATTGTCGGGCAGTTGCTCCTCGACGCGGAAAAATTGTCTGCCGGATTCCTGTGCCAGGCCTTTGGGCGCCAGCGCAAAGACTGCCACTCCGCCGCCCACCAGCTTGACGAAGTCGCGCCGGCCAAGCTCAAAGTGGTGGAGGGGCAGCTCCGAGAACTCGTAGCGCTCGGGCTCGACAACTGTTTCGGGATTTTTCCTTCTGCTCATGCGTGAGACTGCTTCATGGCCGCTGCGGCGCGCCGGATCGCTTCACGGAATTAAAGGCGTGTGCATCGCGCCGAACGCTAACAGGTTGCTGAAAAATCCAGAGCCTGAGCCGTAGCGGCGACTTTAGGTCGCCATAACTTCAGCCTTTTCAATCGATGTATGGCGGCATAAAGCCGCCGCTACACGTTTTTCAGCAACCTGCTAAAGCGGTCGCCGAGCCGCTTTCGGCTTCAGAACGGTTTCAAGCTGTGAAGCGTTTCTCCACCGTTGCCCAGTCGACGACGTTCCACCAGGCCTGGACATACTCGGCACGCCGGTTCTGGTATTTCAGGTAATAGGCGTGCTCCCACACATCGAGCCCCATCACCGGGAACTTGCCTTCCATCAGGGGGTTGTCCTGATTGGCCGTCGAATAAATATCGAGCTTGCCGGAATTGTCCTTGACCAGCCACGCCCAGCCTGAGCCGAAACGCCCCATGGCGGCAGCGCTGAACTTTTCCTTGAACTGATCGAACCCGCCGAAGGTACTCTCGATGGCTTCCGCCAGCTTGCCTGTCGGCTGGCCACCCTTCCTGGGTCCCATGATGGTCCAGAACATCGAGTGATTGACGTGTCCGCCGCCGTTGTTGCGAACGGCGGTCCGGATGCTTTCCGGCACGATTGAGCAATCGTCGGCCAGAAGCTCTTCGACGGTTTTGCCCGCCAGGCTGGGCGCTGACTCGATTGCCTTGTTCAGGTTATTGACATACGCACCGTGATGTTTGTCGTGGTGAATTTCCATCGTCATCTTGTCGATGTAGGGTTCCAGCGCATCGCTTGCATACGGCAGAGGCGGAAGCGTAAACCCCGTCGCACTTGCTTTGGCAGCTCCTTTGCCGCCAGCCTTGGCGGGTGGCAGCAAGACGGCCGCACTGCCGGCAACCAGGGTGAAGAAATCGCGGCGTGTGACCTTAAACGGACGGGGGTCTGGGTCCAGGATTTCATTCGGCGCCTCGCCGATGACGGTTTTCGGAATCCGTTCTTTGCTCATCCCGGCACCTCCTTCATGGCCGCTGCAGCGCGCCGGATCGCTTCGACAATGCGCGGATAGGTTCCGCAGCGGCAGATGTTGCCCTCCATATATTCTCGAATCTCTTTTTCGCTGGGGTCAGAATGCTCGCGCAGCAGCGACACGGCCATCATAATCATGCCGGAAGTACAGTAGCCGCATTGCAACGCCTGAACGTCGAGAAAGGCCTGTTGCACGGGATGCAGGCGGCCGTTCTGGGCCAGGCCTTCGATGGTGGTGATCTTTTTGTTGGCGGCTTCGGCTGCGGACGTCAGGCAGGAATGGACGGGCTTTCCGTCCATCAGCACCGTGCAGGCGCGGCACTCGCCTTCGCCGCATCCGAATTTGGTTCCGGTGAGCCCCATCTGGTCACGCAAGACGTTCAGCAGCGAGTCTTCCGCATCGGCGTCGATTGCGTGGCGCTTCCCGTTCACGAGGAGTTCGGTGATCCTGGCCATGATGACGAGTCGCGGCTTTCAGATGGCGTTTGACTCTCGAAAAATGCGTACAGGTTACAAGCTTCCTCACCTTGTAACCTGTACGATGTTCCTCCTGATTTACTTTCCAGTCGTGAAGCGACGGTCGATGGCGGCCCAGTCCACCACGCTCCACCAGGCCTTGATGTAATCGGCGCGGCGGTTCTGGTACTTCAGGTAATAGGCGTGCTCCCACACGTCAAGCCCCATCACCGGGAACTTGCCTTCCATCAACGGGCTGTCCTGATTGGCCGTTGAATAGATGTCGAGCTTGCCGGATTTGTCTTTGATCAGCCATGCCCAGCCGGAACCGAAGCGAGTCGCCGCAGTGTTGCTGAATTTTTCCTTGAACTGATCGAAGCCGCCGAAAGTGCTCTTGATGGCCTCGGCCAGTTTCCCGGTCGGCTCGCCGCCTTTCTTCGGCCCCATGATGGTCCAGAACATCGAGTGATTGACGTGGCCGCCGCCGTTGTTGCGGACGGCAGTCCGGATGTTTTCCGGCACAATCGCGCAGTTGTTGGCCAGAAGTTCTTCGACGGTTTTGCCCGCCAGGCTGGACACGGACTCTATGGCCTTGTTCAGGTTGTTGACATACCCGCCATGGTGCTTGTCGTGATGAATTTCCATGGTCATCTTGTCGATATATGGTTCCAACGCATCGCTCGGATACGGCAGAGCAGGACAAGTAAACGGCATTGCGCCTCCTTTAGCAGTGACAGGTGTAGTTCCCATAACGACCTCCTTCTAAAGTCGGATTGGGCAGTCTCAGTCAAACTGAGGCCGCGTCTGCGTGCCCCTCATGAACGTGGCACGAGGGAGCAGGCTCGCTGCTCCTCACGCCCGGCCCGAAACGGATTCCCGACGCCTGGCCAGGCGGCATGGCTTTTCGCCCAAGAAAAAGTCTCTGATTTCCGGTTTTTTTTAGCCCCATCTTTCATCAGTGTCACCAGTTTATCACACCTGGACGGCAAGGGATGAAAGACCCTGTAGCGGCGATCTATGACCGCCGGGTTGTGTTCCATAAGACTCCGGCGGTCATAGACCGCCGATACACGAAGCCGGCCGGCTCACGCCTTGGGGAAGATAGGAGTTGCTTGCTGAGCGTGCGCCATCAGCAGCTTCTCTTCTTCCGATTCGATGGGGCGGAAGTTCTGCGCCACATACATGGCCAGCGGGAAATAGCGCTCGTCGCCCGGAGGGATGGCCGCCGTAATGTTCTGCGAAAGGGTCCAGCGCAGGGCCAGAGCCGCTTCCTCGGGAACCGAGCAGGGCTGATACCACTCTTTGGGGTTGGGCTTCTGACTTCCCTTCATGTCCGCGGGCCATTTTGACTTGGCCATGGACTTGATGGCCAGCATGCCGGCGCCTTTTTCGTGCGCGCGCTTGATCACCTGCGGCCCGAAGTTTTCACGGGAGGTCAGAACAAAGTTGATGGGGAAAAGCACGGTATCAAAATCGTAGTGATCAAGCAGGGCAAGTGCGGCCTCGACGGAATGCGCCGAAAAGCCGATAAAGCGGATCTTCCCTGCCTTTTTGGCCGCCTGGAAGGTTTCCATTGCGCCGCCCGGGCCCATGATGCGATGGACATCGTCCAGGGTGGTCACCGCGTGAAACTGGTATACGTCCACGTGATCTGTTTTGAGCATCTTGAGCGATTCATCAAGAGCAGCTTCCGACCCCGCCTTATCGCGTTCCCCGGTCTTGCAGGCCAGAAAGACTTTATCGCGGTAGGGCTCGAGCGCTGGGCCCAGAAGTTGCTGAGCGTCGCCGTAGCTGGGCGCTACGTCGAAATAATTAATCCCCGCGTCATACGCCTGCGCCACCGTGTTGTTGGCTACGGCCTGGTCCGCGTTCATGATAACAATTCCGCCCATGCCGATGATCGATAGGTCCCAGCCGGTCTTGCCCAGCCGCCGCTTCGGAATGGGTTTGAATCCTTTGTCGTCCGGAGAAGGCAAGGGCATCGCCCCGGCCAGACCGGGCGCCGCCGCCCATCCTGCCGCCAAAGCACCGGATTTAATAAACGCTCTCCGATCCATAGCATCCTCCTTAAACGCAAGAATCTGGTTCGTCCCGCCCCGATCGACTCGCCAACTCACCGACAACCCGGAACGGTTGCCTTAACGGCAACGGTCCGTTCGAGTTTCTCAGGAAAATATGTGTCAGGGTGAATTATATAAGGGGTGAAAGGTGAGGGTCAAAGGCAACAACCGCGCAGACGGGGCTTGTTGCGGAAGCGCCGCGTTCCGCCGGGGTGCATCGCATCCGCCGCCGGCAACGCCAGGGTCCGCCCTTATCGTGCTCGATAGATGTCGTGCCATCCTCCGGTCGGCGCTACATAGCCTGCCAGGGCGCCGAGAGGAGCTCCTACCAATCCGAGGATAGAAAGCTCCGCACCGCTGCTGCAACTGTCGGACGCGCAGATGGCAGCTCCCGCAGCCATGCCGACGCCGAAGCCTACCGCCGTCCCGATCAGAACGTTTCGCTTCGAATGCCGTTTGCCTCGCGCCGAGATCCGCAGGACGTCATTGCGCGCGAATGTCTGGACCCCGGACGCCACGCGGACAACAATCGCTTCTCCACTGAAGCTCTGGAACTCGCCCCGATACGTCTTCGCGTCAGTCAGAACCATCTGGATCTGCTGGTTGTGCGCCAGCCGCTTCAGGTTGTCCCAATTATGCTTGTCCTTCCCCTGTGCGGCTGCAACCTGCGGTGCCATAGCCACCAGCGCCAGGAACATGATCACCAGGGTCAGCCTGGCAAACTTTTTCCCCTGCTGCATCATGAAGCACCTCCCTCGCGGCGCGACAACTTTCCATCCTGGCGTCAGCGTGCTCGGTAAACGTCGTGCCATCCGCCGCTGGGAATAACCGCCCCCACCACGGCGCCACTGGCGGCCATGCCTGGGACGCCGAGTGCCAGCACATAGGCCTGTTGCTCTTGGCTCGCAGCTCCGACGACGGCCGTAACACCGGCTGCAAGGACCGCTCCAACCAACGCATTGCGCAACCGGTGCGACTGGCCTTTGGCCGTGACGCGGAGGATGTTTGTCCGCTCAAAGGATTGGTCGTTCTTTTCCACGCGAACCACGATACCGTTGTCGGTCAGGCTTTGAAATTTGCCACGGTACGACTTCTTGTCATTGAGCACAACGCGGACGTCATCGCCGGGCGCCAGCGCCTTCAGGTTGTCCCAGTTGGCAGTACTCTTGGGAGGGTCGGCAGCACCGAGTGACGCCGCACAAAGTCCCAGGAGCAATCCCAGGACAAGAACAAACTTCGTTCGGTTCATGGGAGCCTCCTTCCGCAGAAAGTCGCTAACGCGAGGGCAACTCAGATGGAACTTCCGAGAAAGGGCCGTGCCCCCGGTGAAACGGCAGATCCATTTCCGGCGGGGAATCCGCCCGCATGACTCGAGGTTGAAAGTCAATCTGCTGGGTTTCTGCCAGGCAAGACCTTCTTGACCCTGGCAGCCTCAGGGCGGACGTCCGGCAAAAACGCGCCAAACTCTTTGAACGGCAGCGATGGTGGAATTTCGCTCGCGGCCTGCGGAGAGGCGACCTCGCAATCCTCGGCCTCAGGCTGGCGCCCGAAGCCTTCAACGCACGCTCCCCCTCACCATCAGAGTGCGTTTCTTCGACATCTGCTCGCATGTCAGTTGCCGAACCGGATCTCGACACGTTTACCTTTTTAGCATAAGCATTTGTCGCTATGCCTGCAGTGATACCAGCCACCCGCTGCTGTGACCGTTAATCCGCCGCACGTTGAAAAGCAGTCCCGCCAGCCGCACAAGTGTTAACCTGATGGAAAACGTGTTGATGTCGGGGAGGCGCATACGTGCCGCAGTTTGGAATGTAGCGGCATGTGAGCAACCGGCGCACTCGAGACAAAATGTAAATGTATCTGACAATGGCGAGAAAATAGAAGCATCTAAAGCGCGGGTCGCAGGCGGCCCCATCTTGCAGGCCCGGAGGGCCGATAGATTTTAGCCCCCGGCGCAAGCCAGGGGACAGCAAGCCACCAAAGGCAGCCCAGCCCCGGAGGGGCGAAAGAATGCCGCCTGACTTCGCGGGAGGCGCACACATCGCGGTTTCCGCGATGTGTGCGAAGAATCTTGTGTGCAACGCAGAATTCCCTTGACAACTGTCGGCTAGTATGGTAGCCTCTTGAGAGCATCTGGGATGATTCGGGACCGCCGGTAGAGATGGAGAAGCAATGGCAGGATTTGGTGCAAACTGGGCTAGGAAACTGACCGAGAGCGCACGAACGGTGAGACAAATGGGACAAAAAATATCTATTTTCGCAAAACGAACCGGAGAAGTTATTGAAAACAAAGGAGCGTGTTCCAAAAACGAACCGAAACGAACCTAAAAACGAAGCGGAGAAGTTGTTGAAAACATTAGAGTGCATAAAAAACGAACCGAAACGAACCGAAAAACGAACCGGGCCATGTTGTTGAAAACAAACAATCGCCAAAAACGAACCGGAGACCGAGACGCAAATAACACTAGCCTCGCCAGGCAATTCCTGCGAATTTCAAGCCGGCCAAACAACGGTTTCATGGTTCCGGCTGTACATCGCGTGCGGCTCGCGCCTTCTCAGGGCCAGCCGTTCCGCCCTGCCGCGTTTGAGTTCTGCCTCCGGCTTCCCCCGAACCCTTTCGTACCGGTTGTGCATCTCAGTATTGCAGGGACACTTTCTACAGTTTACGGTCTCGTTTGACACTTCATACCGGGGCTTGCCGCGAATAGCCACGAAGCCATGCATGATAGAATGTTGCTAGACGCGTGAGGTTGACAGACCGCGAAACGGGGGATATGAAGAGGATTCAAATCCGCTTGCCCGGGGATATCCAAAGATGAGCGAAAAGCTGAAAAAATCGATTGAATACACCAACCTCGCTATTTTGCCGGTTCGGGACACCGTCCTGTTTCCCAACGCGATTCTGCCGCTGACGGTGGGCCGCGAAAGCTCGCTGGAACTGATCAATTCGCTGCCTGAAGGCGAGAAGTTCATTGGCGTGATCGCGCAACGTGATCCGCGCGTGGATTCTCCCCAGCCCGCCGATCTCTATCAGATTGGCAGCGTCGCGTATGTCCACAAAATCATCAAGCTCCCGACCCAGAGCCTTTTTATCTTTGTCGAAGGTTTGCAGCGGATCGCCCTGGAGGAAGTTCTCCAGATGGAGCCATACATCCGCGCCCGGGTCAAGCCCCTGCCGGACGTGGTTCCGGAAGACAAGAAGGCCGAATTCGACGCACTGGTACGCAGCGTGACAACCCTGTTCCAGCAGGCGGTCCAGCTTTCGCCCACGCTTTCCGACGACCTGCAGACAGTGGTGATGAACATCGATGATCCTGGCCGCTTGGCGGATTTCATCGCGGCCAATCTTCCCTCTCTCTCGAGCACGGAGAAACAGGAGTTGCTGGAAAGCCTGGACCTCAAGGGCCGGCTCGACCGCCTGAACCACCTGCTGGCCCGTGAGGTTGAGGTGCTGCAGCTTCGCTCAAAAATCCAATCCGACGTCCAGGATCAGGTCACCCAGAGCCAGCGCGAATACTACCTGCGCGAGCAGATGAAGGCCATCCAGAAAGAACTGGGCGAGGCGGACGAACAGCAGGAGATCGAAGAGCTGCGCAAGAAGATCGAGGCCGCAGGCATGACCGAAGAAGCCCGCAAGGAAGCCCTGCGAGAGCTGAACCGGCTGGCCAAGATGTCGCCCGCCGCCGCCGACTATCATGTCACCCGCACTTACCTCGACTGGCTGGTGGTCCTGCCCTGGCAGAAGGTCAGCGAACTCAAGGTAGACGTCAACAAGGCCAAGGGCGTGCTGGAGGCCGACCATTACGATCTGGAAAAGATCAAGGAGCGCATCCTCGATTACCTCGCCGTCCTGCAGTTGAAGCCGGGGATGAAAGGGCCTCTGCTCTGCTTTGTCGGGCCGCCCGGAGTGGGCAAGACCTCGCTCGGGAAGTCGATTGCCAGGGCGCTCGACCGGAAATTCATTCGCATGTCGCTCGGCGGCATCCATGACGAGGCGGAAATCCGCGGGCATCGCCGCACCTATATCGGCGCTCTTCCCGGGCAAATCATCCAGGGAATTCGCCGCGCCGAAACCCGCGATCCCGTCTTTATGCTGGATGAGGTGGACAAGATCGGGCGCGATTTCCGCGGCGATCCTTCCTCCGCACTGCTGGAAGTCCTCGATCCTGAACAGAACTCGCACTTCCGCGACAACTATCTGGACGTGCAATTTGACCTCTCCAAGGTGCTGTTTATCTGCACGGCCAACCAGTTGGACACCATTCCGCCTCCACTGCTCGACCGCATGGAGCTTCTGGAACTGCAGGGTTACACGGAGGAAGAAAAGATTGAGATTGCCGTCCGGCACCTGATCCCGAAACAGGCCGAGGAACACGGCATCAAGCTCGGCGAGCAGATCGAGTTTACTCGTGAAGCGGTTGCCGCCGTCAGCCGCCATTACACACGTGAAGCGGGCGTCCGCAATCTGGAGCGCGAAATCGCTACGCTGTGCCGCAAACAGGCACGGAAGATTGCCGAAGGCCATAAGGAGAAGCTGACCGTCACTCCTGAAAATCTGGCCGATTTTCTCGGCGTCCAGCGCTTTCGCATGGAGACGGAAATTGTGGAGCGTACCCGCCAACCGGGCGTCGCCGTAGGGCTGGCCTGGACTCCCACCGGCGGTGACATCCTCTTCGTCGAGGTCACCACCATGAAGGGCGGCAAGAACTTCACCATGACCGGCCAACTGGGCAAAGTGATGCAGGAATCCATGCAGGCGGCGCTGGCTTGGGTGCGCGCGCATGCGGAGGACTACGGCATCGATCCGGAGTTCTTTCAGAATGAGGACATCCACATCCACGTCCCCGCAGGAGCAATTCCCAAGGACGGACCCTCGGCCGGCATCACCATGGTGACGGCCCTGGTTTCCGCGCTTTCAGACCGCCCGATTCACCCCCGTCTGGCGATGACCGGTGAAATCACCCTCAGCGGGCAGGTGCTTCCGATCGGCGGCATCAAGGAAAAAGTCCTGGCCGCCCGGCGCGCCGGCGTCACACAGGTTCTTCTGCCCGCGGACAATGAGCCCAACGTCAAAGAGGACCTTCACCCCGACATGCTGGAAGGCGTGGAACTACATTACGTGAAGACGATTCAGGAAGCGATCGATCTGGCGCTTGAAAAAAGTGCAACGCCCGCGGAGGTCCAGGCTTCAACCCGCGCGTCGGCATAATCAGTCCGTGCAACAAGGGACCGGCGCTCCCTGGAAGCAAATGCCAGGGAAAACCCGGAAGTATGATGGACTATGACCAGATCCTGCCTCACCTCTTCGTTGGCGCCTATCTTGAATCCGCCCATGAGGTCGAAATGCTGCGCAGGCACGAGGGCATCACGGCCGTGCTGAACCTTCAGACCGATAAAGACATTCGCGCCGGCAGATTCTTCGCCGAGCCTCTTGAATCGCTTTATGAGGCCAGCGGCGTCAAGCTCTGCCGGGTGCCTGTCAGAGACTTTGATGACTCACATCTTCAGCAGAGGCTTCCGGAATGCGTGGCGGCGTTGCAGCGCCTGCTTCAGGAAGGCCATACCGTGTATCTCCATTGCACGGCGGGCGCCAACCGCTCTCCGACCGTGGCCATCGCTTATCTCCACTGGTGCCTGGGCTGGGACCTGAATGATGCCGTCAAACACGTTGAGCAGTGCCGTGAGTGTTCGCCCAACGTGGATGCCATTCGTAGTGCGGATTGGCATCCTGCCTGCTCGCCCTCAGGAACAGGCGGTTCGACCGACAAGGAAGCACCGTAGCCGCGCGGCCAGCCATGCTGGCTTCAACGCTTCTTCAGGGTCACCGCCAGTCCTGCGCCCTGCATGTAAAAGATGGTTTGCAGATCGGGATTGGTGGTGACGGCGCGAACGTAGTCCGGCGCCATGTCGAAGTTGTGAGCGAGGATCAGGCCGCCCGGCCGGACCAGGGGCAGGAGCTTATTTAGGTAGTCTACATAGCCGCTCTTGTCGGCGTCAATGAAGGCCACGTCAATCGGCCCTTTCAGCTTCTCGATGTTCTGGTGGGCGTTCCCTTCAATCTGCGTGACCAGGTCTGTGACCCCGGCTTCTTTGAAGTGCTGGTGGGCCTCGGTGAATCTCTGGTGGTTGATCTCAAAAGTCGTCAGGTGCCCGCCCGTCGCCTCGAGCGCCAGGCAGAACCAGAGTCCCGAATAGCCGGTCGAGGTGCCGATCTCCGCCACTCGCTTGGCGCCCACCGCTTCGGTCAGGACCCAGAGCGCTTCACCGTCTTCCCGGGGAACGCTGAGATAGGTCTCGTGGTCCTTCGCCACGTGGGCAATTTCCGCCAGAATCTTCTTCTCTGCAGCCGTTTTGGCCAGCGGCGGATTGGAATATTGGCTTTGCTGGCAAAACGTGACGAGGGCCGTCGCAAGCAAAGTGCCGGCGATGCTGACCGTTCGCTTCATTGCTCTTCGCATGTGTCACGCTCCTTCTCTGGGGTGTCCGTGATCAGTTTTGGTTCCAATTCAAAGGCAGGGAAAACTCATTCAACACGTATACGGCCGCAGGAACCTGCTTATCACTCCAACCGCGTCTGCATGCAGAGGTTCATTACAGGAGTGACTTCTTCGAACACGGCCATCATGGATTCCACCAGATCCACTCCGGTCGAAGTGCGCACTTCCCTTTCATCCATCGCGTAGAAAAGCTGGAAGCCCGCCCAGTCTGGTGGAGGGGCCTTTCGAAGTATCCGGGCGACTCCTGCAGCACCCGCAAAGTTCGACTTTGAAAAATAGATGGGTTCCTCTTCCCAACTGCCGGCCCGAATTCTGAATCCCTCGCGCACCACCAGCCGCTTCAGCTCTTTTTCCATAAAACTCGCGGGCTTGAGAGTTTTGAGCAGCCGGTGCCAATCCCAGTCATCCGCAAGCTGACTGGCCGTATAGCCGTGCACCGCCTTCACATGGCCGCGCTCCACCTGCATGCCGCACTTGAAGAATTTTTCGTCAGTGTCAACCGAGAGGAAGAACTTCGAGCATCCGAAGCTGACGCGATTCGAAATCGGCTTGGCTTCGCGATTAGCCCGGGGCAGATAACCAATCCATTGCCAGTAGACGCCGCGTCCCCAGCGCTCCGTCACGAAGGGCTGGCGGTAACGCGATTCCAACCCGAGCTTCAGAATCCGCGTGATGCGTTCGTTATCTTCCAGGTTTCCGACACGAATTCCGCGCCGGAAGTCCAGATACTCCGGCCTAAACCCGATGGCCGCGGTGGGCACGGCATAAGACGGTTCAGAAAGCGCGCGCTGATGTCGCATGGGAAAACTCTACCCAATTGTACAGCAACAAATGTGGGTTAGTCTTGACGGTCATCGACGACCGCCTTTGGCTCTTGTGGAAGCCATTCGCCGGAAAACCGTGCAGGACGTCAGATCAGCGGACTTTGAACGAAAAGGTCAGTCTCTGCGAATCAAGCCACACGGAATACGGAAGGCGATGAGGAATTCCAGCGCGAGAAGATCCGGCACGCCGAAAGAGTTTGCTGGCCTTCGCCACGGACTCTCGGCGCCGCCTGCTAAGGCTCGTGGGCCAGGGCTTGCGCGCCGGCTCCAACATGTACTCCGATAGCCAGAACACGCAAGGCCTTCGCCCATCGGTGACGCCCGCGGTCCTCCAGCTTGCGGGCAAAGTAGTTGACCGCGTACGCGCTGGCGCCTAAGACGACAAAGACACCCGGATTGTGAGCAAAAGGCCGAACCATCGGATTCGCCTCATAACACTGGCTGCCGCAGCCTCGCAGCATATGATAGGTTGTTGCCGCATCAAACTCTGAAGCAAGATACACTCCTGCCCCGAGTTTTGTCAGCTTGTGCGGTCTTTGGACTGCCCATGCCGATCCCGTCAGAACCAGTACTGCTACCACGCTCGCAACAGTTGAACGCTTCGCCATACACACCTCCCCAGACGTGAGAAATGGCTGTCATGACTGCTCGGCCATTCCCTCGCGTGTCAGTCACAAGAAGTCGGAACAGTTTGCTTGAATTCCAAGTGGAGGAACGGAATCCTGCTGACAGCCTTTACCAGAGTTGTGCTGGCGGTTGTCATTCTTCTGCCAGTCATTTTGGATTTCTCCTCCGTTTCAGTGATGCCTGGCGCGGACAAGAAGGGGGTTCTCAACATACGTAACCTTCCACTGGCAGACGAGGTTGTTTAGAACACCCCGGAGGCACATCTTCAACAACAACAAGGACCCGGTCTTCTCCTTGCCAAGAGGCAATACGGGTCATGGTAATGTGCACTGGCCGCTCGCCCGCCAGGCCTGCCCGAACGAGTGCGTCAAAGCAACAGCTAACCGCGGGGTCGGAACGGTCCAAGAGGGCTTTTGCACGGTCTTCAATTCCTGTCACTGGCACAACATCCTGGATCTTCCAGCCCAGAACTTCGTAGGGCTTCAGGACCTCGCCTTTGGGGGACGTCTGGCTTGCGAACCAGACCCTCAAGTCTGAAGATAGAATCAGCATTCCCATGGGCGTGTCATCACCATACCGTGAAAGCCCGCTCGCTGGTCCATCGTTTGCCTGCAGTTTCCTGATCTGATCCTCCAGCCCTTTCGCGCGCCATCGCTCCTTTGCCAGCCAACCGCAGAGCAATGGGAACAGAATCGCCACGATGATGAAGGTCGCGGACGCGCCGATCCCGAATTCGGAAAAAAGGGAAACGCAGGCCAGAATGCCTGTGGCTACAGCCGTAACCGCAAACACCAGCATTGAAACGTGGGAAAGATCGCGTATCGCTCTCTCTGCCCGGACTGGATCTCTCCAGCGATCAGCCTGCAACATGGGTTGTGCCGGGCCACGAATCACAGCCGTTGACTCTGCCATTGGGTTGCGCACCGCAAGCCCGGACCTTACTGAGCTCCGAGCCGCCCACGCACTGTGCTTATCGGTCGGAAATTGGCGAAGCTTTAGCCCATCTCAAGACAGTTCTTTGCCTAGGGCGCTACCTCGAGTCGACCGTTCAACGTCGAAATAGGGGAATCCGGAGGATTTCTTCAGGCGCAGATTCAGGGGACAATTTCTGTTCTCTTCATTTCAAATGGTCCTTGTCGCATGCTAAGCTTTTTGATGACCAGGGCTCTGATTTCCATCTGGTATACCTCACATCCTGGGGGCATGGGTTCACAAAGGAGGCCTCCAGGACCGTCGGTTGGGTGTCGTTTTTGCTCCGGCTGGGGCGGCATCACACAAATTGCAATCGGTAGGATGGTCTGATCATCGCGTTGAAAGGCATTCAGTTATTCAATTGCGCTGAAGGAGGAAAGCCTTGGCGAATGAAGGCGAGCCGCGACTTCTTTCCGACAGCGTTCTGATGGGAATCGTGGGAGACTTTGCCGCCCTGCTCTTTGCCTGGATGCTGCGCATGTGCGACAAGCTTTTCCTGGTTGACCTTGCGGGCTACCAGGCCCCCAGCCTCCAGAGCAGGGGAGAGGCGCTCCATCAGGTGATTGGACCGCATGGCCTGTGACTGGTTGTTCCTGTAATCGTCGTGGGCGGGCTGATCTCCGGATTCCTCGTCTATACCTAAGCGCCGGAAGCCGAAGGCCACGGCACAGACACGGCGGTCAAATCCTATCATCGCGCAGGGGGATTTATCCGTGCCCGCGTGGCCCCTCTCAAGATGGTCGCTTCCGCCATTACCATCGGGTCGGGCGGTTCGGCGGGACGCGAAGGGCCGACAGCCTTGATCGGCGCAGGTTTCGGCGCAGTCTACGCGACGCTGCGCCATCGCACTGACGAGGAGCGTAGGCTTCTTGTCATCATCGGCATGGGCGCGGCGCTTTCAGCCATTTTCCGCTCGCCAATCGGGACGGCGCTGTTTGCCATTGAAGTTCTCTATGGCAGCCTGGAGTTTGAAGGCTCCGCGCTGCTCTGTGCCCTGATCGCCTCGATCGTCGCCTACGCGATTGAAGGAGCCTTTGTGGGATGGAAACCGCTGCTCCAGGTGCCGCAGTCCCTGCCCCCTCCCAGTCCTCCGGATTATGTCTGGTATGCCGCCCTCGGCGTGGCCAGCGGATTGATTGCCACCCTGCTTCCAGTCGCCTTTTACAAGTTGCGCGATGCTTTCCGGCTGCTGCCCATTTCCAATAGGTTTAAGCCGGCGATCGGAGCCCTGGGTGTCGGTCTGCTGGCCCTGGAATTCCCTTAGATTCTGGGCGGATGATATGGCTGGATTCAGGAGGCGATCAACGGCCACATGGTTCTGAAGATTCTGCTCACCCTAGTCTTCGTCAAGATACTGGCATTTGCCCTCACTGTTTCTCCAGGGCGCTCCGGAGGAGTCTTTGCGCCAAACCTCTATGTGGGTGCAATGCTCGGAGGCGCGATTGCGCTGCTCTTTCACCAGCCTTCACCGGATTTTGCGGTGGTGGGCATGGCGGCAGTATTTGGGGGCGCAGCACGGGTCCCCATCGCGACTCTAGTCATGGTGATGGAAGTGACGGGAGGGTATCGCCTGCTGGGGTTGCCGCCCTGGCTGTGCTGATCAGTTACCTGGTTCAAACCCGGCTGTCTTCGTTCCTGAAACTGAAGTACCAGAGCATGTACGAGGTTCAGGTTCCCCACCGGGACGACTCCCCGGCGCACTACGCTGAGTACCTTCGAGTGGAATTGAATCTTCTCGGAAAGCGCAAGGTTCGGGAGTCAGACCGCTTGGCGCATTTGAATGTGATGTCCCTGCTGAGTTCGGGGGTAGAGGTTGATCTTCCGCAAGGGAGGAGAATTCTGGGCTGCCAGGTTCGCCCGGAAAGCAGCTATGTCGGCCAGTCGGCTCAGAAATGCACAGAGGAGGCAGGCGAGGAGAATGTGGATATAGTTGTCATCGTGCGGAATCATGACGTGCCACTGCCCAATCCGAAGTCCGTACTCAACCGAGGAGACCGCATGGTTGCCATAGTCTCGCCAAGCGGTCGAAAATGATGGCTGGACCAACACTTCGCCCCTCTGAGACCGGAAGGGAGTTCGAAATCGGAGGGGTAAGGCCTCGCTATCGAAAAGAATGAAACAGACGCATAGGGAAATTCAGGATGGCGCCATTGTTTCTTCCGGGCCTACTGATAGCTCCGCAGTGGCTGGGTCCAAGTCCATCATTGCCTATTGCTCAATCCCCTCCAGCACGCAACAACGCCTGCGCATTGTAGTCTGGTTCCGGATGAATGCAAATTGAGTGAAACGTGCGCAGACATCACGATGAGGCCTGCAAGATGTGTTAAGTTAATATAAAGAATTGAGACAAATGCTTGACGACCGCGAGCAGGAAGGGGCTTTCGTCAAGCACAGGAGCACCGGAACGAATAGATTCTTGGGGCGATCGTCAGGAGTTCAGGAGGGCCTGAACACTCAGTGGTTTCCGCAAAACCATTCGCAAGCCGCTTTCAAGCGCTTGAGACTCCCGATCGATTGAACTTGCAGTGGGAGAAAGACAGGAACTATGCCTTCAGAGGGTGATCGGCTTTGCCCCAGATGCGGGCAACTGATTCCTGCCGGGCAGGCAGCCTGCCCAGTCTGCACTCGGCCAAAAGGGTTCTTGTGGTCCCTGGAGCAAGACACCTTGGTTCTGGTCAGCATCGTATTGCTTGCTATTTTCTTCGTTATCACGGGGATAGCGACAACAAGATATCACGCCGAACTGCAGGCATATGGCGGCAGGTGGTATCAGAGGGGTGAAGCTGCTCTCAAGGCAGACCGCCCTGAAGAAGCGGTTGACGACTTCCACACCGCCCTGGTCTACGCCCGAAACAACACAGGGTACCAGATGCTTCTTGCCCAAGCGCTCGTCAGGGCCAACCGCTTGGCTGAGGCGGAAGCGCAACTGAGAACGCTCTGGGAGCGGCAGCCGGGAAGCGGGCAAGTTAATCTCGAGCTGGCCCGCTTGTTTTCCAAATCCCATAATGTCAGCGAGGCCATCCATTATTATCACACCGCTGTTTTCGGGGCCTGGGAGGTCGATCCCGGGGCCCAGCGCCGCCACGTGCGGGTTGAATTATGTAAATTTCTGCTGAAGGAAGGTGAGAAGAATGCGGCGGAATCCGAACTCATCGCTCTGCAGACGGAGCTTCCAGCCGACACTCACCTTCATGCCGAGGTCGGCAACATGTTCATGCAGGTCCAGGACTACAGGCGCGCGCTCGAAGAGTTCCGTCAAGCGATCAAGCTGAATCCCAAGCAGGCGGACGCATGGGCCGGAGCAGGCGATGCAGCGTATCAGCTTGCCGACTACGCTCAGGCCCGGCGATACCTCCAAAGAGCGGTGGATCTGGACCGCAGGAACTTGGGCGCTGCTCAGAAGCTCGAAATCAGCAAGCTGGTCCTCGAACTTGACCCCTTCGGAAGAAGGCTCTCCCAGGAGGAACGCAGCAGACGAACGGTTGCGGCATTTAGTCAGGCGCTTTCCCACCTGAAACAATGCGCCAAGAGCCGCGACGTCAATCTTCTGGCGAAACAGGCCTCAGGTCCGCTGGCGGAAGCTTATTCAACCGCGAAAAAGGAACAGCCCAAAGTGACCAGGATAAATCTGGTACGGCATCCCGATCTTATCAACAACGTGATGGATGTGGTCACTCAGATGGAGGAAGCGGCTCAACAGGCTTGCGGAACTCCTCCCTTGCCTGACCAGGCTTTGCTGATGATTTCACACTCGAGAGGTGTTACAGAAAGGTGACAGGTCCCGCAGAAGTTAACTCTGATGTTCCGGCATCATCGAGCCTCCCTTTCCCGCAGAAATACTGGAGTCGAATCCGCAACCGTTTCAAGAAGATGCGCCCGCCTCGCATCTTTCTTCATGACGAAGGACTCTTTCTCCTCTTAGCCGTCATCATTGGACTTTTCTCCGGGCTGGCTGTTGTTTGTTTTGAAATTGCGATTGATTTGACTCGAATCAAGCTCCTGGGCTCCAGCCTTGCCCCAGGGCCATTCCGTGTTGTTCTCGTTCCCACCATTGCCGGGCTGGGCGTCGCCGCTCTGGTTATCTTTGTTTTCCCGCGGGTTCGCGGAAGCGGCGTGAACCAGACCAAAGCCGCCGTCTATATTTACGACGGGTATATTCCATTCAGCACCGTCATCGGAAAATTCCTGACTTGTGCTTTGGCCATTGGAAGTGGACAGTCACTCGGTCCTGAAGATCCTTCTCTTCAGTTCGGCGCCGGCATCGCCTCGGCGCTGGGAAGGCGGTTTCGCCTTTCACGGGAAAAAGTGCGCTTGATTGCTCCCGTAGGCGCGGCGGCAGGGCTGGCGGCCGCCTTTAACGCTCCCATTTCTGCCGTCCTTTTCGTGATCGAAGAAGTGATCGGGAAGTGGAGTTCGGCCGTTTTGGGCGCTATCGTTCTTTCTGCTGTCTCCAGCGTGATGGTGTTTCGATTGTTCCTTGGAGAAGAACCGCTCTTCAGTGTTCCGCCTTTTCACCTCGTGCATCCGATCGAGTTGCTTTCTTACGCCATCCTGGGCGTGGTCGGCGGGTTTGCCTCCCTCGCCTTCGTTAAACTGGTTTCCTATCTTCGGCTCCGCTCGAAGGCGATGCCGAGATGGACCCACTATGTTCAGCCGGCGGCAGCAGGTTTGCTGATCGGCATTATGGGAATCTGGCTGCCCCAGGTAATGGGAGCCGGCTACCCCATTATCGACCAGGCTTTGCATGATCAGTTCACCTGGAAGCTGCTCGCCTTTCTGGCAATTTTCAAGATCTTAGCCACAAGCATCTCATTCTCGAGCGGTACGCCCGGCGGCATGTTTGCTCCCACGCTTTTTATCGGCGCGATGATCGGGGGCGCGGTGGGAGGTGTCGAGCACATTTTCTTCCCGCATCTGGGAGGTACAGTCGGCGGCTTTGCGCTGGTCGGAATGGGGGTGCTCTTTGCGGGCTTCCTTAGGGTCCCCATGACCTCGGTGTTCATGGTGCTGGAGCTCAGCGGCAATTACTCCATCATCCTGCCCGTCATGATCTCCAACACCATCGCCTACCTGATTTCGCTCAGATACCAACCGGTACCCCTCTTCGATCTGCTTTCGCGGCAGGATGGCACTGACCTGCCCTCGATGGAAGAGCAGCGTGAGAGCTCGACGCTGCGCGTCGAAGACGCCATGCGGCCTCCTGCAGAAATCGTGTTGCGCGCTGCCGACACCGTAGCTGACGCGTCGCGAAGGGTGGCCGCAAGCGCCCTTGAATTCTTCCTGGTCAGCCATCAGAGTGGCGACTGGACCGGCGTCACCAAAGAGGAGTTGCGCCGCCTGGCCAAGGAGGGCAAGGGGGCCTTGCCACTTGCGAGGGCTCTATCCAGTCCTTTGCTGCCATGGCTGCATCCGGATCAGCCGCTCGACGCGGCTTTGCGACAGATTGGCGATTGGCCTCTTTTGCCGGTCATTCACCGTGCCGACTTTAATAACCTCCAGGGGGTCATTTCCTTGGCAGACATTCTGGCAGCTTATGGAGCGGCTAACCCAACTTCCGCGGTCCCAGGCGATTTTTGAACGTTTTTGGAAAGCAACCCATTTGTTTTCAATATCGGCATTCCAAAGGCTCAAAATAGTGACGAATAAATCTACCGGGATCTTT
>JAKAWN010000580.1 GCA_021827245.1 Acidobacteriota bacterium | reverse complement strand
ATCAGCAGCGGCTTTTTCATCTCAGCCGCCAGATAGACGGCTTTGAGCGTCACCGGATCAATGACGTACCGTGTGCTTCGAAGCCGAACGCGCAGGTCTTCGAGGGATGCGAACATGCCCGTACCTCCCGGGCAGTCAATTTAATCTGTTTGGAATTCTGGCGGGCGAGGTTGCACACGGAAAATGGGGCCAAAAAAGAGTGAGAGCCTTGACTCTTGAAGCGAACTGTTGTCAGGGCGAACGCTTGTAGTTCATTTCCTCACAGAGACTTGCGGCCGCAAAGTGGTTGGGGGGCTTCGATCCGAAATCCGGAGCAAAAAATATTTTCTCGTCCAACTGTTTTAACAAACGGGCGGTGTGTTTTCCGGCTACGTCCCGGGGGCGTACTTCAAAGCAACCACCACGCCATCGCCAAAGGGAAACATCTTGCGGTCCACATTCTTTAGCAATTGGGCTTTCCCGGTCTCAGCCCCATGCGGTTCTTCGGCCAAGCAAACGCCATGCCATCGTTCGACAAAAATATTTTGCCGTCCAAATCTTTTAACAAGTTCCATGGACGTTGCAGCGGTCAATTCGTTCGGAGGTTACACGGCAACTCCCGCGCCATAAAAATCGCGGCGTCCAATTTTCCTAACCCTTGTTGAATGTTACTTCCCAATGAAAGCAAGGCCTAGCTTACGCGCTGATCTTTTGCATGGATCTCAGCGTCCGATTCGGGAAGGCGAGGGATTTTATCCGGCTGTTTGACAGCTTCCATACTTTTTTCTACAACTCGTGCTGTGACAAACTGCGGCATCCTTCGGGACGAATTGACACGTCGGCGGATGCCCGACGGCTGGAGCTACCGCCGGGAGTGTCCTCAAGTTGCGCTTGAGCCAACCTGTCTGGCCTTGCTCGCACTCCATCCGAGATGCAAGCCTGCAGCGGTTCCACGAATGGAATCACTCTTGCGGTTGCAACACCCTGACGGCGCTTGGCCGGCGCTCGCTGGCGACCGGGAAGGATGTGGTCTCACAGGCTTGGCTGTTCTCGCGCTGAGCAAGTTCGGAAATGAAAGTAATGTGGAGCGAGGAATAAGCTGGTTGCTGCGATGCCGCGGAAAGGAAGCCCACGCGCTTTGGAGGTGGAAGTTTCGCGCGCAAGATACGCATGTCAGATTTGACCCGGGAAAATACGGTTGGCCATGGCAGCCCGCCACGCTCAGTTGGGTCGTGCCGACAGCTCTTGCAGTTACTGCCCTGAAGCGATGTTTCCCTCGCCGTCGAAGCCGAAAGGTCGCGAACCGCATTTGCCGTGGAGTCGCAATGCTTCTTGACCGTGCCTGCACGGAGGGTGGTTGGAACGCTGGGAATGGAGTTGTTTATGGTGCGCCCATGAAGCCTCACTTGGACACAACCGCGATCGCGCTCCTCGCGCTGCAACAGGAGTGTAAATGCGATGTGATTGCCAAGAGTATTTCATGGCTCCGGCAGGAAGCAAGGAGTTGCCAATCTGCATGGAGCCTGGCTTGGTCCATTCTGGCAATGCACGCCTATGGCCAGCCAGTGGTCAAGGAACAGGGGCGGTTATCGGGAATGATCAGGGATCAATTTGAGGACACCGCAACGCTCGCAATCGCTGCTATCGCCCTTGGTTGCATGGAGCACGGGAATCCATTTCGGTTGATGGTATGAATCAACCCACACAAGATGTTCACCAGAGAAGGTCCTTCGCGGAGGTTGCGGCGTCGCTTCCTTTCCTGCTGCTGCGATTCGATAAAGATCGCCGCCCCGCGCGGTCTCGGGTTGCGATTCTAAATGCCGACAGTTACACCGAATCGCTCGTTGAGACACTCTTCGAAGGACTCAAGCTGTTTGACCTCGACGTTTCAAACAAATCCGTTCTGCTCAAGCCGAATTTGGTGGATTACATCCCCGGCGCGCACATTAACACCCACCCGCTGCTGGTCGCAGGCGCAGCGGACTGCTTCAAACGCTTGGGAGCCCGATCGGTGATTGTGGGCGAAGGTCCTGGACACCACCGCGACACCTATCTTGTGCTCCACGAGAGCGGCCTTCTTGAGCAGCTTTCGAGAGTCCAGGTTCCATTCATTGATCTCAATCGCGATGACGTCGCCAAAGTCAAGCTTCGTGCTGACTATTCCGGACTCTACGAAATCTGGCTGCCACGGACAGTTCTCCGATCCGACTTCGTTGTCTCCATGCCAAAGATCAAAACTCACCACTGGACTGGTGTGACGCTCAGCATGAAAAACATGTTTGGCGTGGTTCCGGGCGTGAAATACGGCTGGCCGAAAAACATTCTCCATTGGAAAGGCATCGAGCGCTGCATCGTGGACATTTGCGCCACGGTTCCCATCAACTTCGTGATCGCGGATGGGATCGTAGCGATGGAAGGCAATGGCCCGCTGGCGGGTTCACCCCGTCACCTCGGCAAGTTCGTGCTAGCTGATGATCCTGTGGCTGCCGACGCGAATTGCGCCAGACTGATGGGCTTGGTGCCGGAACTCGTCCCGCACATCGCGGCGGCAGCAAAGTTCCTCGGCAACATGTCGGTTGAACGGATCGAACAAATAGCCGGTCAAGTCGTCTCGCCTATTGTCCCATTCCAATTGGTCCCGGAATTCGATCATCTGCGAGCAGACTCGCATCGCCCGCAGAACGTGCTTCCGTAGAATGCTCCTCGCGTAACACTCCTTCGACAGCGGGGGATGGAAAGCAGATGGAGACCAAAAGCATGGCTGTTTCAACGAATAGCGGTTTGGATTGATGCTGAATGCAAAGTCGGCTATGACGATCCCAGAAAGACCCTCACTAATCATAGAATGAATCCACCGAAGTTCTCGTAGTGGCGCCAGTTTTGGAGCGTCGGTGCGCTGTGGTATCTTATGGAACATCATGTATTTGGCAACGCTCCACATTCAAAACTATCGATGTTTTCTCGACCAGGTCGTGCACTTCAACCCTGGCGTGAACATCCTGCTTGGGGAGAATAATGCGGGAAAGACGACAATCATCAGGTCACTGGGGCTCGTTTTGGACCAGAAGTCACGTAGCCGTCCTACCTTCTACGACCTCCACCATCCCTGTGCGGACTTAACTGTCCCACCCGCCATTACCATCACGACCACATTTCGGTCGTCAGCCACCGACACGGTTGAAGATAAGGCACTGGTCGCGACATGGCTGACAAAACTCGATTCACCCTGGGAGGCACAACTGACATACACGTTCCGTCTCGATACGGAGGACGAGGCAAAGTGCCGCGAAGCCCTCGCCGTCGTCCCCGCCGGGGACTTCGCCGGGTATCGCCGGGTCGTAGAGTCTTACCTCGATAAGTACATCGGCAGGACGTTTGGTGGGGATATCGAAAACCAACTCGAGGCGGAGCGCGACTCCCTCGATAAGATCACCCTGCACTCTCTAGATGCATTACGCGATGCCGCTAAAGAGCTCTTCGCTGGAACGGACCCGCTGCTCAAGCGCCTCCTCAAACAAGTCCGTGATGAAGGAAAAACGGCGGAGCAAATAGCCGAAAGCACGGGAGAACTCCGTAACCTCACCCAAGCCCTTGGTCGTCACATCCGCGGTCGCATTAGTCTCGATCCACTCTTGCGACTCGTCAACGACACCGGCGCGCTCGAGGGTGGCACCCCACGGCTCGCGGACGACCTGAATGAAGAAGACCTTTTGTACGCCCTGCGGATGTACGTCGAATCCAACGGGGTCCAGATTCCAGCGGAACTTAACGGGCTGGGATACAACAACCTTCTATACATAGATCGGA
>JAKAWN010000579.1 GCA_021827245.1 Acidobacteriota bacterium | reverse complement strand
CAGTTGGACGGGTTTGAGCCGGCGTGAACGAGAGGTCCTGCAGGCCGTGCTGGATAATCTCTCAAACAAGGAAATCGCAGGGCAGCTCAACATTTCCGAGCGCACGGCAAAATTCCACGTCTCAAATCTTCTTGCGAAGTTCGGCGTTCAACGGCGCACAGACCTTATCGTGATGTGCTTTAAGGGATCCACGCTGAGCGTTGCGCACCAGCAGCATAGCGGCTTCCCAGTCTGACCGAACGCTCCGCCACTTTGCTCTGCCCGACAATTTCAGAGAATCATTCAGTGCCGGAGCCGGAAGGCTTGGACGCTTGCAACTGACGATAACACTACTCTTTGCTGAGAGCGTCATTTTTTTCAAAGTTCAGTTGGCGTTTTGAAAAGGTGTAGCGGCGGGCTTTATGCTTGGCGTGCCGCCCGAAGGGTGGTGCTACGGGTAAACGTATTTTCTGAACACACCGTGATACTTATGGCCATTCCGGAGCGCCGCACTCAGGGCACTGGCTATTGATGAAGAACAACCATTGCAGCACTTCGTCGATTTTGGGGATCCCGTGCTGTGCCCCGACCTGATATTCGGCGCAGATCTCACCATACCGATCTGCAATGAAGATAGCAGGCAGGGGCTTGCCGGCGGCATCCAGGGCATTAAACAAGCGGTGCGCGCGGCGCTCGCTGTCAGCCAGAATCACAAACGGCCAACCCGCTTTTACCACCGGTGGAGTCTGCCCGGCGCGATCCTTCGACAAGATCACAATCATTTCAGCTTCTTCGCCGGCGAAGTCCGAGTGTTTCCAGGCAGCCTCGTCCAGCAGCCGTAACAGATTTCCGTCATCGAGCCCGCCGGCAAGAATCACCACCAGGTTCGACCGTCCGCGATAATCTGACAACCGGACCTGCCGGCCTTCAGCCGAAGGCAAAGCAATGTCCGGCAGCAATTTACCACGCCCGGCGCTAATCTGTTTCTCCATAACAAAAGCGTAATACTTCAGGCCCGGCGCATCAACAGCATCAGATTTGAGGGCGAATTCTTCGGCCAGTCGCTATGGTGCAGTAAGGACTTCAGAAGCTTTGATGTGCCTGGGGCGACCGGCCCACCAGAAATAGGGCCGTGCCGCTTTTTTCAGCAGGTCGATCTTGATTTCGTACAGCGTTGTGGTCCAGCCCGGCGCCGCCAGATAGCGCGTATCGCCCGGCTGGACCACCAGGCTGACCTCGATGTTCGGTGTCACGTCAACCGGAATATTATTCTTTCTGCAAGCCTCATAGAGGTGCCGGAAGACCACGACCATGTCTTCATAGCGCGGACTCGGCCAGTGCTCCATGTCGGAGCCGATGGTGGGGCGGAAAATGCACACCGTCGGAAACGCTCCCAAGCCGGCAATCATGTCGATGGCCTTGAGCGTATCCTCCACAGGCTCGATGCCGGCAATGATTTCACCGGAGCAGGCTCCTTTCCCGAGTTTCTTCGCTGTATATTCCAGCGCCCGAAAGAAGGTTTGCTGACCGATCAGCTTTTCCTTGCCGGGACAGAACTCTGCAAAGTATTCCGGGTTTTGAAACTCGTAACAGAAGCTGAAATGGTCGGCCCCCAGGTCGATCAGCCGGTCGTACTTCCACAAATCGCGGCTGGGCGTCAACTGGACTCCAATCAGGCCGCCCACGCGGGACTTCACCGCCTTCACGTAGGGCGCTGCCCGATCGAGATCGCGGTTGGTCTGGTAGCCGGAGTTGAAGTGGGTAAACGTGACGCCCGACTCCGACTTCGCCGTCTGCGCTACCTCGACGACATCCTCGACGTCTTTCAGCGCAACCTCGTTCACTCCCACATTCAGTCCAGTGGTGCAAAACTTGCAGTTCAGTGCGGGCGAGTGGTACCAGAACCCGCAGGAATTCGAGATATAAATTCCGAGATAGGTGCCTTGCAACACGCCGATTCGCTGCATCGGGACGCCGCTCGATGTGGTGCGTGTGTACCAGGGGACTTCCGGCGAGAGCCTGACCGGATAGCTGAATCCCTCCCGGTCGTCCACAACCCTGAAGTGATCCCCGACTTTCACAATCCGATAGCAGGACTTCCGCGCAAAAGGCTCTTCAACCGGAACATTCACCCAGACATCTTTGAGCGTTCCGGGAATGATCATCTCCAGTCCGCTTCCCAGCCCGGCTCGCGTGCGCACCAGCGGTCGTCCCACTTCACCCAGCGTGCAGGAAGCATCCACGCGGATCCCCTTGCAGAACAGGTCGATCTCGAGTTCACAGGGATTGAGCGGTTCGCTCGGAACATAAGTGTCTGGCTTGCGCGAAGCGTCTTCAGGATACGGAATCGGATCTCGGTTGCTTGCCCCGGCCCTCACTTCGGTTGTCATCGTTGCCCCCTTGTTCGATCTTTTGTGTTTTCTGCCCCATTGCTTCACTATCCATGAACCCGCTCACCAATCGCTGTGATCAAAATCACACCCGCCTGTGACGTTGCAAGTGAACCCGTCAGCGCCGGGCAAAAAACAAAGGTTTTGTAGGGTTCGCCTTCTAACGCTGCGGATTGTGCCTGTTTCATCGGCAAACTGTTGTGTGTTGCGGGTTCACGAACCGCGGAAATGGAAAATTCCGCGACGGACAAAACATCGTCGCGGTTTCCCCGATGGCACGATCGCAGGCGCTGCAATACAAGCCTCTGCGCCCCCCGGCGAAGCCGAACGGCCCTGGCTTCCAGAGGGCTCGGACAAGCCTCAAACAGCAACCTCTCGCTTTGTAAGACCGCACACGCTAGAATAAATTATTCTGTACCTGACAGCGCAGGAACCCATTCAGGCCGACGGGCGTGATCGCCAGATTTGTCAATCCCGCGAAGGCGAAATCAGGCGTTCTGTGCATCAAAACGTGTGAGGCCAGCCATGGCCAACTCTATTTTTTAAGGATGAAAACATCAAGATGAAAGCATTGCTTCTTGAAAACATTCATGAAGAGGCCGCCGCTCCATTCACTCGAGCCGGCTATGAAGTCAAGAGATTGCCGAGCAGTCCGGATCAAGCCACGCTCCTTCAGGAAATCAAAGACGTGGAGGTGCTGGGGATCCGCTCCAAGACAAAGATCACCAAGGCCGTTCTCGACGCGGCTCCGAAGCTGCTCGTGGTCGGTGCGTTCTGCATTGGAACCGACCAGATTGACCTGCCAGCCTGCTCGGATCGCGGAGTCGCGGTGTTCAATGATCCCCACAGCAATACCCGCTCCGTCGCGGAGCTGGCTTTGGGCGAGATCATTATGCTGGTTCGCCGCGTATTCCAGAACAGCGTTGAACTTCATCAGGGCTCGTGGCAGAAGAGCGCAAAGGACCGCCATGAGGTCCGCGGCATGACCGTGGGTATCGTCGGCTATGGCAAGATCGGCTCCCAACTCTCCGAGTTGGCTCAGGCGATCGGGATGAAAGTCATCTTTTGCGATGTGACAGAGGTTCTGGCGCGTGGAAATGCCAAGAAGGTCAGTTTTGAGGAATTGCTTCAAAAGGCGGACTTCGTAACCCTCCACGTTGACGGCCGGCCCCACAACCGCGGATTCTTCGGTGCCGAAGAGTTCCGGATGATGAAAGAGGGATCGTATTTTTTGAACCTGAGCCGGGGCTTTGTGGTGGACCACGAGGCGCTTGCGGAAAACCTGCGCAGCGGGAAGCTGAGAGGTGCGGCGATTGACGTCTTCCCGAAAGAGCCGAAGACCAAGGGCGGCGCTTTTTCCGATGCGCTGCAGAATCTCCCCAACGTGATCCTGACTCCGCACATCGGAGGAAGCACCGAG
>JAKAWN010000061.1 GCA_021827245.1 Acidobacteriota bacterium | reverse complement strand
ATGAGCGTCAAGATGCAGCGGTTCGTGAATTAGCTAGCACTATGATTACCGGAAGTGGCAGCGATATTTTGAATGGGTCTTCGGACCCAAGTTTTACACGCGGCTCAAAGCAGCCGTACTTTTTGAAATACATGGCCGGGGCACACCTGCCCGCGGCGCGCGGTTCTGCCCAATGCCCTTGTCCTCAAGAGGTTAAGGGAGGGTGGTCGAGGATTTGGTCGGGAACAACAAGCGTGTGCGACCGGGCCAGGGACACTCGAAGTTGATCTCCGCTTTCGCGGATTGATCCTTGCCGATTGTCCCACAATAAGGAGTTTCCATGAATAAGGAGATGTTTATTTCATCGTCTCCACACGAGACGAAAGTGGCTGTTTGTGAAGACGGCCAGTTGGTTGAAGTTTATTTCGAGCGCGATACGGACGTTGGTTTGGTCGGCGGCATTTACAAAGGCCGTGTCAACCGGGTCCTTCCCGGAATGCAGTCAGCGTTTGTCGACATCGGCCTGGAAAGGGATGCATTCCTGTATGTATCCGATTTCTCTCTCCAGGATCAGGATGAGTTTGAAGGCGCCCTGAACGAATCCCAGACGCGAGGTGCCACAATTGAGGTTGAACCTCAAGGCTTACCAGCGGCGCCTGAAACGGGTGAGAAGGGCGGTGCGCGTCAGGAACAGGCTGAGGGCGCCGGCCAAACGGAGGCCCTCCCAAAAAACGGCAGGACCGCAGACGAATCGTCAATGCCGAGGAAAAGTTCCGTTGCGGGCGCAGCAGAAACCATGGCATCAGAACCGTCCGGCGGGCGCCTGCCCGGCTCCTCCTTGGGAGGTCCGGGCGACGAAAGGGGACCTGGCCGGCGCTCGCATCGTGGCCGGCGGCACCGCAGGCACGGACGAGGCGGCTTCGGCGAGCGTAGGCACACCCGCTACTCTGAGCCGCACCCGGCTGCGCCTGAGGAGCCTGCGCCAGCGCCAGCGCGAGCTTCCGAGGATTTCGAAATTCTTCCGGGCGAGTCATTGGCAAAATACAGTCACTCGTCCACAGAAGACTCAGCCTCACTTGACGCCACACGGCAGGCCTCCAGCTATGGGTCTGCCTCGGAGCCTGCATCCGCTCCAGAGATGCCTGGGTCCGACAACATCGAGCATGATGCCTATCCCTCCAAAAGTCTCCAAACTGAAGAAACCTTGGCCGAAGTGCAAGGGGAAGGATACGCGGAAGCCGGAGAGAAGAGCTCACAGACAGATTCGCAGCGGTTTTTCACCCCTGTTCCTGAAGCTTCCTCAGCCTCGGCTGAGGCCGCGGAAGGAGGAGCGGAGGATCAACTGCACACGACATACGATGTCCCGGAAGCTCCGGAAAACCTGCCGGACTTTGAGCTGGCGGTCGGCGAGGAAGCTGGACAAGCGGGCGAAGCGGCATCGGATGAATCGGGCGCCGAAACCCGGCTGGAAACTTCGGCTTCCGAAAGCGAGTCCGGAGAAGAAGACAATTCCGAGGGACCAGAGCAGGCCTCCGAGACTACTGAGGCAGGTGATGAATCTTCCGAGCGATCTTATACCCTGCGTGAACCGCATTCGCGGCCGCACTTCGCGCCGCGCCGGGGACGCCGAGGCCGCCGCGCCGGCAGGCACTCCCGCCGGAATGCTCCCCGCGAACGCGAGTCCACACGCGCCGGCGGTCAACAAGGGTTACAGATTTCCGAGCTTCTGAAAGAAGGGCAGGAAATCATCGTCCAGATCGCCAAGGAGCCGCTTGGGACCAAGGGCGCACGGATTACTTCTCACGTGGCCTTGCCGGGGCGATACATTGTCTACATGCCGACGATTTCGCACATCGGGGTTTCGCGGAAAATCTCTTCAGAACAGGAACGCCTGCGATTGAGGAATATCATTCTTGAGAACAAGGGTTCGCTGACGGGCGGGTTTATCGTCCGCACGGCCGGCGAGGGCCGCTCGGACGACGAAATCAAAGCTGACCTGAAATTCCTGACCAATCTTTGGAACGAGATCCGCAACCGCGCAGAGCAAGTGAAGGCGCCGGCGCTCTTGTATCGGGACCTCGACCTGGCACAGCGCCTGATGCGCGACCTGGTGGCGCCGGACTTCAAGTCCATCTGGCTTGATAATGAGGCAGACTACGAACGCGTCGTGGAGTTTATCAATCGGCTCCAGCCATCGCTCCTCGGATGTGCCAAACTTCACACAAGACAGACACCGCTGTTCGAAGAGCATGGGATCGAGGAGGAGATCGAAAAGGCCCTCAGGCCGAAGGTATGGTTAAAATCAGGCGGCTATATCGTCATCAACCAGACGGAGGCGCTGGTAGCCATAGATGTGAATACCGGCAAATATGTCGGGAAGACAAACAGGCTTGAAGACACTATCGTCAAAACCAACATTGATGCTGTCAATGAAATCGTAAGGCAGATTCGGTTGCGCGATCTGGGCGGGATCATCGTGATCGATTTCATTGACATGGATGAGCGCCGCAACCGCAACAAGGTTGTGCAGGCTTTGGAAGAAGCCCTGCGCCGCGACCGGGCTCCAACCAAGGTGCTTTCTTTCAATGACTTTGGCCTGGTGGCGGTGACCCGCAAGCGCGTCAAACAATCGTTGGAACGGACTCTTTGTGACCCTTGTACGTACTGCAGCGGGTCGGGCTGGGTCAAATCCGTCACCACCATTTCCAACGAAATCCTGGCCGAGGCGCGGAAAATGGCCAGCGAAATCGACGGCAAGACGATGACGCTGCGGGTCAACCCTGAGGTGGCCCAAGCGTTGAAATCCAAGGACGGAACGCTCATCACGGAAATCGAATCGCTCACCCACAAGAATCTCGTCGTTAAGAGCGACCCGACCGTCCACCAGGAGCGGTTCGAAATCTTTTGACGACGGGGATCCGGCACTGCCCGCTGGATATCCGTGCAACTTCAAAACTCATCGAATCACGAAAGCCCCGGGCTCGACGCAATTTGACCCGGGGCTTTCTCTTTTGGGCCGCGTGTTGTTACTCTCAGTCCAGCTTGCTTAACTGAACTTTAATTCCTGATTTCTCGCCAGCGCGTCTCACGAACGAGCCTCCTCCCGATCCACGGAAGCGGTGCCGTGGCCAGCCCCTGAACCCAAGCCGGGCGGTGGAGAAGACCTCGTACCAGCGCCGCTATTTTGTAACTTCGACGGACAGCATGTGTCAGGCTCTCCCGGTAATATTCAGTCGCCTGCACGTCACCGCGGCCTTCCTGTAGTGATTTTTCGATTGCCTGTGCCGCCAATCTCCCACTGTGGAGGGCCATAGAAATGCCCTCTCCGGTGAAGGGATCGAGAAATCCTGAAGCGTCGCCCACCATCAGAGCACCTTCTTGTGCCGCTTTCCCACGCACCAGATTAACCGGCGCCGTTGTAACCACCGGTGAAACTTGCGCCGTCCCGCTCAGTCGCGCTTTGAGCGCAGGATGGTGGGACAGTTTCACTATCCAAGAGGAGAAATCATTCATTCCCTCCCCACCGCATTCGCGAATCCGCTTGCGGCGAATCAGGCAGCAGACGTTATAAATGTCACCCTCAACGGGAGCCAGCCCGCAGTACCCTTCATTGAAGAAATACATTTCAACTTTGTCCCGCGGTAAAATACCGGCAAAGTGGGCTTTCGCACCAATCCAATCGCACGATCTTGCGGACTCGGTCTCGCAGGCCGGCGAAGATAATCCCTCAATCCTCCACCATCGCCCGCAGGCAATAATCAACGCCTTCGCTTTCCTCACAGTCGGGCCGGTCGTTTCGATTTCCCACATGTTTGCTTGGCCGTGGCCCGGAGCCAGCTTCCGTACCCTGCGGACGCATTCGCTTTCATGCACCTCGATGCCAGCCGCTTTTACAGCTTCCCACAACGTGGCATCCAGAGTGAGACGTGATAATCCCAAAGCCGGGCCAGGCAGGCGAAAAGCCTTCGTCAGACCATTTTGCGAAATAAACTCGGCGTGATGTATGACAGTCCCGCGTGCCACGCATTCAGGAATCTCGGTTTGCAGCAAAGGGAGAATTTCAGGAGAAATGAACTCGCCGCACACTTTGTCGCGCGGGAAGTGATCTCGGTCCCAGATGGCCACTTGCAAACCATGCCGCCTGGACTCAAGCGCAGCGGCGGTTCCTGCGGGTCCCCCGCCTGCAATTGCCAAATCCAGAATGCCGGAATCCAAACTCAAATTTTCCATAGTGCGAGTCCAAGGCGAAAGGCCGGAAGCCGTTCGACCTCAAATTCCTTGAAGCCGGCACGGCTGGCCAGCGTTTCGAGCTCATCCTTGGTATAGGCTTGACGTACGCTGGCTGCACCGTCATGCCGTGTGAGTCGGCTGCGCGCAAACGGCCAGGCGAGGCGGATAAAGACGTAAGGGAGCGGATGCCGTTCGAGATCATTGATCAGCACCGCCTCGGAAGCTACCCCGGCAAGGCGCTGCAGCAATTGCACAGCTTCGCCCTCGGAGAAGTGGTGCAGAAACAGATTGCAGATGACCACCTCAAAACTCTTCTCCCGAAAAGGAAGCTTGGAGACATCGGCAACAATCTTGGATAGTTTGCCCGACGAATGGTTACCATTCCGCAGGTGGCTGAGACGCCGGTCGAGGGCCACAAATTCCACACTGCGATTGCGACGCGCCAGTTCGGCCCGAAGCCGGCCCGCCAGGCGCGAATCGCCCGCGCCGACATCCAGTATGCGTGCACGCCGGGAACCTCGGCGGGCGAAATACCGGTCCAGCAGATGAAGGCAACCCGAGACGCCTCCCAGCCAGCGATTAATTCGCCACAGGTCGTCAAAACTCTGACGGATTTCCCCGGGCGTGCCGAGGTCATCGTCCAGCCACTCTTGTGAAGGAACGCGAAGCATGGATAAAAGCAGTCCTACGCGACCCGTGAAACAACCAGCGCAGAGTTCTTTGAGCCGAAAGCGATGCAGTTGCAGATCGCATGTTCAATTTCAACTTCCCGTGACCGGTGAGGTACGTAGTCCAAGTCGCAATCGGGATCGGGAACATCGACATTGAGAGTGGGGGCAACACACCCGTCCCGTATCGCGAGCAACGTCGTAGCCAGTCCGGCCGCTCCAGAGGCTCCTTGAGGATGCCCGATCATGGATTTCGGTGAGGAGGCTGGAATGTGGTAAGCTCGTTTGCCAAGAGCCAGCTTGAGCGCCCGGGTTTCAATACGGTCGTTGAGAACCGTAGAAGTGCCGTGAAGGCTGACATAGTCAATCTGCTCTGGTCCAACTGCCGCCTGTTCCATCGCCAGGCACATGGCGCGAGCCGGCTCTTCGCCGTTCTCCTCCAGGCGCACCCGGTGGAAGGCTTCGCAAGTTGAGCCGTAGCCGGAAATCTCGCCGTAGATGCGCGCGTCTCGCGCTTGCGCGTGCTCGTAACTCTCCAGAACGAACATCCATGCGCCCTCGCCAAGCACGAAGCCATCCCGATCCCCTGAGAAAGGGCGCGAGCCGCGCTCGGGCTGATTATTCCAGGAAGCGGTCAGGATGCGCATCAGGGTGAAACCCTTCACGATCAACGGGGCCAGCGGAGCGTCGGCTCCTCCACAGATCACTACGTCTCCCATGCCACAACGGATATTCTGCACGGCATATCCAATCGCGTCCGTCGATGAGGTGCATCCCGTCGACATAAGATGGCTGAAGCCGTGAAAGCCGAAATGCATGGAGATCTCACTGGCAAGCGTACCTATGGTTGCCGACGGGACCGTATAAACGCTGCACTGCCGCACGTGTCCCAAATAGAAAAGCTCATACTGGTGCTCAACAAATTCCTGGCCCCCGCCGCCAGAGCCAAGAAGAACGGCGACGCGGCGACGATCTTCAAGAGTCATCTGCGACGGATTGAGTCCGGCATCCGTTATCGCTTCATCGGCCGCTGCAATCGCCAATGGCACAACGCGGCTGACATGATCGGCATCTTTTGCGCTTATGTAACGGGCTGGCTCAAATCCCACAATTTCGCCGGCGATCTGAACTGGGAGCCAGGAAGGATCAAAGCGCTGGATGCGGCGGATTCCGCTTCTGCCCTGGCGTGTTGCCGCCCAGAAGGCCTCGCGGCCAATGCCGTTGGGGCTTACCGCGCCGATGCCTGTCACCACGACCCGCTGATTCAATTCGCCCTCCGAACAATACACGAAGTTCTTGTTCTACAAGGTCTTTGGCCGGGCATGATAGAAGTGCGGTACGCGCCAGGGGAAATCCCAGAACTCCCAAACTGGCATGCTAATCCGCTACGGGGGATGTTTAGTTCACTGGACGCGGTCCAGAACGATGTCGTAGGTAACCTCAAATACATTCTTGACCTTAACTGCCCCAAAAGCCCGGCTATAAGGTTGGATGTTAAAATCGGTCAACTTGAACATCTTTTTCCCGCGGATTTCCAATTTGTCGCCAATTTGATGACAATCCAGTGAAAAATTCGCCTTCCGTGTTACTCCATGAAGCTTCACATCGGCGATGAGGTGCCACGCCGTGTCCTGGGCGGTGGGGTTGAAGGAAAGAGAGCGAAGGTCGATCTCAGGGAAGTGGCTCGCGTCAAGCTGTTGCGGCCCCAGCATGGTGTCTTCCACTTCCTTTCGCTCAGAGGGATTTCCCCACGGATCGATCACCTTCAGTGAGTCGGCGGCTGCGGTCACTTCAGCTTTCCATGGCGCTGTTCTTGACAAGTCCGCAGTCCCGGAAAAGCGTGTCAAAGCGATCAGGTGATTGTCTCCGAGAGAACTCAGAAAGCCGCCTTTGAACAGATGAATTTCAATCTGACTTGCCTTGGTATCCACGCGATAAATACCCGGCACCTGGGCCAATAACGGCCGGTAGCCCGCAATCAGCACGGTCAAGGCCACGAGTAGTGGCAGAGTCGTGCTTCGAAGAACAAAAGTTGCAGCTGGAGCATTGAGCCTGCTTTGAACAAGAACGATACAAGCGCGCAGTTCCTTGATGCAGAGAGCGGCGGCATATTGGGACCTGACGTGATAGGTTTCCAATTGTTTTATCACCCCTTAAAGAGCGGCTCGGGAGAAAGAGCACATTCCTGTCAAATGACGAATCAATGTTAAACCAAACCGGCCGGAACAGATATAGAATTTTGGCCCCTGTTCGGCCCATTCACGCCCAGCGTTGGAACGAACGGAGAAATGCCCCGATGGAAGATTTTTCCCCATACAAGAATGCTCTTCCAGCGATCCGCGGAACCAGCGGCACCCTGAAAATCATTTCAATGCGGCTACGAGTCTGGCCTTCGCGATCTCCCCCCGGAAGCCTTTTGACATAGTCACCCAGTTCCACGCGCCATTTCGCATTGTACCCTTCCAGCACGAAGGTTGGCGAGGAGTGCTTCAGGGCCTGGTGGATCAGACCAACAGCAATTTCCGCGCTCATCATGGCAGGATAGATTCCTTCTCCCGTGGAACCGGAAACAAACCCGGCCGCATCACCAATCAGCATCACGCGGCCGCGCACAAGACTCGGCGTCCGATAGACGCCCCCCACAGGGTCGATATCAAAATAGACTCTTCCTTCCGGAAGGTCGCTGGGAATCTGATTGCGCTCGCGAAGCGCGTGGACAAATTCCCGAAAAAGCGGGCGGATGGAACGGCCATCCTCTAAAATAGCCCCTATGCCCACACATATATGATGCTTTTTGGGGAAAATCCAGCCGTAGCCTTGAATGCCGGAATATTCAAGGAACACCCTGAGCGGGAAGCGCTCGCCGTAAAATGTGCTGATCCGTTCCGGCGGAAAAGGCACGTCGGCATTAGCGCAAAGCACGTAATCACCCGGTGACCAGCCTTTGCGCAAACCCACTTGCACGGCCACGCGGCTTGAGGCGCCGTCTGCGCCAATCAGAATGCGCCCGGAAAGTTCCCGTCCGTCCGCAAGCGATACCCGGACGCCGCCGCGCTCCTCAACAACGTCTACAACTGCACAGCCACCCAGAAACCTGGCTCCGGCCTCCATGGCAATCTTCCGTAAGCCGTCATCAAATTTCGAGCGCAATGAGAGATAACCGGAGGGCCTGGTTTCGAGATACCGCGCTTCTCTTTCAATAAGACGATCATAAAACGTAACGCCGTAGAAAGCATTCTCAATCAAGCCTGAAAGGGAATCCCGCAGATAAGTGAAACGCTCAAAGGCCAGGCGATTGATCCAGCTTGCGCAGGTCTTATGGCGAGGGAAATCCGAACTGTCCACCAGTAGCACCGAGTAGCCGCGGTCAGCGAGGAGTTTGGCCGCGGTCGAACCTGCGGGTCCCGCTCCAACAACGATCACGTCCGTACGTTCAATCATAGCGATTCAAAGTTCTGGTTACGCTAGCACAAGGCAAGTAAGAGTGACAACCCTCGCCGAGGACCGTCGCCAACGGTTGCGTTCACCCTGCTTTCAGGTGTTCGGATCAGCCAATGACAACTCACATGGGCGCCAGACCGGCGGGTTATGACGCCACTTCGGCAGCCGAGGCTGGATCCAAATAGACAGTGGCGTTCGGATGCTTCCGCATGATCGTTGCCGGGCAGCGGGTTGAAATTCCTTCAGTTAGCGTCCGGCGGACAATCTGCGCCTTGCGCTCTCCGGGAACCGAAGCGATCAATCGAGGCACCCTAATCAAGGTTGGAATTGTCAAGGTAATCGCCTGCCCGGGGACTTCCGCCAGGCTTTTGAACCAGCCTTCGTTCACCTGCTGCCGCCGGCATTCGGTGTCAAGTGAGACGATCTTGATGTCGAGAGGATCTTCGAAGTTGGCCTCGGCCGGATCATTGAACGCCAGATGGCCGTTTTCGCCGATTCCCAGCAGGCATAGCTGCGGATTGTACTGCCGCAGAAGGCCAGCATATTTCTTGCAGGTCTCTTCGGGATTACCGCTTGTGCCATTCAAGCCATAAAACTGGCGCATTTCAACCTTGCTGGTAAGCCGCTCCCGAAGGTAGCGCCGGAACGAAGCCGGGTGATCGTCGGAAATGCCCAGGTACTCATCCATATGGAAGCCGACCACCTTGTCCCAAGGCAAGTCCGGGAGCGCGGTCAGCGCCTGAAGCGTCGCCATCTGGGAGGCTCCAGTGGCGAAGATAACGGCAACCGTGTCGTTCTGGGCGGCCAGAGCGCGCAGGCTCTCGGCAGCAGACTCAGCGGCAGCTCTTCCCATCGCCTCGGTACTTTCATAGGCCTCAACTTTCAGATTTCCCACTCGAAGGGAACGCGCAACTCCACTCTTAGCCATGAATTAAACTCCTTGGTCATTGATATTAAGGTGGTGCAACGCACCGCGTGCCTCAGGAACCCGTGGAGATGATGCCGGCAAATCGGTGCCGGAGGCTCGTGATTGCTCACTTATTCACTCCGAGACGGACGATCGCTTCTGCCGGTTTGAAATGTGCCACAGCGTACCGCTGAACATATTCTGCTGCGCCCGCGGCGGCAGAGATAAAAAACAGAGTGTGCCGGCCACCACAAAAAGGTCCACTGCCTTCTTGTGACTCATCACGTCATGGCCTCCGCGCTGCGAAGTTTCCGGAATTCCAGCGTTCCAAATTGTGTCAGAAAATCCATTGCCGTGCCATTGCACCGGATGGGGATTCTGCAGCGCATCCCGGCAACGCTTGCCATTACAAGAAAATGCGTGGCGTGAAGCGATAGTATCACGAGGTCCGGAAAGTTTCCTGAGTTTGTTGAGCAAAGACCCCGGCTGCCTGCGCTACACCATCTGTCCTCCCGGCTGCATTTTGTTGTGCTACGATCTTCGGCTGAGATCCAAGAAGAGCGGTCCCCAAAGGAGGTTGCGAATTGAGAAAGACTGTCATTGCAGTCCTATTGTTGATCTTCTCCGCCACATTCAGTCAGGCGGCAACTCATCAGACCGTACTGCTTTGGCCCAATGGAGCGCCGGGAGCGCTGGGTAACAAGCCCGAGGATCGTCCGACCCTTACCGTATACCTCCCTGACCCCGGCAAGGCGGTTCGGACGGGCGTCGTCGTATGCCCGGGCGGAGGATATGTCATGTTGGCCATGAAGAAAGAGGGAACCGACATCGCCGAATGGCTCAACTCGATCGGGATTGCCGCTTTTGTGCTGAAGTACCGGCTGGGGCCGCGTTACCACTATCCCATTGAGATGTGGGACGGACAGCGCGCCATGCGGTACGTCCGCTACCACGCCAAAGAATATGGAATTGATCCCAACCGCATCGGCATCTGGGGGTTCTCCGCCGGCGGCCATCTGGCCTCAACCGTGGGCACGCACTTCGATAACGGCAATCCCCAGGCCACTGATCCGATTGACCGGATGAGCTGCCGCCCCGATTTCATGGTGCTAGCCTACGCCGTCATATCGATGCTGCCTCCCTACGTTCACGAGGGATCAATGCACGCACTGCTAGGTGAGTATCCGAACCCTAAGCTGCAGCGCTATCTTTCAAATCAGCTTCAGGTGACCCCGGAAACGCCGCCGACCTTCCTGTTTTCCACGGACGACGACACCACTGTGCCCTGCGAGAACAGCGTATTGTTTTTTCTCGCGTTGCGCAAAAATCACGTTCCAGCAGAGATGCACATTTTCGAGCCCGGTCATCACGGCGTAGGCCTTGCACCAACCCATGCCGCGCTTTCCATCTGGCCAACGCTGCTGGCCAACTGGTTCCGGACGCGCGGCCTGCTGAAGTAAGCGCCCGGGGCTTTGGGCGATCCGGGCTGGAGTCGCAGCGTTCTGCACAGTTCCGGTTGCTCCTATGCTGCGGAGATCAGCCCGGAGGCATTCGTCAAAAGTCTCTGCACGTCTTCGTCGGTGAGCTGGCTGAAATCTTCATACCACTCCGAGATGGCAAAGAAATCCTCAGCCTCGATCAGGCAAACGACCTCATCTGCAAATTTCCTGAGCATCGCGCATGTGGCGCGCGGAGCGACAGGGACGGCAATCACGATGCGAGCCGGCTGAAGACGGCGGAGGGCCGCCACGCCGGCTCTCATCGTCGAACCGGTTGCGATGCCGTCATCGACAAGAATCACCCTCTTGCCTGCAACCGGCAACGGCAGATTGCTTCCGCGGTAAGTCCGTTCACGCCTTTCAAGCTCGCGTTCCTCTTGGGCGGCGATCTTCGCAATCTCCTCGCTGGGGATCGCAAGTGCCTGGACCGTTTCTTCATCGAGAACGCGGACACCGCCCGTGGCCACGGCGCCCATAGCGAGTTCCGGATTCCATGGAACCCCTAGTTTGCGAACGACAAAAACATCAATCGCTGTATGCAGCGTCCTGGCGATTTCACAGCCGATTGGAATTCCTCCGCGTGGCAGCCCAAGAACCACGACATCAGGCTGCCCGTAATAGGCTTGAAGTTTGGAAGCTAGCTTCTGTCCCGCGTCAATTCGATTCCGAAACATGGCCATCCTCCTCTCTTGCCCCGCAAGACCCGGGCGTCTTCAGGGTCCACGGGATGATCGATTCAAAGAGCGGATTGTCACGCAACCGCTTGCGAGGGGCCTAACTCAGATGACTTCTGTCGAACTACTCTCACGGTACTTGCTTGAGGCCCCCGGTCACCCCTTTCCTCAGTAAAGCTGACCATTGACCCGGGCGCCAGCCGGGCGAAAGCATTGTTGAGAACACTGTTCTTGTGGAAATAGATTTCGCGCCCGTCCGTTGTCTCAAGAAAGCCATAGCCTTCTTGCGGAAACAACCTGGTCACATGCGCCAGCGGTGGAGCTTCATGAGTTTTTACTTCTCTTCGCCTGCGCCTAGCGTAGTTATGTAGCTGACGCTGCGCGGCACGGAAGGCATCGTTGATCGCCTGGCGAAGATCCTTATGCGGCACCCTGACTTCTAGTCTCTTGGATGCCTGCTTTACAACGCGCCCTGGCAGCGCCCGAAGGTTTGGTTGCCGCTTCACCACCATCTCAACGCCCGGTACCGTCAGATCGACTCTGACATGATATCGGTTGCCCGCCTTTCGGCGGCGGTTTGGCAGTTCCACCACCACACGACAGCCGGTGATCTTTCCGTGATATTCATTCAGCTTGTCGGCTTCCTTCTGTATCCATGTTTTGACCACTTCTGAAGACGCCATGTTGCGAAAGGTGATTTGCAATGGCAGAATCATAGGCAATCTCCTTTAGTTTCTATAATTGAAAGTGGGGAAGCCCTCTCGCGGTTTGAACCCGTGTCCTTGCACTCGCGTTCCTCCGCTCTACTTAAACCAATAGACCAATGTTCGTTGCCTGGCAGTGACCGTCCTCACAATTTCAGGCGACGACCGGGGCATCCGGCGCCGGCTCGTGCCTGCCCCCATTGGCAGTGGAGAAACAGCAAATCTTGCCCGCGGCCATCGAATATCGCCGCCAGTCACCTGGCAGGGTGACAGATGTCACTTCCACGCCGAGGAATGTGTAGTAAGAAAGCTCTAGGCGTATCGCTGGGAGGTTCGCAGGTAAATGAAGCGAGCAACGGCCAGAGGAGATTGCCCATCCGCCCTTTTTGAAGTGCCAACCGCCGGAACAACGCCGCTTTGGCAACTGGACATCGCAGAACTGGCAGGCCACAACATCGAGTCTCGCGGAAGAGAGGAAGTCAACCGCCTGCTCTCAGAAGGCTGGATCTTGCTCCACATTTACACGCTTAAATATGAGGAGAACGGCGTTTGGCGCGAGCGCCCGATGGCCATTCTGGGCCGCCCGCGCAGCTCTGTCCCCCAAACATAACATGGGAGGGTTGGCACACCCTCACCGAATGGCACGGAAACAGAATCCACAGTATTTAAGAGGTGAAGCCTGCTTGCCCACCTACGCAACTGAAGCGGCAGCCTGCACGATGCCAAGCTTTTGTCTGGCAGCGGCGAGCACAATCTCTGCCGTTCCCTGTATAGTCAAGGCTCCCGTATTCACCACCAGATCATAGTGCAAAGGGTCGCACGGATCCTTCTGGAAGTTGTGGCGGACAAAATCCTTACGTTCTTGGTCGACTTTCCTGACGAGAGCATCCGCTGACCCAGGCGGCAGCCCCTCCGCTTTTGCAATGCGCGCCACGCGCACATCAAAGGGAGCCACCATTTTCGCGCGAAGGGCGAATTGGTGGGGAAGAATGTATTCTGCGCCGCGGCCGACGATTACCACATCGCCCTGTTGTCCCAGTGTCAGCAAGACACTCCGGAGGTGATGCAGGTAGTTTGTGGAGCCTATTTCTCTGGTCAGAACGTCCCGGAGGAATTCCTCCAGTCCGCCTCGTGTCCGTTCATCGAGACTTTCAATCAACTGCTCGCGCATTTTGGTGCGCTCGGCAATGGCGTCGACGAGTTGACGGTCAAACACCTGCCAGCCTAACCGCTCGCCAATGAACTTGGCGACCTCGTGCCCTCCCGCTCCCTTGTCACGCGAAATAAGCAGGTAAGGACCGAAATAGAGCCGTCCAAGCTTGCCGCGGCCTGGCCGCTGCTCTTGTGTCTGCTTTCGGCGGGCCAGATGCCAGCGGGTCATTTGCTGCTCGACCAGATGTTCCATGGTCGTTCCGTGGTTTCGAGGCGCCATGTTGTCGACTCCCCCTTCCCGGCGCAAGGTTGCTCCTGGGGCCCGGCTCCTCTTGCTCGCTTCGATGCCGTCGCCACCGTGCGCGGAGTTACGGGCCAAGCAGTCGCGCCACCATCTTCTTTATCGCCTACCGCCGCCTTTGCCGCTGTGATACGAATCACACGCCTGTGGCGGAAAAGCATCGTGCCCAAATAGTGCAACTTTGGGTCACTGGCGGGAATCTAAATCGGTGAGAGTGAGGAAGGTGGGGACAATGGCCTGGACACTGTTTCTTGGCGCTGTCAAGCTTACCGTGCTGGGCATGGCGGCCCTCTATGCCGTCCATGTTCTGATAACTTTGCGAACCGAAGGAACACACTACCAGCTAAGATTGGATTCTCGCGATCCTGCACGCTCTGTTGAGCGGGTTTTGGTCTGGCTGGGTGTGCGGACTTTAGCCGCTATTCTGGCAGGCCTCAAGGCCAGCCTGGACATTCTTGAGGATACCTCGGCGGATGTCGGCGAATGGGTGCTCCATCGCCGAACCTCTTGACGGTGTCCGGCACTGGCTTTCCATTGCCTCCACGATGGGTTGCGTAGGACGGCGTCCCCAACTTTTCTTGTACTAAATACTGCCAATTGATAGAGTTACGAAAAGGGCTTGCCTTTTGCCGCTTACTCCTGCAATTTATTGTGACTGCAGGTAGCTAGGAGTCACTGCCCGCCTGAAAAGTTTGGCGACATGTGGCTTTGCACTAGAGCGCCTGAGAGAGATCATGGATAGTGACACAGTCTACTGGCTTGGCCTTTCACGTATCGAGGGTTTGGGAGTTCGCGGTGCTCACAAACTGACGGGACACTTCGGGTCGCCCAAGGCAGCGTATATGGCTTCTCTGACCGAACTGGAGGGTTCCGGTCTTCCGGCGGCCGTTTGTCAGTCAGTATTCGCTCAGGCCGGGCTGCAGGAAGCCGAAAAGGAAATGGATGCGGCGGCAACGGTCGGCTGTCGGTTGGTGAATTATGCAAGCGCTGCATATCCACCGCTGCTTCGGCAGATTGCCGATCCGCCGCTGATATTGTACGTTAAGGGTGATGTCACGGCGCTTTCCGGGCACTGCCTGGCAGTGGTCGGGTCACGGCGTCCGTCAGCCTACGGATTGCAGGTTGCGCGAAAGCTGGCGCGCGACCTTGCAGAGCGTAATCTGGTGATTGTCAGTGGGTTGGCGCGAGGAATTGACTCCGCGGCCCACCACGGCGCGCTAGAGGCTAAAGGGAGAACAGTCGCGGTTCAGGGCCGGGGAATGGACGGCATTTATCCTTCAGAAAATAGATGGCTGGCGGACAAGATCGCAGAATCTGGGGCCATCATTTCGGAGTTTCCGCTGGGGACGGGCCCCACGCCGGAAAACTTTCCGATCCGGAACCGGGTTATCAGCGGGCTGTCCCTGGGGGTCATGGTCGTTGAAGCCAGCGAATATAGCGGTTCGTTGATCACCGCCCGTCTGGCCACCGAACAAAACCGTGAAGTCTTCGCCGTCCCAGGCAACATTACGGCGGCCCAGAGCTTCGGCCCAAACCACCTGATCAAGCAGGGAGCGAAGCTCGTGGGCGAGTGGATGGATATTCTCGAGGAATTTCCGCCTGAGGTCCGGATACAACTCCTACCGTCCGGCGAGGCATCGGATGAGGGGCAAGGGATTGATAGTGCCGGTGGGCTCTTTGAGGAATCTCTGACGCCGGAGCAAAAGAAGGTTTTTGAAGCTTTACGCGTGGATGAAGCGCTTTTTGTCGATGCAATTCTGGACTCAGTGCCGCTGCCTCAGGCACAGGTTTTGCAGGTCCTGCTGGAACTTGAAATGAATGGATTGATCCGTCAGTTGCCGGGCAAAAACTTCATCCGTAAGCTATGATGTACTGTAACAAGCTCGAGGATGAGGCATCTAACGGATTGCCGAAGAACATTGTGGAACCCTGTGGTTCAGTGCCCCCCTGCCGTCATTCGAAGACCGTCCGCCTTGCATTGGCGAACGGCTTTGAACCAAGCGAAGGGACTGAGGGTGAATCCCGCAAGGGATCTGCTCCGGGGCTCGGGGCAAACCCAACAGGGAACTTCGATCTTAGTATCAGGGCACTTACGGGACTCTTGGTGGCCCTTCCCTTCCGCTCGGGGCGTGATCTGCAGTTCCTCGCAATAACGGCAGGAGTGAGTTTTTAAGCAGGCTGCGAAGGGAAAGAGGGTCACAGACAGGTGATCCTGACATGGGTTGTTAAGTTATGGCTAAATCGCTCGTTATTGTTGAATCGCCGGCCAAGGCCAAGACTATTAACCGGTATCTGGGCTCTGGCTACACCGTCAAGGCGTCCATGGGACACGTGATGGACCTTCCCAAGAAGGAACTGGGCGTGGACCTGAAGGATAATTTCAAGCCGAATTACGAAGTCATTCCCGGCAAGAAAGATACGATTAAGTCGTTGAAGTCCGCGGCCAAGGACGCGGATACGATCTACCTGGCCGCCGATCCTGACCGCGAAGGCGAGGCTATCTGCTGGCATCTGCGGGAATTACTGGACTCGAAAAAGAGAAAATTCTACCGGGTTCTTTTTAATGAAATCACGCGGGATGCGATTCGGAAGGCCTTCGAGAATCCTCAGGAGATTGATTCCAGGCTAGTTGACGCGCAGCAGGCGCGGCGCGTTCTGGACCGCTTGGTCGGGTACCAGGTAAGCCCGTTGCTGTGGGACAAAGTGAGGCGAGGCATTTCCGCCGGCCGCGTCCAGACCGTCGCTCTGCGCCTGATTGTCGAGCGCGAGCGTGAAATTCAGGCGTTCCAGAAGAAGGAATACTGGACAATTGACGCCACACTGAAAGGCAAGAATCCGCCCCCGTTCGAAGCGCGTCTCATCAAGCTCCAAGGAAAAGAGCTCGAGATCCCTTACCAGTCGGCTGCTGATACTCACCGCGCCGCGCTTGAAAAGGCCAGCTTCAAGGTGGGTTCCGTTGAAACGCGTGAGCGGCGCAAGTATCCCGTACCTCCCTTCATCACAAGTAAACTCCAGCAGGAGGCTGTTCGCAAGCTCCACTTTACTGCCAAGAAAACGATGATGCTGGCCCAGAAGCTCTATGAAGGCATTGACCTTGGTGAAGGATCCGTGGGCCTGATCACTTACATGCGCACGGATTCAACACGGGTTGCGGAGAGTGCCCTTGAATCGGTGCGGGCCTATGTTAAAAAGACATATGGTGACGACTATCTGCCTGAACAGGCGATACGTTACAAGAGCAAAAAGGGTGCCCAGGATGCGCATGAAGCCATCCGGCCCACCTCAATGGAACGCCCACCCGAGTCTCTGCGCAAGCAACTTTCTGCCGATGAGTTCAAGCTCTACCGCCTGATCTGGCAGCGGTTTGTAGCTTCCCAGATGAACCCCGCAATCTTTGACCAGACCACGATCGACATTTCCGCAGGCGATTATCTGTTGCGTGCCACGGGGTCCGTAGAGAAATTCAAAGGCTTCCGTGCGGTCTATGAAGAAGGGCAGGACGATAAGTCGGTTGACGAAAGCGACGACACGAAATCGCGCCTCCCGTCGGTTGAAAAGGACGAAGTGTTGAGTCTGCTTAGCCTTATGCCCGAACAGCACTTCACGGAGCCGCCACCGCGCTATAATGAGGCAACGCTGGTGAAGGCTCTTGAAGAAAAAGGAATCGGGCGTCCTTCGACGTACGCGACGATCCTCTCTGTGATTCAGAACCGCGACTACGTGGAAAAATTGCAGGGGCGGTTTTTGCCCACCGAACTCGGCATGGTGGTGAACGACCTGCTCGTCAAGAGCTTCACAGATATTTTCGACATTGCCTACACGGCCCGCATGGAAGAAGAGCTGGATGAGGTCGAGGACGGCAAGCTTTCTTGGACAGGCGCCCTCAACGAATTCTATTCGAAATTCAAAAAAGACCTTCAGGCGGCTGAGCGCGAGATGGTCAATGTGAAAGGCGAGGGCATCCCGACCGACGTCAAGTGCGAGAAATGCGGCAAACCCATGGTGATCCGGCTGGGACGCAATGGCAATTTTCTGGCCTGCACGGGCTATCCCGAATGCGAGAACACCAGCAACCTGACGCCGGAGCTGGCCGCCAAATATGGAACTCCTTCCGTGGCTCCGGAGGTTCCCGAGCAAACCTGCGAAAAGTGTGGAAAGCCGATGGCCTTGAAGCGTGGCCGCTTCGGTTACTTCATGGCCTGCACCGGTTATCCCGAGTGCCGCAACACGAAGAAGATTGTCATCAAGGAAGGCGCGGCCACGGCCGTCGCTGACGTTCCCTTGGATGAGAAATGCCCGGAGTGCGGCAACAACCTGGTCAAGAAGCACGGGCGCTACGGCGAGTTTGTCGCCTGCAGCAACTATCCCAACTGCAAATTCGTCAAACGGGAAACAATCGGAATTACGTGCCCGGAGAAGGGTTGTTCGGGAGAAATCGTAGTCCGCAGAACAAAGCGCCGGAAGGTTTTTTACGGATGCTCGCGCTATCCGGACTGCAAATTCACGGTGTGGGACAAACCTATTGCAGAGCCCTGCCCCGATTGTGGCTCGCCAATCGTTCTGGAAAAGACTAACAAGAAGACCGGCGAAACCACGCGCTACTGCTGGAATGAGAAATGCAAATACGAGCGCGCGGTAGCGTAATCAAGGCATCAAGTCTGAAAATCCCGCTTATCTGATCTGCGCTTGCCTTCTGCAGGACTTTCGTTTGCTTTGGGGCGGGTTCAGGAGTAGAATCGCCCGCATGAAAACGCGCTGGATTGTCCTCCTTTGTCTTTTGGGTCTCCTCATTGGCTGTTCTCAAAAGGAAGCGCCAAAAACTGCGGAACAGCCGTCGGCTGCTAAAACAACCAGTTCGATCGTACGGCTCGATCCGGCGGTCGATGCCATTGTTCCGGTCGGAGCCAAAGTCGAAAAAGTGGCCACCGGTTTTGAATGGACGGAAGGTCCCGTCTGGATTCACAGCGGATATCTTTTGTTTGCCGCGATTCACCACAACAGGATCGTCAAATGGGTTCCGGGCCAGGGAGCTTCAGTGTTTCTGCATCCCAGTGGCTACCAAGGAACCAAACCTTATCCAGGGCCGGAGCCTGGCTCCAACGGCATGACGATCGATAGGGAAGGGCGGTTGACGGTTGCCGGCCACGCTCGCCGGGAGATTTTCCGTCTGGAATCGCTTAAGCCGGATGCCAAGTTGACGGTGCTGTGCGACCGGTATCGCGGCAAGCGGCTGAACAGCCCGAACGACCTGGTTTACAAATCCGACGGGTCGCTCTACTTCACCGATCCGCCCTACGGTCTGCCAACCCAGAGTGACCATGACCCGTTGAAAGAGTTGCCGTTTAATGGTGTTTATCGCTTGCCCAATGCCACCTCGATCCCGGCCGGCGCTCGGCCGGACAACCGCCACCTTCAGCTTGTGATCAAGGATCTTCCCTGGCCAAACGGCATCGCCTTTTCGCCGCACGAAAAATATCTTTACGTCTCCAACTCTGATCTCAAAGACATGTTCTGGATGCGGTATGACGTCAAGCCGAACGGGATGGTGGATAAGGGCACAGTCTTCTGCCGCGCTAACTCTAGCGAAGGAGTTGGGGGGCCGGATGGGATCAAGGTGGACGAGAAAGGAAATCTTTACGGTGCCGGCCCTGGCGGCCTCTGGATCATTTCACCAGAAGGAAAGCATATCGGCACCATCAAGCTGCCCGAAAAGGCAGCCAATTGCGCCTGGGGCGGTGCGGACGGCAAGACCCTTTACATTACCGCCAGTACCAGCGTCTATCGCATCACACTCAGCATTCCGGGGGTACGACCTTAATAAAGTAAAGGGGCAGGAAAACTGAACTCATGCCAATAAAAGCTCCAGGAACCGTCAGAAGCGTCTTTATGGCTATCTCGCTCTGCATCTTGTCGGCCGGCCCGCTGGCCGCACAGCAGCTCAGGTATGCTTCGCTCGGCAACTTTCGCCTGGAAGATGGGCAGGCCATTCGCAATCTCAGGATCGGTTATCGAACGATTGGAACGCTGAATTCACGCAAGTCCAATGTTGTCGCCTTCCCCACGTGGTTCACAGGTACGACAAAGCAATTGGTGGACCTGGTTGGGCCCGGCAAATTGGTCGATAGCTCCAAATACTACGTTGTCCTGATGGATGCCCTCGGCGATGGCGTCACCACCTCGCCATCCAACAGTAAATTGCAACCGCGCATGCAATTCCCCAAGTTCACCATTCGCGATATGGTGAAATCGCAGCATGCCTTGCTGACGCGCGTTCTCAAGATTTCCCACGTACATGCAGTCATCGGAATCTCCATGGGCGGGATGCAGACCTTTCAGTGGATGGTTTCCTATCCCAGTTACATGGATGAGGCCATCCCCATTGTCGGCTCTCCACGGCTTACTTCCTATGATTTGCTCCTTTGGACAGCGGAACTTCACGCAATTGAATACGCGAAGGACTGGGACCACGGGAATTACACGTCGCCCCCCGTGGACGCCATGGATACGGTGGCGGATATCCACACGATGAATTTGACAACCCCGGAGTACCGCATCACCCACACCACCCGCGCACAGTTCCCGAGGTTTCTGGCTGAGATCCAGGAGTCGACGTTGAAATCATTTGATGCCAATAATTGGGTTCGGCAGTTGCAGGCCATGATGGCCGACGATGTCTCCAAGCCCTTTGGCGGCTCCATCGAGAAAGCAGCCGCGATGGTCCGCGCCCGCGTGCTGGTGGTTCCAAGCATCCAGGACCATATGGTTAACCCTCACCCCGCGCTGCGTTTCGCCAAACTGATTCACGCCCGGGTCTTTGAACTCACTTCGGACTGCGGACATCTCGCAACCGGCTGCGAATCGGAGAAATTGGATCAGGCCGTCAGCAGCTTTCTGGCTGAATAGACGACACCCCTGAATTCCCGCGCCTGATCTTTTGGAGTGGTACATCCGCGACAATACAAAAGGACCTTGTGTACACTGCGAATCGCAAGCCCAAATCCAGAGCGTACAGCCCATCTTTTGGCCCTCTGCATTAGGTCACTTCAGGCCGCCGAGGACAATGGAGACATACCACTGCGATCTGAAAAAGAGCCATCAAGCCACAAGTGACTGTCCTCAATGATTGATATAATCGTTCAAGCGGATGCTGGAAGAACAAGTTCTTATTGCCGGAGGCGGTCTTGCGGGCAGCGAAGCCGCCTGGCAGCTTGCCGAGCGCGGCGTGCGCGTGGCGATCTGCGAAATGCGGCCACAGCGCCAGACGCCGGCTCACAAGACGGACCGTCTTGCGGAGCTGGTCTGCAGCAACTCGCTCAAGTCAAACACTCCTGGAGCGGCTTCGTGGTTGCTGAAGGAAGAGATGCGACGCACAGGATCGTTGCTGCTCCGCGTGGCTGATGAATGTGCAGTTCCGGGCGGCAGCGCGCTGGCCGTTGACCGCGAAGGTTTTGCGTCGTCTGTTACAGAAGCGATCGAACGGCATCCTCTCATCGAATTGCGCCGCGAGGAAGTGACCGAGATCTCCAACCATCAACCGATGCTGATCGCCACCGGCCCGCTGACTTCTGGCAGCCTCGCTGAGAGCCTCCGACGCCTGACCGGAACTGAAAGCCTGGCCTTCTATGATTCCATCAGCCCTATTGTCGATGCTGAAACCTTGAATATGGATCGCGTTTTTCGTGCCTCGCGTTACGGCAAGGGTGGAGAAGACTATTTGAATTGTCCGATGACGCCCGAGCAATACCGTGCCTTTTATGAGGCCTTGATGAGCGCGGAAACGGTGCAGGCCCACGAATTCGAGGACGTGAAATATTTCGAGGCCTGTTTGCCCATTGAAGAACTGGCCCGTCGTGGCTTTGATACGCTGCGTTTCGGCCCCATGCGGCCTGTGGGCATCATCGATCCCCGCACGGGCCGACGGCCTTACGCTGTTGTGCAACTCCGGGCGGAGAATCTGCGCTATTCG
>JAKAWN010000578.1:1050-3795 GCA_021827245.1 Acidobacteriota bacterium | reverse complement strand
GGTCCGCCCGATCCTGAGACATTCTGCACCTCCTCGCTACATGATTGAAAACAATCGCTATTGCGTGAATCGGAATTGGGCCGACGGGGACCCATTGCGGCCATAGTCCTTCATATCTCCGCAAACATCGGTAAATCCTCGACCGATGTTGCCCGTAATGGCCGCGCCCGCTGCTTGATCCGTTTGATTTCCATCAAGACTGCTTGGGATTCGATGGCCTCAGCAGATATCTCCCATGGTGCGCATGGCACAACCTGAGTCGCGGTTATCTTGCCGGCCTCAATCAACCTCCGCACTATCTTGTGGCTTACGGATAAGCGCATCGATGCTTCTTCCATGGTGAGAGTGTTTCGCTCGCACTGCGTCGCCGTGAACGCGGGTAGCTGATGATAGCTGCGGACTGTGCGGATGTTTCCCTCGCGCCAGGTATTTCCCGCGCCTGTTTGCAAGCCCAGCCGATTCAGGGTAGCGGCTATCTGGTCATCAGGGAACTTTCCAGCCATACGTCGGATGATCTCGATCGCCTCCAGGCTTGTACAACGGCTGTGCTTGCCTGTGGCGTTCTTCTTGACGCGCAATTCCGAGTGCTGGCCCCCAACCCAGTGAATCAACAAAACGATCTGCTGATTTTCTTGGTCTACATCAGCAACGATCTCCGCGATCAGGATGCGAACGATGCGCTGTTTCAAACGCATGTCGGTGGTCGGCAGATTCCAAACGGCGACAAGATCATGCGCCAGGTTGTGGAGCGTTTCTTTATCGGGAATTCGTGCAGCTTGATTGAAAACCTTGTCTTTGCGCAGGCGCAATTCCAGATCTGCCACTGTTTGCAGGGTAGCGTTCCATCTGGTCTCCAATTCGGCAGCGACGAGACGATTGTCTGGATCGACGGCTTCATACCGGCGCGCAGCCAGATGGACCTCATATCGCGCTTGCTCCAATTCCAACGACCAGGCATGATGCCGCTGTTGTTGCTGCTCAGCAACGCGTGTTGCAGCTTCGAGTGCCGCCTCGACAGCGTTGCCTTCCACCGCTTTCAGAATCTCAGCTGCCACGGCGCGGTCTGGCCCTAGCCCACCAAACGAGATGCACCAGTCCTCGCCATGGTTGATTTGAGCACCACGACAGTGATAGCGGGGTACATCGCCATTTGTACCGCTATAAGCAACGTGCAGCATCCGCCCGCAACGGCGACAGCGCAGCAGACCTGCAAGAAGGCTCCGTCCTCCGCGTCCCGCCTTGGGCTCCATGCGCGATTTCATGTGTGCATTATCGCCCAGCATTACCTGATTACGCTCAAACTGCTCCCAGGAGATATACCCGACATGGTGATCTCGAAGCAAGACCATCCATGTCTCAATCGGTTTGAGGTGCCCTTCGGACTTTCTCGCGCGGCCATCGACAACCTTGGTCCGCGATTCCGTTTTGCCGAATGCGTAGGCACCCGCATACATCGGATTTCGCAGCACCCTCCATATGGTGTTGTAAACCGGAAGCTTCCACGTGATCTCCTGTCCTGGTCCTTCATCCATCTTTGGCAGGCTGACCTTTTCTCGGCGAAACCACAGTAGCGCTTGCCGTGCGCTGCCCAACTCTGCGACCTTTGCAAAGATCAGCTCCACGGCTTGCTGCACGCGACGGTCGGGATCAACTTCGATCTTACCGCTCAGTGTCCATCGATAGCCGACCGGTAATCTGAACTGTAACTCTCCGCGGCGCGCCTTTTGGCGAATCGCTTCCAGTGAACGCTGCCTCAGCAGGTTCAATTCAAATTCGCTCATCGTGCCTTTAAGTCCCAAAAGCAGCCGGTCGTTGAGAATACACGGATCGTAGATTCCATCGGAATCGATGACGACCGTGCGCACCAGTCCACAGAGTTCGATCAGATGGTGCCAGTCCCGGCCATTGCGGGCCAGGCGCGATGCTTCGATGCAGAGTACAGCCCCCACTTCTCCCGAGCACACCTCTGCTACGAGACGTTCAAATCCAGGCCGCTCCACTTTGCCGGAACCAGAACGCCCGAGGTCATCATCGATGACCTGCACCTCATGAAATCCAAGTTGGCGGGCGTGATCGGCTAGACCATATTGCCGGCGTTGGCTCTCCAGATTGTGAACCATCTGACCCGGAGAGGACTGACGAATATAAACAACAGCACGGCGCTTGAGCAGTTCAATCGTTAGCTTCGGATGCATCCTCGACCTCCCTGTTGATATCCGAGATCGGCTCTTCGTACTTTATGGTCGCCGCGTTGAGCAGCAGATCGGCGAGCGCGGCGGTTAGGTCGCGTTGCCTCTCCGCTGGCAGGGTGATCGGGGCGCGATGGCTGAACAGCAGCTCCATCTGCGTCAACTCCAGGCTCTTCTTCAATCGCATGCGGGTTCTCCCGGGGCATCCCTTTCAGGGACGCGCTTGCATCAAGAGAACCAGAACGCACACTATCCAGCAAAGTCTGTAACTCACCCAAACAAGCAGCTGATGGCATCGGTGAACCCATCGGGCAGGCCGAGCAAATCCCTGGGTCAGTCATCCATGCTGGAAAACCTCCGATAGTTCCATCGGGAAACTCTCCAAAGATGTACTCCCCAGACGGCAACTGCACACGCCTACGCACACGTAGGTCCTGCCCACGTAGCGGATGCCACTGGTAGTAAATCTTGATCTTCTCCGGACAATGGGCATTATGTTTTGGTATCGCCCGGCGTGGGCAAAACCCACCTGGCGATCGCGCTGGGCACGGAAGCC
>JAKAWN010000578.1:0-1040 GCA_021827245.1 Acidobacteriota bacterium | reverse complement strand
TTTGGTATCGTGCGGCACTGGAAAAACCCACTTGTTGACCGGCTTGTGCGTGGCTGCGTGCCGTCAGAAGCGTCGTGTACGCTTCGCCACAGCCGCAGCTCTGGTCAACGAGTTGGTCGAAGCCAAGCAGCAACTGCAACTGCGTCGCGTGCTGGCTCGTTGGGAGCGTTATGACCTGATCGCTATCGACGAGGTCGGCTATGTGCCGATGGCCGATCTCGGTGCCGAGTTCCTCTTCCAGGTGATCGCGGAAAGAGCTGAAAAGGCGGCTGTCATCATGACTACCAATCTTCCGTTCTCCGAGTGGACGCAAGTGATTCCGAATGCCCGCCTCTGTAAAGCGCTGCTGGACCGGATCACCGATCGCGCTCACATCATCGAAACTGGCACCGACAGCTACCGCTTCCGGCGAACAGTCGAGAAAGGCAGGTCTAAGCCGATGGGCTGATCGTCGCCCTCGCTGGACTTCGAGCTTCCGCTACGCTCCAGCCCGAAGCCCAGCGAATCTCCATTCCACGATGATGTTTAGCGAACTGCCACAGGTGGGCCAGAGTTAATTGCCACAGATGGGCCAAGATTAGTTGCCAAACCCAAGCTATCTTCACCAAGTTGCAGCGTAAGCCAGGCGCACCTGTGCGAGAATCCTGCCTTGACGTGAAGGCAGCAGAAACCTCACGAAGATGCAACCCGTGAAGCTGGCACGCTTCGCCCAAATATTTCTTTACCTTGCTTGAAGACCAATCCATCAATTGACGGTTTTCACGCCGTGTCCGCGTTTCGTCAGGACGGTAATGGGTCAGATTCTCTATGACAATTGCATGACATTGCGCGAATCGCGAATCGCTGCTTTGTTCTGCTGCTCGCTTTTTCAGTTTGCCGTCTTTATGGCGAATGTCTGCCTCACTCCCGACGCCTAAGGCGGCTTCTACTATCCGACTTGCCAATTGTTTTACGCGGTTTTCACGCATGCGCTCTATTGAGTCGAGAATTCGCTGACCGAACTGGGACAAGGTGCTGTCCCCGCGTTTGGGAATGTTGAG
>JAKAWN010000577.1 GCA_021827245.1 Acidobacteriota bacterium | reverse complement strand
AATCCTACAACTCGGCAGGTCATTAAGTATAACGACTAGGTCGTTCACATTTTTCTGAAGGCCCACGAGACGAAAAGAGTGACGCTCATGAAACTTTTTGGCTGGGGCGATGGAATGAGCGATATGAAGGGATGCCTGCTTATCACCCCAGGTTCTGCCTCCGGCGCCGAGTCAGGAACCAGCGCCGTGTTGCTGATCGTTCCTAACAATTCGGGACAGCCACTCCACCCCATGATCCCGTGAAAACGCACCCTGAGAGTGAAGTCCTCCTTCCTTGTGCTCGTCTGGCAATTCGGCGCGATGAGGGAAAGTCGAAGGGGAGACCTGACCGTGTCAAGACATTTGGAGCCTTTCAGAGCATTGTTGCCTTCCCACCTTCACCGGTGCAAATCCGAAAGCTTCTAGACAGGCGTTTGTCAGGGCCAAAGAGTTCGCAGATACGCGCCCTAGCAGTCCCCGCAGGTTTGAGGTCAATGGCTGGAAACCCCTTGACCGTGTCAGTTGAAGACGATTCAGAATTACAACTTTCTCTACGGAGGACGAATCTATGGCGACCCGTTATACTCGGCGAACGTTCCTCAAAGATTCCGGATTGGGGGCTTTGGCCATTTCTGCTCTTCCGGGCAGCGGCTTGGGCGAGAGACGCGATCTGGTTCCCGGACAGTTGGGCGCGCAGATGGCTGCGTCTACGGAGTTGGGGCGCGGTTTTCTTGTTCCTCCGGACTGGGCAAAGCCGTGGTGCTATTGGTGGTGGCTGAATGGGTACGTAACCCGAGAAGGGATCGTTAAGGATCTCGACGGGATGAAAGAACAGGGCATCAATGGCGTCCTGGTTTTCAATGCGGGCGGAGGGCCGACCCCAAAAACGACCGTGTTTATGAGCTGGGAATGGCGCGATCTATTTCGCTTCGCCGTGGAGGAAGCGAGCAAGCGCGGCATTGAGGTCAGTCTGAATCTTTGCAGCGGATGGGATTGTGGTGGCCCATGGATTACAGCAGACGAAGCTCCTCAGCAGTTGGTCTTTTCCAAGGTTCAAATCACGGGCCCCCGGGTGTTTACCGGTACGCTCACCGAACCGAAACACGAGGATCCCTATTACCGGGATATCTTCGTACTGGCTTATCGGCTGGAAGCGGTCGCCACCTCCAGCGCCGGTCCATCGCTCATCGCCAATCCTAGCGAATATCTACAACATTACTACTCGGGTGTCCCGCAGGCTCGGGCTGCGAAGAAGGCTCTCCATGTCTGCCGAAGCACCTCTGTTACGGACCTTTCTCAGAGGATGGAAGCTAACGGCCGCTTGAGGTGGCAGGTGCCGGAGGGGGAATGGTTGATTTTGCGTTTTGGTCACACGGTCGAGATGCCGTTGCTGCAGGCATACATCAAGGAATGCGGTCCTGAGGATAAAGGCTATGAGGTCGATCCGTTGCGTGCGGACGTGATGGACAAGCATTTCGCTGCTACGGCAGGAAGGGCACTCCAGGACGTTAAGCCATTTGTGGGTAAGACAAAGACGCTTCAGTACTTTCATATCGACAGTTGGGAGATCGGGAAGCCAAACTGGACGGCAGCCATGCGGAGCGAATTCAAGCGCCGGCGTGAATATGACTTGTTGCCTCACATGGCGGCACTGGCGGGAGAGACGATCGACAATCGAGAGGTGACGGCGCGCTTTATTGAAGACTTCAACACAACGCTGGGCGATTTGATGGTCGAGAATTATTACGGGCGGCTGGCTGAGCTATCCCATCAGCATGACGTTGGTACGCACCCGGAATCTGAGGGCTACCAGAAGCCCTGCGAGGATTCCCTGCGAGCCCTCAGGACCGGCGACATCATGATGGGAGAATACTGGTCGCGCGAATCTGAGCCAAACGGCTACATTCATCAGCGCTCTCGAGCCCAGCTCCGCTGGAACGACTCCATCAAAGGGGCTTCCTCGGCGGCTCATGTCTACGGTCACCCGGTCACCCAGGGAGAAGCCTTCACGGTAACGAGCGAGGTGGATTGGTCCCACTATCCGTTCGCCTTGAAGGATATTGGCGATCGGGCCTTTTGCGCGGGACTGAACCGGAACGTTCTTTGCTTTTACGTGCATCAGCCCGACCTGGAGGCGATACCCGGGTACGAGTGGCCACGGTGCGGGTTCAAGGTGGACCGCAACGTCACATGGTTTCGGATGAGCCATGCGTGGCTGGGTTATTTGTCGCGATGCCAGTTCATGTTTCGCAAGGGCCGGTTTGTTGCTGATGTTTGCTACTTTTACGGCGAGGAAGTGCCTAACTACGTCCCAGCAAGAGAATGCATGATTCCGCCTTTGCCGAAGGGTTTTGATTGTGACACGATTAATGCCGAAGTATTGCTTAATCGGATGACGGTAGAAGACGGCCGTGTACACCTTCCTGGGGTCTCAATTATCGCCTTCTGGTGATGCCCCACCACCCTTGGTCCATGCCGCCCGTTTACGCCTCGAGCGAAAACGCCTATCCGGGACCGGGGAACGGATTGCCTGTCGGTGTGTCGGCAAGGATCTTGCGGAAGATCAAAGAGTTAGTCGAAAGCGGCGCCACGGTTTTAGGCCCCAAGCCGGTGCGAGCCCCTGGCTTGACCGGTTATCCGCATTGTGATGAAGAAGTACGGCAATTGGCGGATGAACTTTGGGGAGAAACAGGAAGTGGTACCCCAGGGGAGCGGACCGTCGGAAAGGGCCGTGTGATCTGGGGCAAGCGGATTGAAGATATTCTTGAAAAGGACGGAGTGCTGCCCGATTTCACTTTTCGCAGTGATCGGCTATGGACCGACCTCCGGTACATCCACTACACCTTGGAGGGAGCGGAGTTTTATTTTATTTCCAATCAAAACCTGCGGTCTGAGAAGGTGGAGTGCCGGTTCCGAGTAAGCGATATGCAACCCGAGCTGTGGGATGCGGTGACCGGGGAGATGCACACGCTCGGTCGATTCCGCAGCGATGGCGGACAAACAGCGGTGCCGATGGAGTTCGCGCCACGGCAGAGTTTTTTTGTGGTATTCAGAAAGCCTGCGAATTCCGGTATATCCCGGGGTAAAGAGCGGAGAAACTTTCCAAGGATCGAGGTGGTGCGAGAGATAAGGGGACCGTGGGAGCTGTCTTTCGATCCGAAGTGGGGCGGGCCGGAAAAAGTGACTTTCAATACCTTGCAAGATTGGACGCAACGTCCCGAGGAGGGGATCAGATATTATTCGGGCACGGCGACCTACCGGCAATCATTCGATCTTCCGGAGAAGGTAACGGGCAGACGCCTTTTTCTGGACCTAGGAGTAGTCAATTATCTCGCGGCGGTGCGGGTGAATGGGAAGGACCTTGGCGTAGTGTGGACAGCGCCGTGGCGAGTTGAGATCACACATGCCGTCAAGCTCCATGATAATTCACTGGAGATTGATGTTGTGAACCTTTGGACGAACCGGCTGATCGGAGATGCCAAGCTGCCGCCTGAAAAGCGCTTTACGAAGACCAATGTAGTTCCTGACCCGGATTGGCAGCTATTTTCCTCCGGGGCCTGCTGGGTCCGGTCACACTGCAGGTGAGAGGGTAGCCTACATGAAAATTACGGACATTAAGCTTTATACGTTACGGTCTGGTGAGGCGGGCGAACGTGGTGCCGCGCACGGGGAATCGCAGTACTGGGGCGGGGGATGGGCGGTGAATTCGCTGATTTCCAATCCCATGTCGATCTACCCAAAGTATCGGCGTGTCCGAACGCTCTGGATGGGTCCGGGACAGGATCCCTACGTCATCGAGATTGAGACCGACGAAGGCG
>JAKAWN010000576.1 GCA_021827245.1 Acidobacteriota bacterium | reverse complement strand
CATCGAAGCCGCGCGATCAGGATCGCCGGCACAACGACGAAGAGCGCCGCGAGCTTTCCCAGTTGGGCGAGGATGCGCGCCCACCTCATGTTTGCCGGACGAAGTGGCTGGGGGTTGCTGGCGTAGCCGACAGATTTACGGGTTTGCTCATTGATTCCAAATCCTGTATAGCTTTTGTCTATCCGAAACGCAAAGGGAAGCCATGCGTACGCAAGTTTCCAAATGGGGCAACAGTCTCGGGGTTCGCATCCCGAAAGCCTATGCCGAAGAGGTGGGCCTGTCCGAAGGCGCGACCGTGGACGTAAAATTGTCGGGGCGCAAGCTGGTGCTGACGCCGGCGCGGCCGGAATACGCTCTCGAAGAGCTCGTCGCCGGGATTACGCCCAAAAATCGCCACGAAGAGACCGATTGGGGCGAACCGGTCGGGAAGGAGACCTGGTGAGTCCGGCCCGCTACGTGCCCGAGCGGGGCGACCTGGTGTGGCTCACCTTCGATCCGCAGGCCGGCCGCGAACAGGCGGGCCGCCGTCCGGCCCTGGTGCTATCGCCGGCGCCCTACAATCGGCGCGCGAGTCTGGCGTTGGTCTGCCCGATAACGAATCAGGCCAAGGGCTATCCGTTCGAGGTCGCCCTGCCCGAAGGGCTTTCGATTTCAGGGGTGGTATTGGCCGACCATCTGAAAAGTGCCGACTGGGCCGCCCGCCGCGCCCAGTTCGCAGCCAAGGCGCCGTCTGAGGTCATAGGGGAAGTGACGGCCAAACTCAGGCCGTTGCTCGGGTTTTAGCGAGATGGAGCCCGAAGAACGCACAGACGAACGCCAATTCCAGCCGACTGAGGAGAGACGAAGCCGCGATCCGTCCGCCGCTTCCCTTCTTGAGTTGGTCGAATTGCTGCAAATAGACGCAACGCGTCGGCTCGACCCGAAAACCCGCGGGGAGAAGGGTCAATTTCTGACGCCGCTGCCGGTCGCGAGCTTCATGGCCTCGATGTTTGACCTTGAGCCTCTGCGTGGGTCGCTCCGCCTCCTTGACGCCGGTGCCGGAATTGGGTCGCTCTCGGCAGCTTTCGTGGCTCGTGTTTCAAGCGAGCACAGCGCGCGAAAGCTTGATGTCATCGCTTATGAAACTGAGCCGCTGTTCATCCCCTGCCTCGAGCAGGTGTACTCGGCTTGTCGCCAGCTCTGCGAATCAAATGGGATCGAGTTCGGCTTCAAAATTCACAGAAAAGATTTCATTTCGGCGGCTGTTTCCTCCCTGGAGGGCGGTTTATTTGTTGACCGATGGCCAGAGCCGTTTGAGGCCACGATTCTGAATCCGCCCTACAGGAAAATCCGCAGCGATTCGCCAGAAAGATTGGCTCTGCGTCGGGTCGCTATTGAAACGAGCAACTTGTACTCCGCTTTTTTGTCGCTAGCGCTAAAGATGCTCCGGCCGGACGGCGAAATGGTCGCGATCACGCCGCGGAGCTTCTGTAACGGTCCTTACTTCAGGCCTTTCAGAAAGCTTCTGCTTAACGAAGCCGCCCTTCGCCGGATTCACGTTTTCGAGCGGCGCGACCGCCTCTTCAGCGATGACGAGGTGCTTCAAGAAAATCTCATTTTTCACGCCGTCAAGGGAGGGAAACCCGAGCGCAAGGTGATCATCTCGACAAGCGAGCACCAAAGCGATCGAGAAATATCTTCCAGACAAGTTGCTTATGACGAGGTTGTGCGTCCACGCGATCCCGAGTCGTTCATACATGTAACGGCTGATGATCTGGAACGCCAGATCTCGGAACGCATGGAAGGCTTTAGGCACAGCGTTGATGATCTGGATCTGTCGGTGTCAACCGGTAGGGTCGTGGATTTTCGCGCCGAGCGGTTTCTGCGAGATAAGCCGCAAGGCGGGACGGTTCCGTTGATATATCCGGAATGCCTTAAGGACGGCTCGATCCAATGGCCGAAGGTGGGCGGGCGGAAACCTTCCGCGCTGCTCCTTTCGCGTGAGAGCCGCGATCTCTTGGTACCGGCGGGGGACTATGTTCTCGTCAAACGGTTCTCGGCCAAGGAAGAGCGGCGGCGTGTAGTGGCTGCCGTTTTTCGCGCGAAACAAGCCCCGCCGGAGGGCGTGGGATTTGAAAACCATCTCAACTACTTTCATCAGCACGGTGGCGGATTGCCGATAGCGCTTGCCCAAGGACTGGCCATTTTTCTGAACTCGACTTTGGTGGATATGTACTTTCGGCAGTTCAGTGGCCACACGCAGGTCAACGCAACCGACCTCCGCAAGTTAAGATACCCTTCGCGGGAAGCGCTAGAGGCGCTTGGCTCGCGCATACGCAAGCGTCTGCCTCGTCAAGAGGAGCTGGACCGGCTCATAAGAGAGGAGTTGTTGGAAATGGCCGATGATCCTCGATCGCCGTTGGCCGCTGAAGCCAAGCGGAAAATTTCGGAGGCTCTCCATATCCTCAAGGAGATTGGGCTCCCGAGCGAGCAACAGAACGAACGATCTGCGTTGACGCTCCTCTCGCTACTCGATCTCAAGGCAGACACACTCTGGAGCGAGGCTGGGTCGCCAAAGCGTGGGATCACGCAGATGATGGACTTCTTCAGCGAACACTATGGCAAGAAGTACGCTCCCAATACACGCGAGACTGTGCGGCGCTTTACCGTGCATCAGTTTGTCCAGGCAGGGTTCATCATTCCCAATCCTGATGAACCGTCTCGGCCTACCAACAGCCCCAACACTGTCTATCAGGTCGAGCCTGCGGCGCTCGATCTGTTACGCATGTACGGGACCGGGCGTTGGCGGAAAGAACTGAAGAAATACCTGACCTGCGTCGAGACGTTAAGCCGACGGTATGCCCGCGATCGCTCGATGCGCATGATCCCCGTGCGCGTGGCCGAAGGAACTACCATCAAGCTCTCGCCCGGCGGCCAGAGCGTGTTGGTAAAGAGAATTTTGGATGAGCTATGCCCCCGGTTCACACCGGGTGCAAAGGTCATCTACATCGGCGACACAGGCGACAAATGGGCCTATTTCGATGCCGAGGCGTTGAAAGCGCTCGGCGTGCGCGTTGAGCAGCACGGAAAGATGCCGGACCTCGTGGTGCACGATGAGAATCGAAACTGGTTGGTGCTCATCGAAGCTGTTACCAGCCATGGTCCGGTCAATCCCAAGCGGCGCACTGAGTTGAACGAGCTGTTCAAGGGGTCAAATGCTGGCCTCGTTTTCGTCACCGCATTTCTGGACCGGAAGACCCTTCCCAAATACTTGCGCGACGTGGCGTGGGAGACCGAAGTCTGGCTCGCCGAGGCCCCGTCGCACATGATTCACTTCAACGGGGAGCGATTCCTGGGGCCATACGAGGAACCGAACGAATAACCATGGATAGGCGCTCCGGCTGAGCTTGGGCCCATCGAGCCGCAGATAAACGCTTTCGGTGGTCTGATTCCCTCGACGATTCTCGCGATGCCCGACTTTGCGCCTCAAAATGTTCTGCTTCATCATTGCGCGAAGTTCGCGATTGAACAAACCAAGAAGCTCGCCAAGCGTCTTCTTGAGAAGGGCATGAAAAAAGGAGCGCCGCCCGCTGAAATCGAAGAATTGATCAAAAAGCTGCTCACGCGCGAGACGTACTTTTCTCACGGGTCAGTGATTGATCATAACGAAGCGACAAGGCTGGGATTGAACATCGAATACCTGCCTCCGGAGAGTGAACTGTGGAAGCTTTTTCGTCTGCTCGCTTGCATGTATGAGACGGACTGTCGCCAGCACCGCTATCTCAAGGTTTTTGAGGGTAACAGGCTCAGTTCAGCAATCGAAG
>JAKAWN010000575.1 GCA_021827245.1 Acidobacteriota bacterium | reverse complement strand
CAACTCCCTCTTGCTCATCTCCGTTCGCCCCAATCTGACCTCCTTCCGGAGGTCACATTAGGGGACATTTCTATCGAGCACAAAAGGGGACATTATCATCGAGGTACAACACCGCATTCCGGACGACTGTCAACAGCCATGAAGAGTCCGGCGTTCGCAACAGTGACGCAAGATCGCACTATCTAAGCAAACCCTAATTTGTCGTGGACATACAGGGAGATCTCGATTCTCCCAATTGTAGTGATAAAACGTGCTACGCCACAGATCTAAGCCTCAGGCAAGAGGTGGTTGAAGTGCAGCCCCCTCACATCAGCTTTTGGTACATTGATGTGAGAGCGCACGCAGGATTGTATCGAGAACTTGATCGAGGTTCTTTCCAACGTCTTCAGCAAGGAAGCGGAGCACCAGATAGCCATTCTCCTGAAGCAGAGCATCCTTGCGGCGGCCGCGCCGGTAAGCGTCCGGGTCGGCAAGATGCTGGCCGCCATCCAATTCGATGGCGATTTTTGACGTGTCGCAAAGCAAGCCCACTTCCATGTGTCCCCAGCCGTCAAATGAAATCGGCAGTTCTGAGCGCAATCGAGAACTTTGAACCTAGAGCCGGGGCCAGTCCTCTCGGTGTAGCGAAGTCCATTGACGGTTGAACATCGGCAAGTAGGTTGGCCGCAATTGATTGATGATGGTGACGGCTTTACCCCAATCAAAACCACCCCATCGGGCTGACGCTGGATGATTCATAAAAATGACGACACTCTCAAAGTGTGCTTTAAAGTTGTTTCACCTAATGAGCCGGCAATGCTCACATCCCGACAGAGGTTGCCGCACCTCGATTCCTTCCAGCTTAAGGCATTCGTTAAAGGGGCTCCGAAGGTCTGCGCCGTGAAAAATCATCACGGTTGGCTCAAGTATCTCGATTTCCGCCCTGAAGTGGGGCCAGCAGTTTAACCGCGTTTTGTAATTCGTGTTGCATTTCATCTTGTTGTCGCGGGGCGCGCAACATCTGGTCGCGTTGGTCTGCGCCATTCGCGCCAGCAGGGGTTGCCAGCCATCATCTCGGCGGCACTGGTATATCTCAAGTAGCGTCTTGACGACGCCTTTGTAATGCCAATTTAGATCGGTTTCCCCCAGGCTTCGGATGCAGTCTCGCCGCGCCGTCAGGTCGGAATTCCCCGTGCCGTAGTCCTTTCCAACGAACAAAATCCTTAGCGGTGTCCCGTCCACATTCACGTCGAACTCCTCGCCGAGATGCATCAACCCGCCGCAGTTTTTCGGTTGAAGCGGCCGGAGATCCATCGTCAAGGTCGCGCTACACTCGCCAAGCCGCTCGTGTTCACAATCAAAGGATTCTGGACTTATTCTTGCCTGTTGGACGTACTCCGCGAGGCGTTTGAAACGCTCCTGGGTCCGGCTCTTGTCGAATGTGACGGTAGTCATCGTTACACCCTCCTGCCTCTGGCGGCGTCATCTCGCCACGTCGCCTTATCAAAGTCGGCAGCCAAGAAGAAGCAGGTTTCGTCCAGGAGCATCGGATAGACACCGATGACGAAACCCCGGCCCTGGTCGTCTCGACCCGAGAGATGCCAACGAACCACGTCGTCAGTGACAGGAAGAAATCGCTGGTTCGGGCATTCAGAGCATTTGATTTTGGGTTTTTCGCAGATTCCGCGCACCCACTTATTGCCACACGCTGGCGAATAGCCTGCGCGACCGGTCTTACGACTCTCGAATCGCTGTGGATAGACGTCTTCTCGTCCGTGAAACAGTGAGCGGAACAAAGCGATTTTGGCCTCGGCGGACGAATGCTGATTCACGCCTATATGCCGCAAAAAAACCAATTTGACAGGTGTGTCCACGACCATATTTTACATCGTGACATTATTTGAAGAACGGGGAGAGAGTTCAGGGAACTCAACGGAATTTGCAATCCGTAGGGCATTTCGCCGGGCGAGTACCCTGATCGGGGAAATGGGCCCTCATACGGGTTCACTTCGCGTGACAGCGTTGCAAAAAGCTGATTCCGAATTCACCGTCGGGCTACTCTTTGTCATTGGGGAGCCAAGTAGAGGTGCGAAGACATTCCCAACCAACGTGCTCTTGAGGCAGCCAACATTGCCGCGCGAACAGGGCTGCGGCTTGGTTTCCTAAGCCTTGAAGCCAATTGATATCTTCTGGCTCACACTCTAACGGCCTGCTTTCCGGCCTCGCCTTTTGGGATCCCAATTCCAGCAAGCGACGGTAGGACCAGAGATCAGGTTCAACCATTGGAAGTCCCAGCCCGGCCGCCTTAGCGCTTGCCAAACGAGGTATTCGGAGTCCAGCTGGATCCAAATCTCCGAAGTAAAGGACAGCGAGGTTGCCAATCGCGCGGAAGATCTCCGCGAGGTAGCCCACACTGTGCATGAATTGGTTGCCGCAGCCGTAAACAACTGCGCTGAAGAACCCGCGTTGTTGATTCCAGCGGCAGTACGAGTCCCAGGTCGCCGCGTTTTCAATGACCAGAACAGGTCCGCCAATTGACGGGCCTCGCTCCCAGGCCAGCGGCTCCGGTACCACGAAGCACCGCAACTGCTCGAGTGTCAACCTGCCCGGTGCAAACAGGTTCGAACCGCGAATAAGGGCATCCAAGCGCTTTTCGTCGCCAAAGATTTCGAGTGAGCGTTCCTTGAGGGGGGCGGGTTCGCGATTGCGACCGCCGGCTGCGAAGAACCCCTGTAGCTTCTGCAAACAGTCTATAGGCACACCAGTGCGCGCATTGGCAAGGAAACGCAATTCGGGCGCCCACGGAATCTCACGGAGGTCTGCTTTCACCGGTCCAGGCGCCTCTTCGTGCGCCAGTTGGGCCCAGAGCGGTAAAGGAGGCATGCTGCTGCGATCCCACCCCCTCTTGCCCTTTGGCAGTTGGATGCGGCCATCCAGTTCCAATAAATCGAGCAGCTCACGGAGCTTTGCCCGCGCTGCAGAAGTAGATGCCAGTTCAGGATGCACCGCGTGCATACCCTGAAGAAGTAGTTCGATATCCACCCGCCTGCGCCCACCAGCGTGCTCGAGCAAGAATTGTTGGAGTTGTTCGGATGCGTTCACGATCTAGCCCCGCCGACGCGATCGAAAATGCGAATCTCGTTTACGATGGAATCTCCGTTACTGCTGACCACGCCGACAGCCAATTCACCGGTGGCAGGGACTAGGCGATTCTTAGCGAGGCGAATGCGATTGGGGAAGACGCTCAACGCTTGTGGGTCATTAACCCCCGTCGCGTAAACGAGCTGCACGCCGAGTTGGCCGGCAATCCAGCGCTGCATTTGCAGGAACTCTGGCTTGGAGCACGGACCAATGGGATTATCCAGCAGCAGCGCACTGACTTCTGTCCGGCGGTCGCTTTGGCCCTGGCTTTGGGCGCGTAATTTCACCAGCGTGCAATACAATAAGATGGCGACCGTAGTCCCTTCCCCTTCACTCCAACTGCCCATTTCGCGCACAGGATATCGCAAGCGGCGGCGCTGAGCTTCCGGCTTGAGAATGGTTGCCTCGATACCCTGCTCGGTAACCAGCGCCAAAAGCGCCCTAAAGACCAATTCGATGCCTGAAGGGATCTCGCCTTCGCGCAGCAGTTCATCCACGAAGCCACGCAGCCGCACCGATTGCTCCTGCTCGCTTGACGGAACTCGAAGATGAATATGCAGGAACGGTTCGCCTTCCCATCCTTTGAGGTCGTCCGGCATTCGACTGAGAACCTCAGTCCGACGCAGCAACCGTGTCTCTTCGGTAAGGCTGCATGACTTGTGCTGAGGAAAGTTGGTAACGTCTGTCTTATGCCCAGCCGGGC
>JAKAWN010000060.1 GCA_021827245.1 Acidobacteriota bacterium | reverse complement strand
CAGGCGAACGAGTTGGTTGACACCGGCACCGCCTCTGTAGCGGACGGCCAATGGCACCACTTCGGCCGCCAGCCCGCTCCGGTCATTCGCGTCTCGTCGCCTCAAGTGGCGCCGCGCTCTCAGACTGCCGAGCTGGCTGACACCTCCAGCGCCTCTGTAGCGGACGGCCAATGGCACCACTTCGGCCGCCAGCCCGCTCCGGTCATTCGCGTCCCGTCGCCTCAAGCCGCGCCGCGCTCTCAGACTGCCGAGCTGGCTGACACCTCCAGCGTCTCCCTGGTCCAGAGCCGGTGATACGCCATCTCCAGAGGGTCTATGTCCCTTTATTGATCACCCGGCTTTCGCCCCGCTCAACTTCTGTGGGGCAAGCAGGTGGGGATTTTCAACCAGCAGTTCTCGCAGGCGGTGCCGGGCCTTATGCAACTGCGATTTCGAACTGCCAACTGACCGTCCTGTCAGTCTAGCGATCTCGTGGTGGGCGTACCCTTCGAGGTCATGCATCACAACGGCCCGCTTGAAGCCCGGGGGAAGCTGTTCGAGGGCGCGTTGCAGGACCAGCCGGCTTACCATGATCTGTCCGTGGTCAGTTTTGTCGGCGGGTTCGATCCCTCTGATGACATCTCCGTTCGACTGGCTGATCTCATCCAGCGATACCTCCGCGTGCGGCTTCTTCCGCAAATGCATTAATACAGTGTTGACTCCCAGCCGGTAGAGCCAAGTGGAAAACGTTGCCTCGCCTCGGAAGGTATGAATCTTCCGGAAAGCTTGCAGAAAGATGTCTTGTGTCAGATCTTCAGCTTCCGCCTGGTTAGCCACCATCCGGATGCACAGGCCGTAAACTCGGCGGGAATGAAGACGATAGAGTTCCTCCGTTGCGGCCTCATCCCCTTTCTTGGCCCTTTCGACAAGTTTTATAATGATTTCGTTTTTCATAATAGTTCCATTGCGAAATTCGGCGCTTTGAATAGCCTTGCCAGGTTACCTGCGTTGGTATGAGCTAAGCCCCCGCTGGTCGCTCTTATCCTTTCATGCCTGTTCTCTGACGGACCCGATAGAGGCCAGGCGGAAGGCGGCAGCGGCTGCCGTATACTCCACCATGGCATTGTTGCCCGTCATCTCCGCCTTAACGGCTGGCAGCAGGGCTGGATTTCCACGCATGGCAACCGCTTTCAACGCGGCCATTTGGACGATCCAGTCCTTATCCGAGCATGCTTCAGCGAGTGCCTTCCCGCTCCGCGGGTCGGGGTCCTTCTCCAGAACCCTTGCCGCAGCCGCTCGCACCGGGGAATTGTCTTTCGCTGTCAGGGCTTGGATCACTTCCATGCCGTAGCCCGCGTAAGGCAGAAAGCCGATGCCCTGGTCAAACGCGAACTCCGCCACCTTTTTCGTGGAATCAAACTGGTCCAATTGCTGCGCAAGCAGCGATTGGCCTGACTTCTGCTTTCCCGTCAGCACGGCGTAGTAAAAGTCATAGCCCGCCTTGCTGTTCAGCAGCACGAGCGAGCGCGCAGCAGCCAGGGCTACGGCAACGTCGCTGTCGGACAGGGACTTTTTCAGCAGTGGAATTGCTGAAGAGGCGTGCATTTCCCCCAGCGCGGTAGCCGCTTCCTCTCGCACTTCCGGATCTTTGTCGCGCAAGGCGTCCTCTGCCAACCGCACCACCTCCGGGCTGGCATGGAGAAGGCCGAGCGCATGGATCGCCGCAGAGCGCTTTCCCGGGTCAGAGCTGTGGGCGCCTTTCCACAACATGTCCCAGGCGCGCGTACGGAGATCCTGAGCCGGAACTTCGGCTTGAATTCCGTATAGGGGGACGCAGCCGAGAAGCATGAAAACGGCCAAAGCTAGAGAAAAACGCTGTTCGCAGTTCGGTCTCATAGCTGCTCCTCTGCCGTTGGGATTTTCCGCACTTCTCTGCCCCAGCGGCCGCCTGTCCCTCAACTTCACGAAGTGCCTCAGCCCCGTCTCAGTCACCGGCCTCCTGCACAATTTAGCCCTTAATAAAGTTACTTGAACCAAGACGGCGAAACAATTCAGCGGTAGAGAGATTTTTCTCTATTGGAATGTGCGGTATTTTGTCTTGCCCAAAAGGGAATGCCAGAAGCTATAACTTTTGATCTATACCAGAAGTGGTGTCTGGCTTGATCCACGGTCAGACCTTTTGCCACGCGGCTGGCGCTTACCTCGTGGTTCTTGCGATGTGCGAATATCGGCGTCGTAGGTCCAACTCCACCCCCGCCGGATTCTCCTGGAAGCCGCATCCTACGCCGCCGGCGAGCCATCCTGCGCCGGGGCGCCCGGCTGCAAGGTGAAGCCGCACTGAGGACAAAAGCGGTCATCGGCACGGACCGCCCGACGGCACTGCGGGCAAGCGGGCCGCAGATTGAACTGGCAACCCGGGCAGAAGTTGAAGTGAGGGTTGACCGTGCGGCCGCACTGCGGGCAGCTCAGGTGCAGTGGCTCTCTCACCACAAAGTAGAGAATGACTCCGATCAGGTAGGGTACCAGAAGTGCAACCAGCACCCAAAGCACTGGGCTCATGCCCCGCCGCTTCGCGTCCGCCCCGATGTAGCCGTACAATAAAACGATGGCGCTTAGCAAAACCATGGTCAACGTCACAATGACGAGCCCCACGAGTACCTTCCGGGCCGGGGGCGCTCCCTGAAACGTGTGCAACATTTCTGGCGCGAAGATGCCCAAACAGACCACAGCAACAACGGCCGCGATATACATCGCTACCAGCGTCCAGATCAGCCACCGCGGAATCACCCGCAGTTCAGCCTGGAATGTTGTACTTTCCACGGCCCGCTGCCGCCAGTTGTCCTGAATTCTTCCTGCAAAATTGTCCTGGTTTGACATCTTTATGTCCTCGTTTCCTTCAAATCTCTTCACCGGTCCCTGGACGGGCCACTCACCATTCGTTCGATCGCGGTCCCGTTTCCAGCCTTCCGTTTAGATCTTCCCGCTCCGCTCGTTTCCTCGCCCAGAGAATCACCAGGCCGGCAAACACGCCGGGAACGAGCCACCAGAAAGCAAAGCCGGCAATCCACACGATTCGCGGCAGGTCAAGCGAGGCGCCGATCCATTCGCACAGCCTCCACACCAGCGGTGCGCTGGCTACGCCCGCCGCCCATGAAATGGCGCAGCCCACAACCAGCGCCACAATCCTCACCCGCCGCAGTTTCAGTTCCGCGGCCTTCTCGCGCACTCTCAACTTTGCCGATGCCGCCAGCCCCGGGGGCAGGACGACGGAAACCGACTTCAGCGCCCCCAACGCCGATTCCGTGGAAGCCGCCCGGGCTGCGCAGGCTGCGCAGCCTGCAAGGTGATCCTGCAGCCAGCGGTGCTCTTCGGATGCAAGGCCCTCAATCCGTTCCTGGTCGATCAGGCGCTGCGCCCGTTCGTGCAGACCTCCAGTCGCACCTTGCTTCTTCATGGTTCCTGTTCCTCCAGCAACTCGCGAGCGGCGCTCAATCCGCGATAAAGCCGCGACTTCACTGTAGCGAGCGGCGCCCGAACGATGCCTGCGATCTCTTTGAGCGAAAGGTCCTCCTGAAATCGCAGCAGCAGAACTTCGCGGTAAACAGCCGGCAGGCGCGCCAGCACTGAACCGAGTTTCGCGGCCAGTTCTCGGCTCGCATACTCGGCGAGCGGGGAGGCACTCTCGGGCGCGCGAGGCTCCGCAGCGGGCCCTGCCATGGCGCGGCCGCGCAACTCGTCCAGGCTGTCCATTTTCCTGCGGCGGCTTGAATCAATCACCAGGTGGCGGGCAATTGAAAACAGCCAGGCATCGAAGCGAGATACGCCGTCGTACTGATGGCCGCGCGCCAGCACGCGCAGCCAGGTTTCCTGAAACAGGTCACGACCAGCCTCCGCATTCCCCGTCAGATAGAGCAGATAGCGGTACAGGCGGTACTCGTACTGGGCAATCAGGGTTTCGATCAGGTCCGGGTCGCGCCGGCGCAGGCCGCGCGCCAGAGCCTTGGTTTCGGGTTCCATCGCAAGTTCAAAGAGATGAATCGTGGCGTCCATTGTACCCTTTGTACCCTTCACTTTGATATACGGCGAGCCTCACGAAAAAGACCCTGCACGGACTGCCATATCATCGTTTTGAGGGTACCTCACCAGCGCGTCAGGAATCTGGACTTCGATTGTGAGGGTGTTGGCCGGTGGGGCGTATGTCGCTGTAGGATGCGGTCGATCGAACCGACAAAACGTGTGGTGGCAGGCGCTGGCGGTCAGCCGCCCCACCGGTAGCCGGAGCTTGCCAGGATCATCTGGGGCCTTTCACCTGCCGGCGCCGCGTCGTTCAATTTATCCCCAGAATCCTCAAAGCGGTTTTCCGGAAAAAGTGCCGGCCGCCGCCGGGGCGTGAGGGCAAGAAGAGTGCACTCAAGATTCTGACAGGGACGGGAAATCGCTTCGCGGGATTCCCCTCGTCTCGAACTGGAAACAACTGTTCCAGGGCGCGGCGGGGATTTTCGCGCAGGCTGTCGAGAAGAGCCACGCGGTGAACGCAGGAGACGGTGCAATAGGGAGCGCACGGTTTGGCCGTCGCGGATTCGCGCTCGAGATCTTCACGCGTGTATTGGGAGAGCGGAATGGCGGGGTGACCTCGTTGCTGCGAGCAGTAATGCACCAGGCCATCCTCGCAGACGTAGAGGTAGCGCCCACCGGCGCGGCACTGCCACGCATTGGGCAATCCGCGAATCAAATTCTCTTGCCACGGGTTGTGCCGGGTCGCCGAGAAGAGCGGTTTTGAAAGGCCTTCGATCTCTTCCACCACTTTCCGCTGGCTGGCATTCAACGGTTGAAGCTGTCCCGAATGATCGTGAACAATTCCCACTGTGCTGCTCAGTCCCAGTTCGATCGCCCGCCGCGCGATGACGAGAGCGTCCTTGGGCTGCCCGAAGCTTGCCCCGACCACGGAATTAATATTGACCTGAAATTCCGCGTGCTCGGCAAGCCAGCGCAGCTTCTGGTCGAGAACTTTAAGGCTCTTCTTTGAAACGTCGTCCGGGCGCACGTTGTCGATGCTGATCTGCATGTGGTCGAGTCCGGCGCGGTTGAGCCGCCTGATGCGATCCGGCGTCAGCAGATATCCATTGGTCAGGACTTCCGCGATGATGCCGTGATGGCGGATGCGCCGGACGATCTCCTCGGAGTCAGGGTGAAGCAGCGGCTCGCCCCCGCTCAGCGTGACGACGGTTGTACCGAGCGCCGCCAGCAGGTCGATGCGATGGAGCATCTCAGCAATCGGAACCGGTTTGGAGAAGTTGTCGAATTCATTACAATAAGCGCAGGACAGGTTGCAGCGGCGAACCGGGATAATGTGGGCCAGCACCGGATGCCGGGGCGACTTCAGCGCCAGGGCGAACATGCGCGTTTCCCGGTAGACGCGATGCCAGCGTTTGGCCGTGCGGCGGAGAGAAAGGAGAATCATCAGGTTGCCCTCAAAATCAATATACGTCCCCGTCCGAACTAAGCGCAAACCGTCCGCGGTTATGACTCAGAAAGTAGCGCAGACCGCCGTTGCCGCGGTCTGCGGCCTTTGTTCGGACCTCGAAGAACCGTGTGCGGAGCCGGAGATCCACGCCGCGCCTGCCGGCCTCGTAATGCGAATTTCCCTCCCGTTCCCACATCGCAGCGCGCACTGCCGGATCTGGCATGGAAAGAGCTTTCCTCGCGATAACATGTTCGCCGGCCTCCCCGACTCCGGCTCCGGAGGGATTCATTGAACGGATCAGGATTTCATCTTGACCTTCTTCGCCGTTCGGAATGGATCTGCGTGGCGTATTTTGCCTGGCTCGCGTTCCTTTCCTTATTCGTCAAGGTCCCGCCTTTGCGCCGGTGGCGTCTACTGGCCGCCAGCGCGATAGTGATCGGCGCCCTTTTTCTCCTTCCTAGAGCCGCAGCGTTCGATCCCAGCCGGTATGTGGACATGGCACGCGACTGGCTCCCGGCGCTATTGATCCTCCTGGGATACCTTCAGTCCGGCCGTCTGACCTTCCCGCGTCAAGACCAATCCTTTGAGAAAGCCTTCCTTCGCTGGGACGATTACCTCTTCCGGACCCCTCTCGTTCGCTTCGCCAGAGAACACTTCCCCGGCTGGCTTGACGCGCTTCTTGAGTTTTCGTATTTGCAGTGCTACGTGATCGTCCCTTCTGGCATCGCCGTGCTCTATCTGGCGCACCAGCGGGCGCTTGTGGATCGGTACTGGAGCGTGGTTCTGCCTGCGGTGTTTGCCGCTTATGGATTGACGCCGCTATTTCCGGCGCAGCCGCCGCGCAAGCTCCCACAGGATTTGCTAGCTGTTCGCAAGCCATCGTCACTCCGAAGGTTGAATCTCTGGATTCACGACCATGCCAGCATCAAGGTCAACACCTTCCCCAGTGGGCATGTGGCCGGCGCGGTCTCGGCAAGCCTGGCGCTCATGCAACCCCTGCCGCCGGTCGGAGCCTTTTATATGGTGATCGCTGTGGGAATCGTCCTGGGGTCCGTTCGCGGCCGTTACCACTACTCAGTCGACGCCCTGTTGGGCGCCGTGGTGGCCGTTGCGGCATTCCTGACTGTGAAGCTTGTTTGAAGCTAAGGGTTCTGCTGATTTCGCGATTGCGCGCCATTGACCGCCCCACCGGCACTGCTTGTTACACCTGGACAGGATCGCGCTCGCCACACGTCATCGGCTCACATCAACAAGCCGGCGCAACTGGCCGGTGGGCGTGCCGGGTAGCATCGGCAACAACCGTTACTGCCCGGCCACGTTTGAGGCGGGATTCCAGCAGGATAAAACTACATCAGCGCATTCCCTGTATCGGCCAACCCAGAGCTGACGGCGCCTCTGCCGGCCAGGCTGGGATCCTGCAGCACATCGAACTGCAGGCCGTTCCCCTCGTCACACTCCACAACCAAATTGTAACCGTGCTGGCGCGCATACCTCACGGCTTCTGCCCGTTTCGGAAATGATTTGATGAACTGAACTCGGGCACGCCATCGAAAATACTCTCGTGGAATAACTGCTATTTGTCTGTTTGTTTTCGGCATTTGTCCCCCCAGATCAATTGGACCCCCAAACCCCAATCTCTGCAATCGGTCTTTGGTGCTAAAACCATCGACTACGGGGGGATAGGTCCTGTGCGGGTCCCTTTTGGGAGCATTCTATCCGGGGCTGCGCTCGGTGCGCTCGAGCCTGTCGACGCGCTGACCTGCGAATAGCAAAGCCTCAGCGCGGCGCGCGGCGGCGGAAGAGCTTCACGCAAAGGTCGGAGATCGTCAGCGCCCATCCCGCAATCCAGGCCAAGACCAGTTGGGGAATCAGCAGGAGCCGTTCCCCCGTCGTGATGGGCTTCCTCTCCATAGCCTGATTGTATCAAGCCGCCCGCGAGCTTGCGCACGCTCGTGTCCCGGCCGCCGTGAGCGCCCGGCAGTGAGTAGCGCGCACCTCCGGGGTTGAGGTCCGCGGGTTTTTGCAGGAACATCGGAGAAGAGTCGCAGGCCGCAAGGGCCTGCGCTGCCCCGATTCGGATTCCGAAACCTTCAATCTGGCAAGAGAGGGTGTTTTCCAGGGTTGCTGAGGACGTTCGAGAACCCGACTGGCCCTTGCACCCTGAAGCGGCAAGGCATATGCTGGAAGCAAGCAGAGAATCGAAATAGAAAATTCCGGATGAGGTGACAAATGGGGAGGAGAATTGGCTGTCTCATTTGGGCTCCGGTTCTTTTCCTGATTGCAGCAGGACGTGCGCAGTCCGCAGACATCAAAGTATATGCCTTTGATGCGGGTATTCTGAAGACACAAACTCAATACATGATTAAGGACACGCGTGTAGGAACGCCGATGGATATTCCAATTGCATTCCTCGTTATCAAACATGGAAAGGAATGGGTAGCGTTTGATACGGGATGCAATCGCAAGGTGGCTGAGGATCCCTTCGGATATTTGGGTGAAGGAATTGCCAAGGCTTATACACCCGTGATCAGGCCCGACCAGGAATTTAAAGAAGCCATCAAAATATTGGGGCTCAAGCCGCGCGATTTCAAGGCCGTTGTGTGCAGTCACGGCCACTGTGATCATGCAGGGGCGATCGGCGATTTTGTGGGGACAAACGTTCCCATCTATTTCCAGAGAGCAGAGATGGTTGAGATAAGGAAGGTCGTAGACGCCCAAAAAACGGGCACGGCTTATGCCCTGGGTGATTTTAAGCACTTGAGCGAACTCAACATCCGGGTAATCGATGGACCTTTCGATGTTTTCGGAGATAAATCGGTTATTGCCTTCCCGACTCCGGGCCACACACCCGGGCATCAGTCTCTATATGTGAAACCATCCGACGGCAAGGCGTTCATCTACTGCTCCGATGCCCTGTACACTCTTGAGAATATGGAGAAATTCATCCCACCGGGTCTTGCTGCCGACATTCCCACCGCGATGCAGACTATCAACTGGTTTAGGTTCGAGGAGTGGACAGGAGTAAAAATCATCCCTTCGCATGATCCCGAATACTGGTCGAAACACGCCTGGGCCCCCAGTGAACTCATGCCTTGAAAGTTTCTTTATCGAGCGATCAGGTAGAGCAGACGAGGCTGCAACGGGGCTGGCGCAGATCGCAGAGGTTCGCGGTCTGCGATTTCGCGCAGCGAACATTTTGCGAACTCGCCGGTGCCGAGCCCGATTCCCTTCGGGAATTCGCAGAGCGTAGAGGACGACCCTCTGGGCCAGCCGGCCATAGTGAGCAGCGGCGGGGCTAGGGCGGTGGAAGCTGTGAGGTGTTCCAGCCGCCCCCAAGCGCCTGGATGAGTCCCACGGTGGCGTCCATGCGGCGCCGCAGGATATCCAGCGCTGCACGTTGCGCCGTCAGAGAGGAAGTTTGCGCGGTGAGAACCTGGAGGTAATCAACAAGGCCGCCTTTATATTGGTTAAGCGAGAGAACCACTGAACGCTGCGCCGCTTCAACAGCCAGGTTCTGTGTGGCCGCTTCCTGGCTCAGAATGCGAAGAGCCGCGAGATTGTCTTCGGTATCCTGGAAAGCGGTGAGCACGGTCTGGCGATACGCGGCGACAGTCTGTGCATAGAAAGCCTGCGCTTGTTCGGTGACGGCGTGGCGGCGTCCACCTTCAAACACGGCTTCGACCGCGCCAGCGCCCAGGGACCAGAATCCTCCCGGCCCCTGAAGCAGGGTTGTGAGCGTGCCGCTTTCAAAGCCGCCGGCAGCCGTCAAAGAGAATTGCGGAAAATACGCCGCCTTTGCCACCCCAATCTGCGCATTGGCCGCAGCCACTCGCCGTTCCGCCGCGGCGACGTCGGGCCGCTGTTCGAGGATTTGGGACGGCAGACCCACGGGCACTGCTGGCGGGGACCCGGTAAGCGGCATAAAGGCCAGAGTAAACTCAGCCGGCGGTTTGCCAATCAGCACGGCAATGGCGTGCTCAAACTGTGCGCGCCCCACACGCACGTCAATTTCCTGCGATCGTGTTGCTTCAAGCTGCGCTTTCGCCTCCTGGACGTCCAGGTCTGAAGCCAGGCCACCTCTGTAACGCTTCTCCGTCAGTTGCAGCGTTTTCTCATAATCTGCAACGGTGGAATCGAGCAGCTTTTCCTGTGCGTCCGCGCTGCGCAGCTCAAAGTAATCGACTGCAAGCTCCGACTGCAAGCTCAAATTGACCGCTGCAAGGTCCGCGCCGTTCGCCTGCGCGCTTTCGGCTGCCGACTCCACAGCCCGCCGAACGCGGCCCCAGGCGTCCACTTCGTAGGAGAGATCGCCCGGCACAACAAAGTCCGAAAACGTTTTGCCAGAAAAGTTGCTTTTCGGAGGCCGATTGGCGGCCAGGTGTTCCCTGGTTGCCGAAGCTCCTGCGGTCACCAGCGGATATTCGTCCGCCCGGTAAAATCTTACCAGAGCGCGAGCCTGCAGGTATTGAGCCTGAGCCTGCTTCAGGTTTTGGTTTGACACCGAGATCTGCGCTTCAAGAGTATTCAGTTGCGGATCGCCGAAAAGCTTCCACCACTGGTCCGGCAATTTCTGCGCGGACGGCTTCCCGCCCGGCTTTCCTGTTTCCTTATAAGCCGGAGGCACCGTCACAGTGGGCTGGGCGTAGCGCGGACCGACTGTGCACCGGGCCAGAAACAGCACAGCCAGGCTGACGCCAATCAGCCCGAACCATGAACGCCGGCTCTGACGGTTGCTGCTCACGACTGCCCTCCCGACCGCACAACCGGATCGACCGCTTCTCCTGAAACCAGCGAGTCAGGAGGATTCACGATCACTAGGTCGTCGGGATTCAAGCCGGAAACAACTTCAACCGTCGTTCCAAAATCACGGCCTAGCTGGATTCTTTTCAAAACAGCCTTGCGGCTGCTGTTGACCGTGGCCACCTGAAGTCCCTCCGACCGGAAAATCAGCGCCGTCACAGGCAGGATGAAAACGTCCTTGTTGGCCGGCAGCTTGAAATGCGCTTCAGCGTAGGCGCCGGGCAAAAGCAGGCCGCTGGAATTGTTGACGTCAATTTCCACCAGCAGAGTGCGTGATGCGGGATCGATGGCGTCGGCGGAGCGGACAAGGGTTCCAGGGAAACGCCGGCCAGGAAACTCGGGCAACGTCAGGTCCACTTGAAGGCCGCGATAAACCAGGCTCGAGTCCACTTGCGGCACGTTCACGTAAACCCGCAGCACGCCGATGGCGGCAATGTCGAAAAGTTCCGTGCTGGGCCCTCCGCTGGAGCCGGCATCGATGAGCTGGCCGATATCCGTGTTGCGGGCAGTGATGACGCCGTCAAAAGGCGCATAGATTTTTTGGAATGATTGCATCGCTTCGAGTTCGCGCACGTGCGCCTCGTCCGCCCGCAAAGTAGCCTTATTGGCCTGATAGCCGCCAACAGCAGTGTCGGTAGCCTGCTGGGATACGGAATCGCTTTTCAGAAGTCCCTGGTAGCGCTTGGCCGTAATTTCTGAAAGGTGAAGGTTGGCCTGCGCCGTAGCCAGGTTGGCGCGCGCCTCGCGAAGTTGTTGATCGACTTCAGGCGTCGCAATTTCCGCCAGGAGTTCACCTTTCTTGACGTGCGCACCAATGTCGGCGTACCACTTTTTCAAGTATCCGGTGGTGCGCGCGTAGATGGGCGCGCTTGTGAAAGGCTGTATGCTGGCCGGAAGAACAATCTCCTGCGGATGCGACTCTTTCACCGGATGGATGACATGGACCGCAGGAACAGCAAGCTCGTTTGTTTCGGCACGGACCGAATCTTCTGTCTCGGCGCGCGTCCGCAGGCCGTGGATCACCAGCGCCACCAGGATCACGACCGCCACGATTGCCAACAGGACTCCGGGCGCCCGGCTCGGCCAGACCTGATTCCCGCCCTGGGCTGGATCCGCCCCAGCGTTGCTACTCGCCCCTTGTTGTTCATCAACCTTCATGCTGTTTCTCCTGAAACGCTCTTCCGATCATTCCGATGGCTCGAGGTCCGCACCCTTGTCCGCGCCATGAACAATGCTGAAAACAGTGGGAACGAAAAGCACGGTGGAAACGGTTGCAAGCATCAGGCCGCCGATAACCGCCCGCCCGAGAGGAGCGTTCTGCTCGCCGCCCTGGCCGAGCCCGAGCGCCATGGGCACCATTCCGATAATCATTGCCAGGGCGGTCATCAGCACAGGCCGAAAGCGCGTAAATCCGGCCTGGAGCGCCGCCTCACTCGCGTTCCGGCCTTCTGCCATTTGTTCCCTGGCAAAGCTCACCACCAGAATGCTGTTCGCGGTTGCGACCCCCATGCACATGATGGCTCCGATCAGCGCCGGCACGCTCAGGGTGGTCTCGGTGACAAACAGGAACCAGATGATTCCTGCCAGCGCCGCCGGAAGAGTCGAAATGATGATGAGAGGGTCAAGCCAGGACTGGAAATTCACCACAATCAGCAGGTAGACAAGGACAATGGAAAAGAACAGCCCGGCCAGCAGGCCGCGGTAGGAAGACTCCATGGTCTGAATCTGCCCGCGGACGACCAGTTGAGAACCTCTCGGCAGATCCTTCCGGTTTTTCTGAACAATGTTTTCGACATCCCGCGCCACGCTTCCCAGATCGCGCCTTTCCACGCCCCCGTAAATATCAATAACCGGCTGCACATTGTAATGCGACACGTCAGCCAGTGACGCCGTGGGCCGAATCGAAGCAAGGTTGCCCAGTATCTGCTGTGGTCCGCCGGATGGATTCGTGATGGGAATGTTCCGCAATTGCTGCAGAGAGTCCATTTGATACTGCGGCGTCTGTGCGGCGACGTTGTAGGCCACGCCGTTTCTCGGATTCAGCCAGAAGGTGGGCGAGGTCATGAAGCTTCCACTCAGCGATATCAGCATGTCGCTGGCCACGTCATGCTGGGTGATGCCAAGCTGGGCTGCGCGGGTGCGGTCAACATCCACATAAAGTTCCGGCAGGTTGAAGGCTTGTTGAATCCGCAGGTCAGCGGCGCCGGGAACGAACTTCAATTGTTGCAGTAACTGGTCCGCAAAACGGCGGTTGGCATTCAGGTTTTGCCCCACGACCTGGACGTCAATGGGTGCAGGAAGTCCAAAATTCAGGATCTGGCTGACCATGTCCGCCGGCAAAAAATAGAAAGTGACGCCAGGAAAATCTTTCGCCAGACTCAGTCGCAGCCGGTTGACAAAATAGTCTGTGGGCCGATGATGCGGCGCAAGTGTCACCAGGATGTCGGCATCGCCTGACCCGATAGGCGCCGAATTGCTGTATGACAAATTGATTCCGCTGTAAGGCAGCCCGATGTTGTCAATGATGCTCGCCAGTTCACCTGGCGGAATTTCCTGGCGGATGACGTTCTCCACGCGGTCGCAAAGCGCGGCCGTGTCCTCAATGCGAGTTCCGGTGCGCGCGCGCAAATGTAGCTTGAACTGGCCGCTATCCACATTGGGAAAGAAGTTCTGGCCCAGCCAGGGAAGCAGCAAAAAGGAAGCAAGGCTGGCGGCCAGGAAGCCCGCGACAAAAATGCGCTTACGATGAAGCACCCTGGACAGCACGTTCCTGTACCCGGAACGGAACCGTCCAAAGCCGGATTCGAATTTTGCCTGGAGCCGCACAAAATGGTTTGGGCTGGATGCCCGAATATGCTCCGCGTCGTGTTCGTGGCCCTTCAGCAAGTACCTGGCCATCGTGGGCACTAGCGTCCGCGAAAGCAGGTAGGAGGCCATCATCGCAAAGACCACGGCCTCCGCAAGCGGAACAAACAGGAAGCGCGCCACGCCGGTGAGGAAAAACATCGGCACAAACACAATGCAGATCGACAGCATGGAAACGAAGGCAGGCTGGACGATCTGTTGAGCGCCGTCCAAAATGGCCCGCTGAATCTCCTTGCCCATGGCGATGTTGCGATTGATGTTCTCAATCTCCACCGTCGCGTCGTCGACCAGGATGCCGACCGCAAGCGCCAATCCGCCGAGAGTCATGATGTTAATCGTCTGGCCCAGAGCATCCAGGGCAATGAGGGAAGACAGGACCGAAAGCGGGATGGACACGGCGATGATCAGGGTGCTCCGCCAGCTTCCCAGGAACATCAGGATCATCGCAGCCGTCAAGGCGGCGGCAATCAAGGCTTCCTTCACCACGTCGGAGATCGCGGCCCGGACGAACAATGACTGATCCGCCAGCAACTGGATCTTGAGGTTGCGCGGCATTTCCTGCTCGATCTGGGGCAGCTCCGACTTCACTTGTGAAATGATGTCGAGCGTCGAGGCTTTCCCGGTCTTTTGCACGGTAACCAGAGCGGAACGCTGGCCGTCAACTCGCACAATGTTCGTCTGCGGAGGGTAGCCGTCGCGCACGTAAGCTACATCCCGGATGTAGATGACCGTGTTGCCTACTCTCTTGATCGGCAGATCATTCAGCTTCGCAATGGCTTGCGGGCTGCCGTTACTTTCAACGTCATATTCCAGGGGACCGATTTTGATGGTGCCGGAGGGCAGCACCAGATTCTGGGCGCTGATTGCGTTGACCACGTCCAATGGTGAGAGACCTTCCGCCTGCAGCGCGGCTGTGTTCAGGTCAACCTGTACCTGGCGCTGTTTCCCGCCGTAAGGGAACGGTATTGACGCCCCCTCGACGTTTGCAAGCTGGGTGCGGATGAAATTCTCACCAAGGTCGTACAACTGTTGTTCTGATAGGCCCTTTCCGGAAAGGGCCATCTGAAGGATGGGCACACTGGAGGCGCTGTACGTGATGATGAGTGGTGGCGTAGTGCCAGGGGGCAGGTGGCGCAGCATCGTCTGGCAGATTGAAGTCACCTGGCTCAGCGCTGTCGAAATGTTTACTCCCTGATGGAAGAAAACCTTGATCACGGCCACGCCGTTCAGCGACTGCGACTCGATGTGCTCAATGTTGTTGACGGTGGTCGTCATGGCCCGCTCGTTGATGGAAACGATGCGGTCCGCCATTTGTTCAGCGGAAAGGCCGGTGTAATTCCAAACCACGCTGATCACGGGAATGTTAATGCTCGGGAAAATGTCCTTGGGAGTGGTCAGGATCGAAAGGATTCCAAGGATCAGGATCAGAATCGCCGCCACGACAAAGGTGTAGGGCCGGCGCAAAGCTAGTCGAACAATCCACATACGTTAAGCCTTTTAGCCCCTGGTATTTAATCGAGGGAACACGCCTGCTGTGTGCCTGTGAGCAAAAACTTCTAGACGTTGCGGAAGTGGTTCAGGTTTCCCATGATCCAGGCTGGAGATCGTTATTCTGAATAGTCCCTCTCACTGGCCTATGATCCAGCCTGTGATTCACAGGCGTTATAGGCTTCCTAAATGGAAAAGCCCGACTGGCTGCCGGGCCAACTGAAAACTTCGGTGAAATTTCAAATTAGCACAGGAAGGGGTCCGCTGAAAAGATCAATAAGCCTAGTACGTAGAGTTGTGCGCGTTTAGCGCGCGTGGCGCATACATCGCGCTGTCTGCGATGTGTGCGGAAAAGAAGAGTGGCGCGAACCCCGTCGCCGAATTCCGCGGTTCTTTTTCAGGTTATCCCGGCCCCGGTGGTAAATCCCTACTGACCTTCTCACTCGTGCTCGACCTCACCGCGTGGGGGCCTGTCGCTTGAACTCCTCGATTGTCGAGTCGAGGAGACCGTTGAAGACAACCGGCGCTTCTATCATGACGAAGTGGCCCACTCCCCGCACGATCTTAGCGTGGGAATAAGGCCGATGCCGCTTATTAATCTCTTCCGGCGTGGGCTGCAAATCCGAGTTGATGAATACGAGAGGAGCCTCGACTTTCTGGAGTGCCCGTGTCAGGCAATTGTCGACGTTGAACGCAAACGCAATTTCCCCGTCAGCCCCGGTGGCTGCTCCCAAGCCCACCTCAGGCGGGCTGGCGGACATGTCCGCCGCGACCCATTCCACCAGCTCTGGATCCGATTTGGGCGTGAAGACGGTTCGCACCCAGTTATTGACTGCTTCACGGAAGTTCGCCCGAAACGGAGCAATGAATCCGTCCATTTCCTCCTGCGTGAGCGTTTCTTCCAGGTTGTAAAATTGGTCCACTGTCACCAGGCCGATGACCTGCCCCGGCATCCTGGGTGCAGCCTTCACAATGACCGAGCCTCCCATCGAATGGCCGATCAGGACAACCTGCTGCAGGCTGAGATTCCTGGCGACCGCCGTGACATCATTTGCGAACGCATCCATCGTCCAGGCGTTCCGGTTGAGGCCGGACTCGCCGTGGCCTCCAAGGTCGATGGCCACCACTCGATGTTTTTTCGCAAAGTAAGGCAGTTGTTCGCGCCAATAGCTCCGGTCACAACACCATCCGTGAATAAAGATCAATGTCGGTTCGCCCTTGCCTCTCAGCTCATACCGAATTTGAACTCCATCGGCGGAGACAGCCGTTCCCAATTCGACACCCGGCTCATCGGTGTGTCCAGCAAGCATGCTCATCTCTGTTCTACCTTTGCGTGGGATATCGATCTGTCACGATTGTATCGCATTCCTGCCGCCAGGTGCCGTTTGAATCGCAATCTTCGCAATGTGTGCGGAAAAGAAGAGTAAGTAGCGAAGACCGCCGTTCTTGCGGTCTGCGGTCTTTGCACCAATTCACCCCATTCCATCGCTCGCCAGCCAACTGAAAAAAGCTGTAGCGGCGGCTTTACGCCGCCAGCCCGTGCTGAAAGCAATAGGCTTATGGCGGGATGAACCCGCCGCTACATCCCCTCTAATGTGTTTTTCAGCAACCTGCTAAAGCGCCATTGTATTCCCGCCCCACAAGTGATATACCGACCAGGAAAGTTGCAAGGTCACTTGCAGCGCAGGCCCTTGCGGCCTGCGGAATTTGTCCTTGGGCAAATTGGTGGCCGCGACGGTGTTCCGCCCGTCGCGGGCCTTTACTTTCCGGCAAACTGGTAGCGAAGACCGCCGTTGTTGCGGTCTGCGGTTTTTGTCTGGCAAAACTCGACGCGCACCAGGAAAAACCCGCGGCCCTCAGAACCAGAGGTCCTCGCTTGTCGATTGCCCAGCCCTCTACCTTGGGGAGAGGGTGGACGCGCGAGCGGCCGGGTGAGGGGTCGGTGGACGCGCCGAAACCCCAGACGCTGCGTTCCCGGTGTCCGCACTCATCGCAAAAAACACTATGTGTGCGCTCCTCGCCGCGCGAAGCGAAATCACCGTCACCGCTCTTTCGGAATCAAGCGAATGAGCAGGCACGGCGCGGCTAGGTGTCGTAGCGGCTTCCCATGATTTCCAATGGTAGCGAGCTTTTGTTCTCGATCGTGACACCGTACCCGGCAGGAACATCAAGCTGGTATGAGAGTTTCCCGCTCCGTTTCCTCCAACGCAAAGACACCGCCCCCTCCGGAACCGGAACACGCCCGTTGCACGATTCCGGCCCCGCGTCCTCAAGCCGCACGTGAACCTGCTTGTTCACCCAGTCAATCCGTTCGAGCCCGAGGACATTGCGGTAAAGCAGGCTGACAATGTTGGATTCAAAGCCGTGATTGAGGCTATCGCTCATTCTGGTCATGCTTTCCCACAGCGTGCCGGTGCGTTCCGCCATATAGAGCAGATACGCTTTGGATTCCTCGATCTGTTGCCGGCAGGAGCCATAGCGCGACATCAGTTCAAGGCGCAGCATGTTGCCGATGAACGCATTCGTAGCGGGGATGTCGGGGAAAAGTCCGGTCTTCTTGCGGGATGGGCCAAAATCTTTTACCAGAACATTCCAAAGTGTGCCGAAGGTTTCGGGGGTGGCCGTGTCGAAATAGAAGGCGTAATACTGGCACACTTCGGTTCGGTTGTGCGTTGGAACCAGCTTCCCGTTCTTTCGGACCGCGTTGTCCACAAAGAAGTGGCCGTCGTATGACTGCCGACGGATCACTTCCCGGATGGACTCTGCCTGCTTCACCCATGCCGGCATTTCGTACATTTTGCCGGCCGCTTCGAGCGCCGCCGCATATAGCATGTTGGTCGGATAGTTCACGTCCTGCGTATAGTTGTTGGCCGCCGACCATTCAACAAAGATCCAGCCTTTCAGTTTTTCTAGCAATCCGTCGTCGTTCTGGAAAGGCCGGAAATACTCGAACAGTTTTGTGACCCTCGGCCGCAGCGCCGCAACCATCTTCTTATTCCCGCTGCGCCCAAGGTAATCGTACAACTCCAGAACAAACCACAACGCCCAGTTGGGGATGAATTGCCCAGTATACTGATCGGCCGGATAGCACATGGGCAACATTCCTTCCGGAATGTGCTCAAACGCCTTAGGCAGTAGAAAGTTTTCGATAAAGGCATCTTCGACAGTCGAACTGCCGCTCAGATGGTGCTCGGCGCGCGAGGTAAAGTAGCTGTCGCAGAGCCAGCCCGCGTGCTCACGCGAGGGGCAATCCGTGAAGAGATCGATGGCGTTCTGGCGGAACGTTTGCCGGCCTGCTTCAAACAGCAGGTTCAGGTCGGGATCGCTGGAATCGAAGTGCGCGGCCCAGACATTCGGATTCACATACTCGCGAAGATAGATTTGCGAGATCTCGCAATCGCCCTCCAAGGCAAGAAACTTGAGAAACCGGAAAGTGTAAGGCTCAATCGTTTCCACGTCGTACGTGCCCGGCTCCAGTTCGTACGCAACAATGTTGACCGTGGCGTTCCGTTTGAAATCGACATCGTCGTGGACCAGCGTCTCATCAAAGGTCAGGTAGAGCCGGGTCCTGGCGTGCGCGGTGATGTGGGCGCCGATAAAGCCGCTCAAGTCGGTTCCAAAGTCAAACATGTGAAAGCGCTTTGCAGGCAGCCGCAATGGCCTTTGCCACGAATAGGGTTCCTGGAGATGCGTAACGTTTGTGTTGGCAACATGCTGCATCTCAAACGATGGAACCACGGTGAGCTGTTTTTCGGTGAAGCCCAGAAGCTCCGGGCCGATGTCCGCCATGAAGCGCGGCCTCCAGAGTTTTTTCACCCGCACGTCGGTGCGGAGTTCGCCCTGCAGGATGCGCCGCTCAGGTTGGCGCAGCTCAAACTGCGGATAGGCGACGTGCCGGGGAATGAGCTGCCCTTCGGCCGAGACGCTGCAGGGTACCGCGCGGAACGGGTAATTCGGATCGCTCCGCCATTCGTCCACGCCGGAATGAGTACGGTAGACCTCCGTGAATGTTCGTTGGAACGAATATCGCTCCACCTTCTGAATCCGCTGGGTAAGGATTTGGGCTTCAAAGGGTTTTGCACGATCGCCGGTTGCGGCCAGCACCTGGCTGCCTGCCGTGATTTCGGCCTGCAGGAAGGACGGTTGGTTCATGATGTAAAAGCTGTTGATGTTGTAGCCGGCCACTTCAATGGCCACGACGTTGTTCTTTCCGGAGAGGTTGGGAGTGATGTCCCATTCGTCCACTCGGAAAAAGCCGAGCGGGCCGCGCGCCGGGCCGTAGCCACGGAATTTGCCGTTCACAAACAGCCGGTAAAGCGACACCCCTGCCACTCGTACGACCACAGGCTTGACCCCAGGCGAGTCCAAGACCGCCCGGAAGCCCACGAAGAGGTTCATCTCCTTTTCCCGGCCTTCGGGCCAGAACGGCTTTGCAAGCCAGAAGGCGGATTGGGTTGCTTCGGCGGAAACCGCCAGAGTCGCGCCCGCAGCGGGATCAGCAAACGCGATCCGGCTGCCACGGACGAGCAACGGAGTGCTGCACAGCGCCAAAAGTTGTCTGCGATTCATACGCTTTTACCTTCATTTAGTTTGGGAACACAGATATATCAGATACGAGAAACTTCCGCAATAGATCAATATCGCATTGCGATCCGAAACTCCTTTTTGCGGGTGATAACCAAAGGACGCACCTCGCGCTCGCCTCTCTTTGTAGCGGCGGCCTATGACCGCCGGCCTTCCTGAAATTGCAAATCTGTAATCTTAAATCGCGGGTGGCGCATAGATCGCGCCGCTTGCGATCTGTGCGGTCTCCAATGTATGTGAAAGGATGACCACGCCTGGACCTCCCGCGCGCCCCAGGCTCGATGTCCGCGGGTTTTCCTTTGCGATCTGGGATTTTGAATCTCAAATCGCGCACAGTGCCCTCATCGGCGGCCTCGCCTCTCTCTCGTGGAAGCGCATGCATTCATCCCTGCCCGAAAAAGCCTGTCCCCAAGAAAGGAGTAACCCTCGCCCTCCGGGAGAGCGTGGCCGCGCCAGCGGCCGGGTGAGGGGTCTCTTTGCAGCACCAACGCCCCCGCCAGGGGATTTTCGGTGCGTGCGCTCATCGCAAAAACCGCGATAATGCGCCGCCCCCGAACTTTCTGCGCGCCCCCTAGCCGCGGCGCACAATCGGTGCAGTGGCTACTGACTCCACTACCGACCCGCATGCTAATCGCGTCATCCCCAAGTCTCAGCATGCCTTTAATGCTGCGGCTGCATCTGGTCGGTATTGACTGTGGGCGTTCTTGGGTTCAGCATTAATACGCGTCTCTTAGCCGAGCAGACCGAAACCGCTGCTCCGTGCCCGCGGGTGGCGCATACATCGCTCTGTTTGCGATGTGTGCGACGCAGACGCCACCGAGCACCATTACGCCCCAAACAAGAATCAGAGCGGGTAGATACAAGCCATCAGTTTTGTGCCGTGGTCCTTTCTCTTCTCTTTGCCTCGGGGCGCCGCTGGTCCGACGGCGCGTCAGCAAGAACAAGGAAAATCTCGAAGCAGACTGTTTTTTCACCCTCCTGCATATCCTGCAGTTGAACGAGCGCCAGGCATATCAATGCAAAACCCAGTAAGAGAACCAGCAGACACAAGACCGCTGGCTGCCAGGACATGAATGCTCGATACGCTAAGGCGAGGGTGAAAAAGGCCAGAGGCAGCGGCAAAGTGGCAAGCAGGTTGATGTCAGCCTCGATGCCCTCGAGTTCATCGGCCAGCCGCGCGGACCGCTCAACGATGGTCCTCTTGCAGAACAGGAACGTAAGGTCGGGGTCATTCTGCTTCTTCCCCTTCCCATCACCGGTTTTTCCAATTCCCTTCTTCACTTCCTCCGGAATCTGGAAAGCAACTTGCGATTCTTCCTTCAGCGCGGCTTCCGCTTTCTGCCTGACGGTTGTTGCGTAATTGCTGTAATACTCTGTGTTCCCGTGCCCCCAGCGGAGAACGTTAAAAGGCTTTTTCTTAAGCACCGGACTCGAAGCAAGCGCAGTGCCTACACGGAATGAGAACGACTGGAGAACAAATCCCGCCAGAAAGCCGATGCCGAGAAGGATTGTCAGGTCAGACGCGCTAATGCCCCGAGCGGCGCTCACAAGAGAGCCTTTCCCGGCGAGCAGGATTACTACAGCCGCAATCCAAACACAACCGGGGACAAGCGCACCAAAGAAATGACGGATTCCAAGGAACTGCCTGAAAGGGTTCATCGAGTCAAGTTACGAATTCTACCACCACTTTGCACCGCAGTTGAGCGCGGGCGGCGCATCGCGCTGTTTGCAATGTCTGTGAGGAATCCCGCACCAACGGCCCCATCACGCCGCGAATAAAGATCGGAGCCACACCCGGCGGCCTGAATTATGGAGCATACGCCTGGTGCGACGGAGTTGGCGAACCCGTCTTCTTCGTGCTCAGCGCGGCGGTCCAGACCATCGCCCAGCCCATCCGTAATAGGTTGGAGAAGCCCAGGATGGCCCCAGGGACCTGGCGCCAGTATCACGCCGACGAGCGCCGCTGGAACTCTTCCAGCAGGTCGCCTTCAAGCGCTTCTTTCCGGGGCCCGGTACCAGGTGCCGGAGCATCCAGCTTGCCAGCGCAGGCGGTTGGGATTGGGTCATGCCTTTCCTCCTTCCAGTTGCGGCAGCCTTTGCCACAAAGCGGCCAGAGCTTTCTGTGCCGCGCGGACCTGGCGCAGGCCCGCAGCCGTCACGCGGAAATACCGCTTGGCCCGGCCGCCCCGCTCGGGCGTGGGCTCTCCCAGGCGTGAAGCCACCAACCCCTCCTGCTCCAGCCGGTCCAGCGCGCCATAGACGCCGCCGATTCCGGCCTCGCGCCCGGTGCCTGCCTCGGTCACGCGCGCGATGGGAACTCCATAGGAGTTTTCTCTCACGCGCAGCAGGGCCGGCATGACGGTCAATTCAAACTCTCCGAAATGGGTCCACGCCGCCATCTATTCAAGTGTTTTGGGGAAATCGACGCTCCCCAATCCTTGCTCTGATAAACAACGCCCACCCGCAGGCGGGCGCGCGAACCTGACCACCACCACC
>JAKAWN010000059.1 GCA_021827245.1 Acidobacteriota bacterium | reverse complement strand
TATTGCCCAATCGGCATCGGACCTGTGTATAGACATTCGCAGTCTTCCGACGCCCGTATCGATACTGGAAGTCATGGGTCGTGACGCCGGCTGGTTGACAGCCGCCACAGTGCTTGCAAGGACGAATCCGGACGATGCTCCGCACCTGATCTATGTGCCAGAAGTGCGTTTATCGCCTGAAAAATTTCTAAACGACGTACAACAGGTTTACGACAGGCTGGGCTGGGTGGTGGTGGCAGTCTCCGAGGGGATTCGGGATGAAGCGGGAGAAAGCTGGGGCGCACACCGTAACCAAGAAACGACCGACGATTTTGGACATCGCTTGCCAGGCGACGTTGCAACGACGCTTGCGGGCCTGGTCACCTCCAAGCTGGGACTCCGTGCCCGGAGCGAGAAGCCCGGGCTCCTGGGCCGATCATCTACCTTGCTATCCTCCTCCACAGACCGACGCGAGGCCGGAGAAGTTGGAGCATTCGGCTTTTCGTGGAGCATGGAAGGCCACACGGGTTTTATGGCTTCGATTCAGCGGCAGCCAGGCGGCTCTTACGCTGTCACCTATACTGCTGTTCCCCTGGAGACTGTCGCGAATGGGACCCGTTTCCTGCCGTTGGATTACGTAACAGACAGCCAGAATGACATCAAGGCGGAGTATCGCGCATACGCAGCGCCGCTGATCGGCGGCGCTCTGGCGCAATACGCCTGCCTTGATGAATTGGGGTCTGGCTGTGCCAATCAAACAACTTAAGGATACTGACATGGCAACCTCTGCTTATAAAATCGGAAACTATTCTTTCTCTCCGGAAGAGTTCCTTCCCCAGAAGCTTTTTGAAGCGATCACGGACGTTCGGGTTGACAGGCCCGAGACCATTCTTGAAGAAGCGCGAAGACGCCGCAAGCGGCGGAAGCTGACGCTCGACGGCAAGCTGGTGATTCTGGCCACTGACCATCCCGGACGCAGGGTCACGGGTCTGGGCGCCGACCCGCTGATCATGGGCGACCGCCACAGCTACTTGGCAAGGGCTTTGCGAGTGCTTACCACTCCGGGCTGCGACGGGATCATGGGCACCACGGACTTCATGGAGGATGTGCTGATTGTGAACACCCTGGTTCGCGAATCCGGTGGCCCATCGTTAATCGACGACAAAGTGCTGGTGGGTTGCATGAACCGCGGCGGCCACGCCGGAGTAGTGGGAGAGATTGATGACCGGTTCACTTCATTCACCGCGAGACAACTGAAAGCCCTGAACTTCGATGGCGGGAAAATGATGTATCGGCTGGACCTGGCCGATGAGAGATCCATCAAAGCCATCAGCGACTGTGCTCAGGCCGTCACAGACCTTTATCGCGAGGATTTGTACGTGTTCCTGGAACCGATGAGCGTCCAGCGGAAAAAAGACGGCAGTTATGAGACCATAAAGACCGTCGAGGCGATGCTGCGCGATGCGGGTGCGGCAGCGGCCATGGGAGAATCGTCTGCGCGAACTTTCCTTAAGCTTTCCTACGCGGAAGGCTACGAGCGCGTGGCCCGCGCCACAACTCTGCCGATCCTGATGCTGGGGGGGCCTGCGAGGGAAGATCCGACGTCGATTCTCCGGGATTTCGCCGCCGGAATGAAAGCAGGAGCGAATGTTCGTGGTGTGATGGTGGGCCGGAACGTGTCCTTCGCGCCGAAAGAAGATCCGCGAGCGGTAGCCGCGGCAGTCTGTGGCATCGTTCACGAGGGCCTTCAGACGGAGGACTCGCTGGACCGCCTGGCTGCAGAACGGGCCAAGGACATGGATCTCTTCGCGAAGTGGCGTTGAGCGGAGCACCGCCCCCCTTCGGGTTGAGATCAAGGGCATTGCACTCCACGAACATGCTGCTAAAAGGCTCGTGCTGCCTGCCAATCCAGCGAGTAAATGACGGCGAGGTATGTTGCGGCGAGATTCGTCATCCCGATGGACCCATCGGGACTCGGAATGTTAAGGTCTCAAAAGCGTTTTTGAACAACTTGCGAGGCACCGTGGCTCGATGAACAGCGATGCGATCTGCGGATCAGGATTTCTTCGCCGATCCGTGTATTCCAGGCACTGGGGTATCTGAGATGAGCACAACTGAAAATAAAGTCAAAACGGCAGATGGTCCTGCAAATTCTCCGGCAAAGAGCAGGCGGCCGACGCTGGGTGTTATCTTTCTCGGACGTAAGCGCCCCGGGTTTGACATGGAATGGGGCCGCCAGATGGAAGATCGCGTGCGCCGTACGTTTGAAAAGTCGGAGTTTGCCATCTTTGAGCCGCGCGAAAAGGCGGTTGACGATGCCTCCCTGCGCCGGGTGATGGCAGCCTGCGAAGAGAGAGGTGTGGACGCCGTCGTCTTGCTCCAGACGACCATGGGAGACGGTCGTCTGGCTCCCACGATGGCGCAGCTTTGGCCCGATCCTCTGCTGCTCTGGGCAACGCCGGAGAAGCCGGACGGCGATATGATCAGTTCCTGCTCGTTGGTTGGCGCGCATGCATGGGCTTCAACCCTGCAGCAGATGGGGCATTCCTTCGAACTCATTTACGGGGACCCCGATGCGCCGGAAACGCAACGGCGGCTGAATGAAGCAGTGCGGCTGGCGGCCACTGTCCGTGGGTTGCGTTCAGTGCGGCTGGGCGTCGTCGGAGGACAGGCGCCGGGTTATTTTGCCATGGGGGCCGATCCGTTCTCGGTCCACCGCGGTCTTAAAGTTCAGCTCCAGACTTTCAGCCTGATCGAATTTGAGAACGTTGTCGGAAGCCTGAGTGACGACGCTGTCGCTGGCGATGTGGCTAAAGTGAAAGCCCTTGGCATTCCTTATAAAGACATCAGCGATGCGGATCTTCCCATGGCTTCGAGATTGTATCTGGCGATGCAGTCATTCCTGGACAATGAGAATCTGGACGCCCTTTCTGTCCGCTGCTGGCCTGAAATGCCCAATGTTTTTGGCCAATGGCCTTACCTCGGAATTTCCCGGCTGGTGGATGAAGGCCGCGCCGTCACATGTGAAGGCGATGCCGATGGCGCGCTTTCCAATTGGATTGGAGAGAGTTTGGGAATGGGTCGGTGTTACCTCTCCGACTGGCTTGAGCACGATCATGAGACAATCACGGTGTGGCATGTTGGGGCCGCGCCGATGTCGCTCTCTCCTCCACCGGGTGAGCCGGGTGGTCCGCGCCTCGCCCGCCACTTCAACATCAAGAAGCCAACTGTAGTGGAGGCAACAATCCGGGAGAATATGCCGGTCACGCTCTTGCGTTTTTGGCGACTCGACGGGAGCTACTATCTGACAGCACGCGAAGGCCAGACCATACGGCCCCGGCGCCATTTGATGGGCACCAACGGACTCGTACGGCTGGAGCGACAAGATCCGAGAGAATGGTTTGAAGAGATGTGCCACATGGGCATGCCTCATCATTTAGTGATTTTTGCCGGGCACCATGCTGCTCTCCTGCGGCGCCTGGCGCGTATCCTCTGCTGTCACATTGTTTGAACTTGAGTACTCATACTGCTATTGCGATTGGGTTGGGCATCTATGCCTGCATGATGCTGGGCATGTCTGCGTATTGGATGACCCGCATCAAGAAGTCGGCGGATTATCTGGTCGCTGGGCGTGGCCTTCCCTTTTGGGTTGTCACCGGGACAGTCACGGCGGGTTCCATCGGGACTGGGTGCGTGATTGGAGCGCCGGGCCTCGCGTACCTGCACGGGTGGGCGGGCAGTGCCTATCCGATCGGTCTTGGTTTGGGGACGGTTATTGTAGGTCTCCTGTTTGCTCGTACCCGTCGTTTCAGGTTCATGACGCTGGGTGAGGAAATCGCTTGTTATTACGGCGGAAACCGAATCGTTGCCGAGTTTTCCAATCTCAGCCTGTTTTTGTCCCAACTGGGCTGGCTGACAGTTCAGATTATAGGCTGTGGAAGCGTGCTCAGTGCGGTGACGGGATTGAGACTCAGGCTTTGCATAGTGCTCGCGGGGCTGATCATGGCTGCCATCTCAATCCCCGGCGGCTTCAAGACGGTCGCCTATACCGACTTTCTGAACGCGGGCATTCTGGTCGGCGGATTCACCGCATTGACCGTGTCTGCGCTCCATCATGCGGACGGCTTGACGGGACTACGGCACGCCGTTCCCCCGCCGTACTTTTCCGTTCTGGGAGTTGCCTCTTACGGGCATTGGGCGATTGCTACTCTGATGCTGACACTGGTGTTCAGCGTTGTGGCTGACCCGGGCCGTCGGCTGGCGATGTACAGCGCGCGGAAGGAAACCAGCGCGCGCTGGGGAACGGCACTTGCCGGGACGGTGGTCATGGTCTTCTCGGTGTCGATCGGGATTGCCGGCATGTACGCCTTCCGGCTTAATCCTCATCTTGCGTCGCCCGACGAGGCGTTGCCATGGATTGTCGTCAGCGTTTTGCCGGCGTGGCTTGCAGGCGTGGTGGTGGTCTCGATGACCGCGGCGATCCTCTCTTGCGCCAACGCCAACGCCGCTGCTGTGGGGACCTTTTTTGTGAGGCACATCTACCCGCTCGCCACCCGAGGAAATTACCCCCGGCGGCCGGTAGCGGTGGTGCGGCTGATCCTGGTTTGCGCGTTTGTGGCGTCAACCACCCTGGCGCTTCATGCGGGAACTATCGTGAGTTTCGTCATGAAGTTCTTGCCCATCACCATGAGCGGCCTCGCGATCATCATTCTGGTGGCCCATTTCTGGAGCCGCGCGACGTGGCAAGGAGCTGTTGCGGGCCTTGCCGTGACTCCCGCCATCTCGATCGCCGGCCTTTTTGTTCGAGTCGGGCCGGACGCTTGGACCAATCCGACTGTGCTCGCGGCTGCTGCGGGGACGCTTGCGCTGATCGGGGTGAGCCTGGCAACCAAGCGGGAGAACCTTACGTTTGAGGAAGTTGCGGCAAGGCTGGCCCGAGAACGGGACGCAGTGGAAGGCGAACCGCACGGCGGGGTTCAACATGCCGAAACCACTGCCCAGCCCCTGGAAGTTCGTCGAAAATAGGCAGGTTCCTGCCGAAATCTTGGACAAAACGGATTTCTCTGCGAGAAATGCTAGGCAGGGACGAGCAAGCCGCCAGGAGTCAATCGCCTGGTTGCTGTGCAGGTCTTCCACCACACAGCGGAAAACAACTGTGAGATTCTAGCTGCTCCCCACTCCACTTATCGAATGCTTGAGGGTGGGGGATGTTTTTCCCGTTTTTGGAGATGGTTGACCAATCTTTCCCGGACCGTTCGGATGTGTTCAGCCATCAGCTTCGCCGCCGTCGCGCGTTGTCCCTTTTCGATGGCGTTGAGCACTTCGAGGTGCTGCTTCAAGGAAATCCCGCTCGACAATTCGAAGGTCTCGCGACGCAGGATCAGCATCTGATTCCGCATATTCTCGAGGATCTTCCGCAAGCGCGAGTTGCTGCTTGCCTCTGTCAGAATCGCATGAAACGCTGCGTCCTCACGGATGTAGCCGGCCTTGTCCCCCTTTTCCCAGCAACTCTCGGCGGCGTGGAGTGCCCGTCGCATCCGCTCAAGGACCTTTGAATCGATCACGGCGTCTCGCACTACCAGCGTTTCCAGAGCTTCGCGAAGCTCATAAATTTCTTCGATGTCGTGGATTGAGAAGTCTGCGACAAAGGCGCCGCGCCGCGGGACAATCTTAATCAACCCTTCCGACTCCAAGAGATTCAGAGCTTCCCGGATTGGCGACTTGCTGATTCCGAAACGCTCCGCAAAATACCCTTCCGTCAGGTGCTTATGGCTGTTCAGTTGCCCATTGATAATCTCGTCACGAATGAGGCGGTAAGCCTGTCGAGTGAGGTTTTCAGGTATTTTCAGCTTCAAATCGGTCCTCTCAAGACCCCCCTGGGTTTCGATTCAGGAAACAGCCTATGCGCTGAAGCTCTTATGTATGATATCTCTGCCTTCACTTCTATTGAAGAAGGAAGTACGCTTCTTATCAAATTCTACAACCAATGTCGATTCGCAAAAGGAGGAAATCCTTACTATCGTTTCCGCTGGCAGCCGCTATATTAACCGAGGACCGAGTGCGATGCAATCCGCCTTTTCGCAGGCCAAGCCGTGTTTATCTCCCTGGGCTTCTGCTCTGACTACCCGACATTACCATCGGAACCAGGAATCTTTATCCGACTGCGGTTACTTCCCGCCGCGACAGCACCGGAAGAGTGAAGCCTGCGTGTGGAATGTAAGCAATCCTCTTTCCGGGTTCGAATGCCGACAGAATCTGACTCACCGTATCCTCAGCATTGTGGACAGGGTGCAAATGACACCTTTGAACAAAAGAGTCCGGCAAACTGGAAACCAGATAGGCCTGCAGACGTTCCCCGAGGCGTTTGACCCAGTAAGCTTTGTGGCCACCCACCACGAACCGCAAACGCAGTTCTCGCTCCATTTCGTCGGAGGTAGCATACTTTTCCGCCCACTCTCGAAAGGCGGGATGGCCTGCGCCGTCGGGACATTCCGCGAAATAGATAAGAGTTCCACCGGGCCGCAGCGCCCTGGCGGCGTTCTCCATCCCTTTGTGTGCCTGCCGGAGGTCGATGTCGAAAGGAAAGCCGCCGGCACTGGCCAGTACCACGTCGTACGGGTCTTCGATCGATATGCGGTACATGCGGTCGACAACCTTGCACCCCTCGCGGTGAGCAAGGTCGTAATGGCCCGCGACAACGTGAACCAATTCCCCTGCAGGGTTTAACACGACGTTGAACAGGAAATCCGGATCAAACATCCGGCAGGCTTCCATCAGGTCCTCATGAGCAGGATTGCCCTCCAATACGCCGGACCGGCATTCGGGATGCAAAATGAATTGATGATTGAACGTCGTGGTTTCCGCTCCCGCCACTCCCGGAACCAGGCTCTTGCGGCCTCCGCTGTACCCGGCAATCAAATGGTAAATAATCTCCCCTGTCAGGATGACCCGGTCGGCCTCGCGGACTCGCCGGTTGATCCAAACCTCGTTGCCACGGCTGGTACGCCCCAATAGGACAAGGTTCTTGCGGTCATAGCAGTCGTGGTCGTATAGCTCAACCCGCCGCGCCACCCGCTCTCCCACGATGCGGTGTTGCTCCTCCGGTGTCTGCGGTCGATGAATGCCAAGGGCGAAGACAATAAAAATGTCGCGGTCCGGAACGCCCGCTTCGTTCAACTCGTCAATTAGAACAGGTAAAAAGAGTTCACTATGAACGAGACGCGTGATGTCATTTACCAGTACAGCAACCCGTTCCCCCGGCTGGATTAATTCTCGAAGGGGGGGACGTCCGATGGGGTGGAGCAGCGCTGAACGAACGGCGGACTCAGGATCGGAGAGAGGCGGAAGAGGTTCGGGTGCCAGGCGGTCACAATTCACGCCTTCCCGCAAGGCAATCGAACGTGCGCCGGAACCATATTGGAAGACAAGGCTGCCCACTTTCTGTAATATATCTTATGTTAGCGCCTCTGACAAGTTGCGCCTGTCTCCCGTAACGGCTCATTTGGGCTTTGCAGTGCCAGGCTTCAGTCTGGCGTAAGTTCCGAAGCTCTCCCGAAAGCCAGCACCTCGGGGAAACACGTGACTTTTCACTGGTCGGCACAGGGACGAAGTTCCAGGCAGCTTTTCAGAAGCAGCAAATTTGTAAGGTGGTTGGTGACGGGCCTGGAATTTTACTTGTGCGTCGCCAAAGTTGTGGTATATTACGTGTTACAGTCAAACAAGGAGGAAACATGCGACATTTTTTGCTTCATGATGCGCGGGATAATGTCGGCGTGGCTGTGGTTGATGTCAAGTCAGGGCAGGACTTGACAGGAGCGGTGTTGAACAACGGGGCTGCTTTCCACTTGAAAGCGCGCCAGGACATTCCGCTGGGCCATAAGATCGCCCTCAAGGATCTCAAAGTCGGTGACACCGTCATCAAGTATGGCCAGGATATCGGCAAGGTCGTTGCGGACATCCATGCCGGCGAGCATGTTCATGTTCATAATCTAAAAACGAAGAGGTGGTGAAAGAAATGGAGAATCATAAATTCAAAGCATACCGCCGCGAAAATGGGCGGATTGGTGTTCGGAACCACGTCGTGATTCTTCCGGTTGACGACATCTCAAATGCCGCAGCGGAGGCAGTCGGGCGCACGATCTTCGGCGTTCAGGCCCTGCCGCACGCTTACGGACGCCTGCAATTTGGTGAGGATCTCGATCTGTTTTTCCGCACCCTGATCGGCATCGGCTCAAACCCAAATGTTGCGGCCGCCATTGTCATCGGGATCGAACCCGGGTGGACGGACCGGGTTGTTCAAGGGATCTCTAAGACCGGCAAGCCTGTGGCCGGCTTTTCGATCGAGCGCAGCGGCGACCTCAAAACCATCGCGGAGGCTTCCCGCAAGGCGTATGAATTCGTTCAGTGGGCTTCCGAATTGCAGCGCGAAGAATGCGCTATGAACGAGCTTTATGTTTCCGTCAAGTGCGGGGAGTCTGACACTACGACGGGGCTGGCGTCGTGTCCTGCGGTCGGCAATGTGATCGACCGACTGATTGAAGTCAAAGGGACTGCGTCCTTCGGCGAGACATCGGAATTGACCGGCGGCGAACACGTCGTCAAAGCCAGGGCTGCAACGCCCAAAATCGGCGAGCAGTTCATGAAGGTGTACAACGAATACAACGAATTCATTCTTCAGAACAAAGTCGATGACCTCTCCGAGTCTCAACCGACCAAAGGGAACATCCGTGGTGGGCTGACGACGATCGAAGAGAAAGCATTCGGCAACATTGAAAAGCTCGGCAAAAAGACAAAGTTCGTGGGATGCCTTAAACCCGCTGAGGCTCCATTCGACAAGGGATTATGGTTCATGGACACATCCTCAGCAGCGGGAGAAGCCTTAACTCTTTGGGCAGCCTCTGGAGCTGTCATCCATCTGTTTCCGACGGGCCAGGGCAACATTTGTGGAAATCCTATTATGCCCGTCATCAAGCTTTCGGGAAACCCTCTCACCTGCGCCACGATGAGCGAACACATCGATCTGGACGTGTCAGGAATCCTGACGGGTGATCTAACCTTAGACCAGGCGGGTGAACGCCTGCTCGAACTCATGATTCGGACCGCAAACGGCCGTTTGACTGCAACCGAGGTGCTCGGGCACCGGGAGTTCGTTATCACCAAGCTCTACCGAAGCGCCTAGGGCCCGCTTTCGGGCTGTTTTAAGGGGTGGCCCTGGAAGAATCAGGACCCGTAGTCCGTTCCGGCGCAGTTGCCTCAGGGGTACGGGTTCGTTTCTCATCTCAAACCCAGTCGTTGCTGAAGGACGCCGCGAGAGGTATTCAACCTCACGCATCGCAATGACGCGAAGGCGGCCAATTCACGAAGGCAGCAAACGTTGACCGGGCCGGGAACTCTTGTTGCCAGCTTGCAGGCTAGATACGGCGTTTTGCTGGAGGTGTGCCAGTTCAACGTCATAGCACGGTCAAGCCTCTCGATAAAATTCGCTGGCCGGACCAACAGCGACGCCTCCTGGTCCTTAAGGCCGTGGCATTGGCAGACCACTCTTTGCGGCGCCCACGGTGGCAGTGGCCCCAAAAACTTTCGTAGCCTGGCAAATTCCCTCATCTTAAGCTGCCGGAACCTGCATCGTAATACTGGTAAGAGGATAGCACCTTATCTCTTCAGCAATCCGCGATGCTCGAATAGAGATGCGGGAAAATTCACTCTAGGAAAGAGGCAGATCTTTATGAAGATATCCCGGAAGGACTTTATGGCCCTTAGTTTAGGTGGTGTAGTTGCGGCGATTAGCACAACAGCCGACGCTCAACTTGTGGAAAAGCCCCGCGACTGGTCGCCCGCAAAGCTACGCGAAATCATGAACCGCACCGCGCGGTATCGCCAGGTTTATGACATTACGCAAATCGGCGGTGGGGTCTTTTTCAATAATATTAAGAACTCACTCAATGGCTTTCAGTTCAGTTTTGGGGCCCAGCCGGCGGAGATCAATATTGTCGGGGCGTTGCACGGCGCGGCCAATTTGCTGAACTTTGATGACGCGATGTGGAAGAAATATCGACTGGGAGAGTTCATTAATTTAAAAGATCCCAAGACAGGTGAGTTTGCCACGCGTAACCTTTACTATTACAGCTCGGCCGACAAGGCTGATCACAATCCCGACAGTGAGAAGTCCATTTACCAGGACAAGAGCATCCAGGGGCTGCAGGCAAGGGGTGTGCACTTTCTTTGTTGCCACACGGCTACCGAGGAACAATCCCGTAAGTTGATCGCCCGCTTTAGACTGAACAAGCAGCCCGAGACGGTTGTAAAAGACCTTCTCGCCCATCGGATCCCCGGGTCAACCGTCGTCCCTGCCATGGTTGCCACTGTGGCCATTCTCCAACTTGAGGCACACTTCAGCTACATCACCCTCGCGTGATGAACTGCTGATGATGTGCCAAATGATCCGGTGAGGAGAGAAATGAAGAACCGAAAGTGGAAGTCAATTTTCAGGTGGATTGCGTTGAGCGCGCTGGGGATGATCCTGTTCCCGGCCGCTCGCGCAGAGGCGGCGCAGCATCCGTATCCCCCCTGGAGCGAAGGGCAGAACAATCCCGCAGGCTACAAGGGTTACGTCTTCGAGGTGCCGGTCATCAACAACGTACCCGACCTTCACGGCAATCCGGGCAACGCCAAACTGGTTCTTTTTATTGCCGGCAACCAGTTCATGGTGCTTCCCAAGTTGGTCGAGGCGTTTGAGGCGCAGCACCCGGAGCTGAAGGGTAGGATCTATTATGAGACCTTGCCGCCCGGAATCCTGCTGCATCAGATGGAAAACCGCAACACGCTGACCCTCGGCAACCTGACGCTGACGGTCCAGCCGGACGTCTTTGAAGCAGGCGCCAAGCGACTGGCGCCGCTGGCCGCGCAAGGCAAAGTCCGCGACGCGGTTCGCTACGCCTCGAACGATCTGGCCATCATGGTGCGGAAAGGAAACCCCAAGCACATCCAGTCGCTGCGCGATCTGGGCCGGGCGGATGTTCGCGTTTCAATGCCGAACCCCGAATGGGAAGGTGTGGCGCGGCTGATTGAAGCATCATATCGCAAGGCCGGTGGAGAAGCATTGGTTCACCAGATCATGGTGACCAAACGGGAGAAAGGCACGACTTTCCTGACACATATCCACCACCGGCAGACTCCCATGAGGATTGTGGAAGGTCTGTCGGACGCTGGGGTCACGTGGCAGTCAGAAGTGAAGTTTCAGGAGAGCATCGGCAATCCGATCTCCGGGGTGAAGATTCCAGCCAAGGACAATACGACAGGAATCTATGCCGCCGGAGTCCTAACGGACGCTCCGCACCGGGAGGCGGCGGAAGCCTGGGTCAAGTTTCTCCAGACAAAGACGGCCCAATCCATTTACCGCAGCTTCGGTTTTGGTATTCCAGGACAGAAATAGCATGCAGATCAAGATAGAGGCCATTCTGAAAAAAAAGAGGCGTTTCCTGTGGGCTGTCGCAGCAGGGCTTACGGGTGCCGCGGTCCTGCTGGGTTTTGGAATGAGCGGAACGCTCAGCGCTCGGGTTCGGGCCGCCGGCGCGCATGCAGCAAGCGACCCGCAGGAGCCTGCCATCCCAGAGGTCGCGTGGAAGGCCCCAAACCCGTCCACGATTCCACCTGGCAAGTTGGGCGACAGCATCCGCCTGGGCCTCAACATCATGAACAACACGCCTAAGTATGCGCATCGTTACGTCGCAAACAAGATGAATTGCTCGGATTGCCACGTAAACCAGGGAACCCAGCCTTACGCTTCCCCTCTGGCCGGAATCACCACGGTTTTTCCGGCTTACACCAAACGCGACGGGCGGGTGATCACCATCGAGCACCGCATCCAGGAGTGCTTTGAGCGGAGTGAGAACGGCGCACCGCCTCCTTCTGACAGCCCCGAGATGGTTGCCATGGTTGCCTACATGAACTGGCTTTCTAGAGGAATTCCGATGGGATCCACTGTGAAGGGCAGAGGACTCCTGAAGTTCACTCCTCCATCGCATGTTGATCCCACTGCAGGTGCAAAGATCTACGCTCAGCAGTGCCAAGTCTGCCACGGTGTGAATGGCCAGGGAATCGCGGGGATGTTTCCGCCTCTTTGGGGGCCCGGTGCCTTCAATGATGGTGCCGGAATGAGCAAGATCGCAAAGATGGCGGCGTTCGTGAAGGCGAATATGCCCAAGACCAAGCCAGGCAGCCTGAGCGTCCAGCAATCTTACGACGTTGCCGCCTTTGTGACGGCGAAACCCCGACCCCATTTCAAATCGTCGCAGTCGGCATCCCACAATCGAGGAAGGAAGTGAACCCATGGAGACTCATCCGCTTTACCTTAACGGGCAATGGGTGCGTACCCAAACAACGAGCTCAGTGGTAAACCCGGCGACCGGAGAGACCTTTGCCCAGGTCTGCACGGTAGACCGACCGCGTGTGGCTGATGCCGTGCGTGATGCCCATGCCGCCTTTCAGAACTGGCGGCAGCTTACCGGAAAGGCCCGCGGCACACATCTGAGAAATGTTGCTGATGAGCTGGAGAAGCGAGCCGAGGAGGTCGCGCGTACCATCACCAAGGAAAACGGCAAACCGCTCGCGCAAAGCCGGGGCGAAGTTGCTATGTCACTGGACCACCTTCGTTGGTTTGCGGAGGAGGCCCGCCGGGTCTATGGCCGCACGGTTCCGCATCAGGTGGATAACAAGCGGCACGTGGTTATTAAGACGCCCATGGGAGTAGTTGCCGCAATCAGCCCTTGGAACTTTCCGCTGGTACTGGCGCTGCGCAAGATCGCACCGGCGCTGGCCGCCGGCTGTACGGTGATTCTGAAACCCGCCAGCGCCACGCCCTTGTGCGCCGTTGCGCTGGCAGAATGCTTCGAAGCCGCCAATATCCCTGCGGGAGTCTTCCAGCTTGTGCTTGGCCGCTCCGCTGATATCGCCAAGGAGTTCCTGGAAAATCCTCTTTGCCGCAAGATCACCTTCACCGGATCCACGGAGGTGGGGCGAGTTCTGATCCAAGGAGCGGCGGCCGACATTAAACATCTCTCGCTGGAACTCGGTGGCCATGCTCCTGTGCTCGTATTTGATGATGCCGACCTCGATGCGGCGGTTGAAGGCGCAATGATTGCTAAATTCCGCAATACAGGGCAATCTTGCATCGCGGCCAACCGCATCTACGTTCAGCGTTCCGTCTACGAAAAGTTCCTCAAACTTTTTACTGAGAGAACACGGACGATGAAAGTCGGTGACGGGATGGAGGATGGCGTAGAGATCGGACCGCTCATTAATGAAGAAGGTGTCGCCAAGGCTGTTGAGCACACTGAAGACGCGGTTCGGCGCGGCGCCCGGTTGCTCTGCGGGGGGAAGCGTATTGAACGTAAAGGCTGGTTCCTTGAGCCGACGGTGCTTGCCGATGTGCCGCAGGGGGCGATGTGCATGTGTGAGGAAACCTTTGCTCCGGTCGCCGCGGTATCTCCCTTCGATACGGAACCCGAAGCGATCGAGCAGGCCAACAATTCGGTCTATGGCCTGAGTGCTTATGCCTTCACGCGCGACCTGAGCAGAACCTGGCGATTGATGGAATCTCTGGAGGCCGGTACGATCGCGATCAATGACGGGGTTCCGTCTACCAGCCAGTGCCCCTTTGGCGGCGTCAAGCAGAGCGGTTGGGGACGCGAACTAGGGATCGAAGGATTGGACGCCTTCGTCGAGACGAAGCACATATCGCTGGGACTGGCATGACACGGAACCCATGCAGCCTGGACCGGTGATTTCCCCGGGTCTATCGCAGCAGATTCGCCAAGCCCGCAACCGATACAGTTTCCCCTGAACGCCCCAGGCCTGGCGATCATTATCCTGACAGAGCGTCTACAAGAGCGCAAAGCTTCCCTGGCGGACCGACTGCCTTGATGGAAGCTCGGGCATGTCGTTTGGCCTTATGTTTGCTTCTGCACAAGAGGCTTCTGAATCGCCCTTTCACCGTGCTCATCGCAGGAATAATGGATGTATACTTTGAGCCTGCCGCGGGAAGCCGCAGGTATCAACTTGCTCCTGTCGTGCCTAATCATGTCCGGGAGAGGACTGTGCAAGCATGGGGCTGACTCATTATGTGTGCATTATCGGTTCAGGAGAAGCCGGTGGCGTCATGGCCAAAGAACTCAGCGAAGGTGGAGCTAAGGTTATTCTGCTCGAGGCCGGATAAGAAGTGCTGCTCGGAGATTTCCTTTCGCACAAATGGCCTTGTCAACTGCCCTACCGCGGTTGCGTAGCGAGAAAAACAAGCCGTTCTATCAGGGTGGTGTGTCCACATCCATTCGTTATCACAGGACTCGGACGAGGTGGGCGTCGACCGAATCCGGGTGGTCGGCGGCTGGACTATCCATTGGAATGCCGTTACTCTCCGCTACGCGAAACGGGATTTTAAAGGGCGGTTCGTGGACGGTGTCGAGGAAGACTGGCCGCTGACGTATGACGGGCTTGAACCTTATTACGGCCGGATCGAGCAGATGATTGGCGTCTGCGGGTAGAACGATGGCCTGGAAATCCTTCCTGGCGGAAAACATTACCTGCCTCCCATCCCTTGGTGCTGCAGTGAACATATTCTGAACCGTGCTAGAGCCCGGATGCGGATTCCAGTGATTAACCCACGCAAGGCGCTACTGACCGTCCCCTATGACAATCGTCCGCTACGGGGAATTTTACGCTGCGACAGAACGCGCCGGCGCGCAAAATCCTGGTGGGCCGGGAGGGTCTGGCGCGTAGCGTATCATACGTGGACACACGGACAAAGCAGGAAGAAGAAGTAAAGGCGAAGATCATCGTGGTTTCCTGCGCGACTGGGGAGTCGGCACGCTATCCAATCGGCCTGGCAAACTCTAATCGTGTGGTCGGGCGTTACCTTCACGGGCATCTGGGCGGAGGCGCCATTATTCATCTCAGGGAACTTGAGGGCGTGGCGCCGTTCATTCAGGATGGCGCGACGGACCATGTCTACATCCCGCAGTATAATCAGCTCTTCGGAAAAAAGGATTATGCCGGGGGATGGGGAATTCAAGTCAATACGGTGACTGTAGTGGAAATGAATGCCGACGGCCGCTTGGATATCGTTTCGGGAGAAAACTTGTATGAACAATTCCGTCCACAGCCCGGTTCGGGGTCAGGCTTCATCAAGCACCGATTTCGTGATCTGCCATATACTGATTTTTATCTGGAGGATTTGAGTGACTTTGCGGTTGATGTAAACGGTGACGGCTATCCCGACCTGGTGAGTTGCTCCTACTGGTCAAAGCCGCTGGCCCGGTGGGAAAACCCGCACGAACCCGGACGGCCCTGGTAGGAGCATGTGATTGAAGCTGGCTCACCGGTAGAATTTGTCTTTCTCGCCGACATTCTTAATACGGGAAAGCCGCTTCAGTTGCTGCCCCAGCTTGGCCGCAGGGACTTTCGGCTAACATGGTATGAGCTGGCAGGGACAGGCTCGGTTGATCCTTGGATCAAACACGAGATCAGTCCCAACTGTTGCGGACATGGAATTGGTGCCGGCGATGTCAATGGCGACGTGCGAATGGACATCATCACTCCGGAAGGCTGGTTCGAAGCGCCCCATGACCCGCGTAACGGAGACGGGTGGCCTGAACTTATTACGGGCAAGCGGTATTATGCGCACGAGCACGATCCCGGAGCAACAAGCCGCTTGGAGTGTATTGGCACGAAGCGCTGAACGTGGAAGGAACCGAGTGGAAAAGGCACATGCTTGATTACAGCAGACGAACTGGCGGAGGAATGCATATCGCTGTTGTGGACCTTGATGGCGATGGCGATCTCGACATCATCGTCGCAGGAAAATCCGGTCTTTTCCTCTTTGAGAACCCGACCAAACAGCTTTGAGTGGTCCTGCAGGTATCCGAATCATGGCAGCACGGCCGTGTAGCTTGTTCGGCATCATGCCATCGTATGTCCGGGGTTTCGCCAGGCACAGAGATTCACAATTTTGAAAATGGCATCTCGAGAGGTCGCTTTATGAAACGTCGCGAATTCGTGAGGAATCTTCTGGTTGCGGGTGGAGCGCTTGCGTGTAATTCTCGCCTGCGGATGGACGCCACGGCATTGCCGGCTCCGGCTGAAGTCAAGCGGGTGCTGGTGGTTTTCATGTGCCACCTTGATGTGGGTTTTACGAACACCCAGGCTGCTGTCATCAGCGAATACTTTGACAAATACTTCCCGGAAGCGATGCGAGTCGCCGCCACCATGCGACGGACGGGCGGAGACCGCTATGTCTGGTCGACAGGCTCATGGCTTCTCTATAAGTATCTTGACCATATCACAGGCGCGAAAAGAATCCGTGCTGAACAGGCGGTCGAGAAAGGTGATCTGTCCTGGTTCGCCGTTCCCTTCAACTGGCAGACAGAGATGCTGGATCGTTCCATGATTGAAGGGTCGATGGGAATCTCAGAAGCGCTTGACCTTCGCTTCGGCCACAAAACTGTTGGCGCAAAGATGAGCGATGTCCCCGGGCATACTCGAGGGTTGATTGCTCCCCTTGCGGGAAGCGGCGTCAAATTGCTCGACATCGGCGTTAATGGCGCCAGCACCATTCCAGAGGTCCCACCGCTCTTCGTCTGGAAGGAACCGGAGGGCACCTCGATCATTATGATGTACCACCACGGTTATGGCGGCATTATGCAGGTTCCGGGCTCAGATCTTGCGGTGGCTCTCGAGGTTCGGGGTGATAACGGCGGGCCGCATTCGATTCAAGACGTCAAGAAAATCTATGCAGATCTGCGCAAGCAGTTCCCAGCTTCGCGGGTCACGGCGGCGACCATGAGCGAGGTTGCTTTGGCCGTCGAGCCTTACGGGAATAATCTGCCTGTGGTCACGCAGGAAATCGGCGATACATGGATTTACGGAGTGGCCAGCGATCCGATCAAGGTGGCTCGCTATCGTGAGGTGATGCGGCTGCGCAAAGAGTGGGTCGAGCAAGGGAAGCTCAGGTCTGGAGATTCCACTGACCTGCGGATGCTCGAATGGCTGCTGCTAGCACCCCAACACACTTGGGGCGTGGATACGAAACGGCTGCATGACTACGAACATTACACGCCAAAGTCTCTTGCGACCGTGCTCGACACCCCGCAGTTCCGCTGGGCGGAAAACAGTTGGGCTGAGAAGCGGAAAGACCTTGACGTCGCAGTTGCTGGCTTGCCGGAGGATTTGCGAACCGAGGCCGCCACTCGCCTTCGGGCGCTGCGGCCAGCCGCGCCTGACCGAAAGGGGCTCAGTTGGCATCCTGCGGGCTCAGTGATCAAGACGACTCACTTTACTATTGCGCTTGATTCCAAGACCGGCGCCATCCAGCGGCTCTACTCTAACAGGCTTGGCCGGGATTGGGCTTCTCCGGAACATCCGCTGGGGTTGTTTGCCTATCAGACTCTTTCCGCAAAGGACTACGAGCAATATCGCGCGGCCTACATCATTTCCAAGACCTGGTGGGCACCGATGGATTTCGGTAAGCCCAATATTGAGAAGTTCGGGGCCGAGAGCCGCGTGTGGCTACCCACGCTTGTGGGCTGCTGGGTAGGGAAGACGGCGGAAGGTTCCCGCATCCTCGCTCAGTTGAGAATTGACGACGCCAAGGCTGAGGCATCTGGCCGTGTGGCCTGGCCACGAGAAATGTATCTCGATCTGTTTTTCCCGAACTCAGAGGCCACGGTGCAGCTGAGCTTCACGTGCTTGGGGAAAATCGCGAACCGGCTTCCGGAGGCCATGTGGCTCAGCTTTTTCCCCACATCTACGGAAGCTCGCGGCTGGATGCTCGACAAGGTAGACCAGCGCATTTCTCCCTTTGACGTGGTGAAGGGAGGCAATCGCCACATGCACGCAGTCACCAGTGGCGTTTTCTATAATGACCAGCACGGAGGCCTTTCGATCGAGACCCTCGACGCCCCCGCGGTTGCACTGGGAGAGATGTCACCGATTTTCTTCTCGAACCAGCAACCTGACTTGGCCAAGGGCATCCATTTCAGCTTGTTCAACAACGCGTGGGGCACGAACTATATCCAATGGTTCGGAGAAGACACGCGGTTCCGTTTCGTTGTCAGGGCCTGACCCTGCCAGACGCGGGACGATCCTCAGGGCGCATTCTCCCTATCCCAGTGTATTCGTGCTTCCCTCTAAGGTGGCTACTGGTCTGTTGCAGGTTGAAAAGGTGCCTTGTTGCTGCATTGGACGCAGATCGGACGGGAAACTCCAGGGAGAATTTTGATGAGAGCAGACATGAAAAGTGGATTGAACCGGAGGTCGTTTATGCGGCGGCTGCGGGCGGGAGCTGCGGGACTGACGCTTGCGTCACCGGCCAGGAAGGGAGGCCCCGGCTCGTGGGCCCAACGTCCTGTTCATTCTTCCCGATGAGTGGCGCGCCCAGGCGCTTGGCTGCTTGGGGAATCCTGATGTATGCCCGGCGACGGTCGCAACCCTGGGTTCTTAACGACCCGAAGAATGATCCTTACGAACTGCATAACCCTGTGGACGATCCGGCATCCGGATCTGTCAGACCCGAAATGGAAAATAGACTGCAGCAATGGATGCAGAAAATCGGGGATTCATGGAACCTGGACTGGACGGTTCCGGTGGAGGATGGAGCCAGCCTCTATCGCTACCGGACTTTCTATACCGTCAAGGAATATCTCCAGTGGGCGAAAGAGCATCCGAATCTTCAACGGGAAAGGATAGAGTACTGGGTGAAGTAGAACCGGCGAAAGTCTTTTGCGGAGGTCGCGAAAGTTTCGGCGGCTGGTTTGACAAGCAACGGGCCCGTCCAGAGCTTAGTCCTTGGTTACTGCCGCTTGCTTTACTGAGCAGCCTTGGTTATTGTAGCGATCGCCATTCCGGGTTACTGCGACAACGCGTGTGATCTCCGGGCATCAATGGCGTTGCATGGTTGAAAAAGGGCATCACTTGGCCGGTGCTCTCTTTCGACAATTTGCTCATCACAAAAAGCGTTCTGAGATCGTTGCGGGACGCCTTTTAAAAGGGAGGAATTATGAAGCGCTCCAGTAGGCGCCAATTTCTGGTTGATGTGGGAACAAGTCTCGCCGTAACTAGAGTAGCTGAGGCAAGGCCCCTGCCAAGCAAGACAGAGAAGGCTTCTCGCACCAGCCGGCATCAAGATGAGAGCTTTGTCCCCGATGTCCAGAATCTTCCTGCCGAAGTCGACTTTCGTTACACTCCGCTATCGTCTCAGTTGACTTATTGTTTCCCCGACGACCACCATAAGAGCCTTGTCGGCGAGCACGGTGACCTGCGTTACGGCCACCCGGGGGAGGGGCGGGGTATCGATTATTTTCCCGAAGTAGTGGAGTTTACACTTGAAGGGATGGAGCGGGATCATGTTGCTTGGCAGCAAGTTGAAACTCCCGCGGTCCCGGTTGTTCATACGCGAATTGATCGTCCTGAGGCATTCCTCGAACTCACCACTTTTGCGACCCGGCGCGACGGAGAAGGCCGGGTCGATAATGTGATCCTGGAAATCGAGCCCCGCACTCTACACTCTCTGCATGCAGTTCCATTAGTTATTCTCCGAGCAGGGCACAACATCGAGGTCACACAATCCTCGAAAGCCACTATCCTGAGCCTCGACAACAAATCTGCGCCGCCGTTTATGGTTTCGGATGCGTCCCTTTCTCTCCACGAGGATGGAGTTGTATGGCGGTCATACGCACTCAAGGCGGAAGAGGCCGGAGAAGGCAAGCCTTTTCGATGCTTTTTCCGCTTTCCCCAGGAAGGTCAAGATCTTGAAAAATTGAACAAGGGGCTTGCGGATCCAGACGGCCTCTTGGCAGAAGCACAGCGATACTGGCAAAGCTGGATGCCGTTCGAAGAGAAGGTCTCCTGGCAGCTTCCTGGCAGGTATGGCGAATTCCTCGTCGCCTGCGCCCGCAACATACAACAGGCTCGTGAGAAGAAAGAGGGAAAAGTTACTTTCCAAGTGGGTCCAACCGTGTATCGCGGGCTCTGGATCGTCGACGGCAATTTCATTCTTGAAGCTGCACGCTATTTGGGATACGACAAGGCAGCTCAGGAGGGGCTGGAGACTGAATGGTCACGACAGTTGCCCGATGGCCAAATTGTGGCCGGCGGGGGTCGGGAACATTGGAAAGATACGGGTATCGCCATGTTCACACTGGTTCGTCAGGCCGAGCTCAGCCAGGACTGGACCTATTTTCGTCAGATGCAACCGGACGTATTGCGAGCCGTGAAGTTCCTTGAAGGGCTGCGCGACGAAGCAAATCGGCAAGGAACCATCAGCGGTCGTTACGGTCTCCTTGCGCCAGGCTTCGGCGACGGAGGACTGGGAGGCATCCGGCCCGAGTTTACCAACACGCTGTGGGTGCTTGCAGGACTAAAGGCAGTCACGCAAGCGGCTGCCCGATTGCAAATGTCAGGCTTCGATGAGACAAAAAGATTCTACAGAGAACTGCGGGCGTCCTTCTTCGCAGCCGCGGCTCACGAGATGCGGCAGTATCCGGATGGTTTCAAGTATCTGCCTATGCTCATGAAGGAAGATCCCGCGTGGTCAGCGCCTGACCCGTGGGACCGTCCTCGGCCGCAGACAGCGCAGTGGGCGCTTTCCCACGCCATTTATCCGGGCCTGGTGTTTGACAAGGATGATCCAATTGTCGTGGGGCACATCAAGCTGATGCAGGCGTGCACTCAGGAAGATATTCCGGCTGAGACGGGTTGGCTTCATCACGGTGGCGTCTGGAATTATAATGCCCCTTTCGTTTCCCACGTTTACTTGTGGGCGGGACTCAAGGACTGGGCCCGGCGAACCTTTATCGGCTATCTAAATCATGCGACGCCACGCTACTGCTGGCGGGAAGAGCAGCCGCTCCGTGGAAGCTTGACAGCGTATTACGTCGGAGACATGCCCCACAACTGGGCAAGCGCTGAGTGCATCCTTTACCTGCGGCATATGATGGTGCTTGAAGATGGCCAGGATTTGCGCCTCCTGGCCGGAATCGGCGACCTTGACCTGTCCGATCAGCAACCACTCAAGCTCGTTCATTCTCCCACTCGCTTCGGAAGGATTGGGGTGAGCCTTGAACCCCTCGATAGGCAAAAAGGCTGGAGATTAGAATTCCAGCGGGAGTCTGGACCAGTGCCCAGTAGCGTACAACTGCCAGCCATACTGGGATCGCGTTTGAGGTTCGCAGGAATTACGGGCGCCGAAAGCCGGCAGGAGAGGAATGTGATTCTTGTTGCCCCGGGGGCGGCGGCATGGCAGGCGACATGGAGATTCGCGGCGTGAAAAATCTAAGAGAAAGCTGCAAGCACGGGAGGGGATGACTGCCCCACAGGCATTAACCACACACTCCCTAGCGGTATTTTCCATCAGTTCATTCAATTTGCGCTCACTGCATCCTGCGGAAGCCCGCCCCATTCGTGTCACAGGGACCGTACCCATTCGAGCGGAAGGATGAAGACAGGATCCGACAGCAACTAACAATTACTCGGACAATTGTCAGCGCGAGATCTTTTTTGATGAGACAAGTGGGCTCTAATAATACTAGAGCCGTTCCATTTATAATGTAGCGTAATGGGCGCTAAAAAAGAAGCCTTTGCAATCGGCCGTGGAAATCGCGTCGAAAGCGGTCTTGGCCGCCCGCAACAGTTCGTCCGGGGTGCGCGGAGCGTGGCTG
>JAKAWN010000574.1 GCA_021827245.1 Acidobacteriota bacterium | reverse complement strand
CAGGCCGGTGACCGAACCGTTCACGCCGTTCCAACTGCCACCGTAGTTTGAGGTCCCGTCAGCGAACAGCCCGACTGAGATCACACCCCACAGGCCGCAGGCACCGTGAACGGATATGGCGCCAACGGGGTCATCAATGTGCGCAACACGGTCGATGAACTCGACGCTGAGGCAAACCAGCACGCCGGCGATCAGGCCGATGATAGCCGCGCCGATCGTGTTGACAAAGCCACTGGGAGCCGTAATAGCGACCAGGCCGGCCAAGAGTCCGTTGCCGGACATTGAGGCGTCTGGCTTTCCGTACCGCATCCACATATAGAAGATGGCGCCAAAGGAACCGGTGGCGCCAGCCAGCATCGTGTTTACTGCGATGGAACCGATACGCAAAGCTCCGTTGCCGGAAGCGCCTAGCGTGCTGCCGGGATTAAATCCGAACCAGCCGAAGGCGAGAATGAAGCAGCCGAGCAGCACCATAGTGATGTCATGGCCCGGAATGGCATTCGAGGATCCGTCGCGGTTGTACTTGCCAATGCGCGGTCCGATGATGATGGCACAGGCCAGCGCTGAGAGGCCGCCAACGGCGTGGACCACCCCGGATCCGGCAAAGTCGCAGTAGCCGTGCCCTAATCCAAAGTTTGTCCCGAGAGAGGAAAGCCAGCCGCCGCCCCACGCCCAATTGGCATAAAGAGGATAGGTGATGGCGGCCAGGAAGGCGGACGACATCGCGAAGGCGGCAAACTTCCAGCGTTCGGCACAACTGCCAGTCACGATAGTGGCGGCAGTATCCATGAAGACCATCTGGAAGAGGAACAGAACCATCACCGCTACATCGTAAGTGCCTCCCTGCGTCAGGAAAAAGCCGTGGGTGCCCCACAGCCCCCAGGGTTTGCCAACTAAATGCACTGCAAACTCCCCGCTGAGTGGGGCCGTGCCGCCAAGGTTTGAGATGGCACCGACTCCTCCCATTTGCAGGGCAAAACCGCAGACCCAGTACGCAAACAGACCGAAGCCGTACACCATGAAGTTCATCATCATAGTGTGATTGGCGTTCTTGGCGCGGCAGAGGCCAGTTTCAACAATCGCGAAACCGGCTTGCATAAACATCACCAGGAAGCCGGTTATCAGCGTCCAGACAAAGTTGATGGCGATTTTGTTTTGCCCGATTTGATTGACCGCATCGCCCAGGGTGAGGCCAACCTTCGGGTTCGAAACAGGAACGTCGTTGACGTTTCCTGTTAACGTTCCGCTCGGATCACCCTTAGCCATTTCCTCCGCGGAAGGCGGGTGAGCCTCCTTCGAGGCCAGAGGCGCGGTCATAGATGGTGCGGGGGGGGCCTGGGTGCTGGTCGTCGGCTGGCTGGGTGTTTGGGCCCAGGCCGGGACCCCGCATAAGAGAAATGTTGCGAGAACAAAGCCGCGAATCAAAATGCTTGGTTTCCTGCGCCGCATGTAAATCCTCCCTTTTTGAGAATCGGCCGAGGGCCGTCTCCCCACGCTAGAAAAAATCAAGAACACACCTACTTCTTCCAGATTGCGTCCTTCACATAAGCCGGATTCAGAATGCCCAGAATCCCTATCAGGCACACCGCAATCCCAACCAGGACGAAGGCAAACCGGCCGCCCAGCGATGACGTCAAGTTCAGGCCGGCCACTGAAAGAAGCCATCCACAAACTGTCACAAGCAATCCTATGAATTTCATTTCAGTCTCCAGATACTTGGATTTCGTGCCTTATGCCTGCCGCCAGCACGGTCGGGGTCACCAACGAATGGCCGTGGCCGCGGCTAAGAGTTCCCTGTTTTCAACCTTATTCGGTAAATTCGAGGTGCCTGATCCCACGAAAGCGCACGAGCGAGTACACCAGAAGCGCCAGACTTACAAACGTAACGATGACCCCGATTGCTGTATCACCACCCGCCCAGAGCACCAGTCCGGCAACAAAGCCAGTGAAGGCGCTTAGGAAAATTGTCAGGTAGGTCCCTTGTTGTCGATTTGCAGCCATGCCAACCTCCCATTGAATTGAATAGCGAATTCAAACCTGCCATCGGAAGCCAGGGGCAATCCTTACCTTGCGCCGTGAATGTCGAAGACATACGTCAACCCCAGCTCGAGCGTGTTCTGCTCCTTGGCGAATATCGTGCCGCGCTGGGGTCTGCGCGCTGCTACTGGACCCTTAGCTGGAAACACACCATGCCGGTCAGCAAGAGGACCATCACGAGCCCAATGGTATTCCGCGAGAGTTCCATTCACTTTCCTTGCATGTGATTTGGAATTCCGCCCCAACCAGCGTGTTTACATTAAGAGAGATGGAATTACGTGTCCAATCAATAGTTATATTGCGAGCGATAAAAAACTTTTGGGAAAGAGATTTTTATGGACAGCCGAAAAACTATTTGTTTGACCTCGCTTGCGGACAACCCCTATTGTCATTGCAAGTCCGGGGCAATACATCCGAGGAGAGCCCGGGGTTACTCGCTAGGACGATCCGAAGGAGAGCAACTCTATGAAGGATAAGATTTACAGCCGAAAGAGTGTGTTGAGACTTGTGTTCCTATTATTCGCGATCGGCGTGCTTCCGCCAGTCGTGCGCCGCGCCAGCGCGCAAACCATGCCCACGCCTTCCATGAGCGGGCCGCTCGCCTTGCCATCCACGCTGACGGTCAATGGGGGGCCGCTTGGAAAACTAAACGTCGGAGGCATCGTGAGTGGCATCGGCATGGTGCAGGGGAACTGGGTTCCTGGAGACCAGGCGAGCCGCTGGGATTTGAGCAACGGCCAGATTTTTATCGAAAAGAACAGCGGCTGGTGGCAATTCTTCGTGCAGGCGGGCGCCTACAACATTCCTGACCTGGGGCTGCCGACCATGTCGACCAACGCCTGGGTCAGGGACCTGTATGGCCCGCTTCCGCAGGGCTTCTTGAAGATCCAGCCAAATCCGAAGGGCAATTTCTCGATCGAAATCGGCGCGCTGCCGACGCTGATCGGCGCTGAATACACGTTCGACTTCGAAAACATGAACATCGAGCGCGGCCTTTTGTGGAACCAAGAGAACGCCGTAAACCGCGGTATTCAGATCAACGACTCCATCGGCAAACTAAGCGCTTCCATTTCGTGGAACGACGGTTTCTATTCGAACCGTTATACCTGGCTTTGGGGCTCGCTGAGTTACGCCATCAATCCGTCCAACACGATCGCGTTCGTAGGCGGCGGTAACCTTGGGCAGACAAAGTTCACGACGTTCGCGACACCGGTACAGAACAACGGACAAATCTACAACGTCCTCTACACATACTCACATGAGTCCTGGGTCATTAACCCTTACTTCCAATACACGAATGTTCCGACCAACCCGGAGATCGGCATCGTGCACGGTTCTTCCACGACCGGAGGCGCTTTATTGCTGACCTACAATCTCAAGCACGGAATCTCGTTTTCGGGCCGTGGGGAATACATCTCAAGTTCGGGAAACCTGGCTGATAGTGCCGTTAACCTACTCTATGGGCCAGGCAGTTCGGCGTGGTCAATTACGCTGACCCCGACCTACAGAAAAGACAACTTTTTTGTTCGGGGAGAATTCGGCCTGGTCCAGGCCCGGAACATCACGCCGGGGAACGCCTTCGGTTCGCTCGGTCTGAACAAGGCACAGCCTCGAGGCGTGATCGAGGCGGGCCTCATTTTCTGACCAGGACTATGACAGGCTAGTGTAGTGTCCACTAAATAGCTGGACAATGGTGGGGATTCGGTTTATGCTTGGGCATGTTCCGAAAACTTCCCGTATTGGTTATGAGTCCCACTCAACAGCAACAAATTCAACAGTGGCTGAGCGCC
>JAKAWN010000573.1 GCA_021827245.1 Acidobacteriota bacterium | reverse complement strand
CAACTGTTTGATCGCCTTGCGCCGCTCGAGCTCTCGCATAAACCACGGCGCCCACTCCTGCACGACGGGCAACCCAAACCGACGCGCAAGGCGGAAGAGCACGAACGTCGGATCGTCGTCACATAGAACTGTGCGATTCCCCTCCGGGTCCATACCTTGCCGCGTCTTCAGCATCTCCGCTGACAATGCCACCAGATGTCGGACTGGACGTTTCCGACCAGGCCGCATCACGCTCCCGCGATAGCATTGCGCCTCGGGACCCAAGGAAGCCACAAGTGGAGCCCTGCCCGGCATTCGAATCTGGAAGAACGCTCCTTCGGTCACCGCTGCCCACAACGCTGCTATTTCCGCGTCACTTCCCAGCACCGAAAGAAGATGAGCGCCCGCTGCCCCGTGATCTTCCTTGGCTGATTCTGCAATAAACCGATCCATGTAAACGCGGATCTGTGTGGTCGTGTCTTTCATACGCTTTGTGAACGCAACGGTGCCGAACCGGTTGTGAGCGTTTTTCATACCTTGCCCCTCCGCCCGCCGTCCATTCGTCCTTTAAGGCACCCCCTCCAACCACTCCCAGACCCTCTGGCGCACATAGCAGAGGTAAGCGCTTCCTCGAAGGGCGGAATACAATCGGGTCACCGGTCTCAAGGCCGAGGTCATTCCCAGGTTCATCGACGAAGGCTCGCACTCGCATCGGGCACGCCAAGCGGCTAGAATCGCTACCAAGGAATCGGAGGCACATGGGCTCAACTGCGGAAGTGGTAGCCAATCAAGCGCGAGTTTGGGAAAAGCTGCGGGAGTCCCGGTTCTTCCTGACGCTCATGAGGGACTACGAGGGAGACCCAGAAAAGTTCGGCTTCTGCCTGAGTGCCTTCCTGTCTGCCTTCCGATCGATTGCATATCGGCTCGCACGCTATACGAAGATCACGCAGGGCGTACAGGCCAGGAACGGCCTGATGGCGCTCCTCGGCTCCCAACCCGATATCGCTTTTCTGACACAGGCAAGAAACGTTGAAGTGCACGAGGATGGCGTTGTCATCTCAAGGATGTTTTCCTATTCCTTCGCCGACTCCGACCCAGAGCGTTGGCGGTCAAGATGGGACCCCTGGCCAAACAGGTGGGAATCTCGTCCCGGTCCCCCTCAGGTACAACTCCGCCATCGATGGTGGCAATTCGCGAACCGCACAGCTCAAGATCTCGTTGACTTGTGCTCGGCCTGCTTGAACGAAACGGAAGAAATTGTTAGGCAGACCCTGGCATCCACACCATAGCCTGTGCGCCACGACCGCTGGCGTCGTCATAACCCAATCAGTTCGGAAGATCCAAAGTTGGCGTAACAGTGGTGACCGACGCCACTTCGCACGGTCGGCCTGAAGACCCAAGACAGATCGCAGGGATTAGGATTTCCAAGAGACGAGCGATTGCAGACTAAGTCAAGTGGTACCGCCTTCTGTGACGAAACTCAAAAGGCGAGACTAGGCAAGAAGGAATCACCTTAGGATTGCGATTCGGCCGGTCGGGAACACAAGTGTGAGCTCGTTCGAGAAGCGTTCCTTCTCTCGAACGACTGTGGCCCCATCCTCTTCCTCCTCTGTCCTGTCCACGAGTTTTATGGATTGCCACGTTGCGATATGCCGGGTTTCTCCTTCGCCAAAGATGCCATTGAGCATCCCCGCCGTGCAGAGAAGGCCAAGGTGCCCGCCATGCAGCGGCGTCAGCGGCCGGCCGCTGATGTCCCCCTCTGGGGCGAAAAGGACCGGTGCTGCCTGACGATAAGCGACCGATATCTGCAGCAGGTCTTCAATCTCGTCGAGCGGCAGCCCGCGATAGACCATGCGCAGAGGCTCACCTGATGGAACCGGATATTGGCGATCAGGCTCCGATGGGAGAGGCGAGAGTCGCTCCGGAGCCCTGGCCAATGAGGCAAACCACTGCCGGGCTCGCGTGATGTCATCGTCCCGGAGCCGCTCACGCTCGTGCCTCGTCCGGCGTACGCCGAATAGAACAATCTGCTTGTAGCGGATGCTCTGAGACTCCGTGAGCCGGTACACGCGGACGTCCCGGAAGTGGCTCGAAAGCACCGCACTGCATTCCCCGACGCGCGGCCCCGGGATGACGAAAACGAGGACGCCGCCGGGCTTCAGCCAACGATAAACCTGCTCCAGGAAGAGCCGTTCCATGCGCTGCGAGTTCAGCTCGCCCAGCTCGAAATCGTAGGGAGGGTTCAGGTAAATCAGAGAGAACGACTCGGCGGGGCACTGCGCATCGAAGCAGTTTCCCTGGATGACCTCATTCGCCAAGGCCCGCGACTGTTCCGCCCGGTAGGCATCCAGTTCAATTCCGTAGCGAAGGATCTTGGCACCGGAGGTGATCTTGGCGAAAGCGACACCGTCGCCAATACAGGGATCGAGCGCTGAACACTGCTGGTCGGGGAATCGCAGGAAGCAGTGGATTCTCTCCGCCTCCGGAATCGGAAGAGGGTAAAACCCCAGTTTGAGCCTTGCCTCGAGCCGCATTTCTCCTCCGCACATTCAGTCATTAAGCCGCTTGAAGCGACACTGCGCCGCGTGATCCGAGCAGAAATCACGCGCGTCATCTGTAACCTTCCCCTGAGACGAGCCTCTTACCTTCTGAACCTCCGTGGTTTATCAAGACATCCCACTTATTTGCCAAAACGCTCAAACGGGTTTAAGTTGCCCCCCGCGATGGGGGTTATTCTCCAAGCCAGGGCTGCGCTTCCGCCCGGTCTGTGCCAGAAGGTGGTCCTACAAACCAAACCCAGTGGCCTCAAGGCGCAGTGCGTCTTCACGGATGGCACCTCCGTGCTGGTCTCGAAGTTCTTGGCCTCCTTCGTTCACCCGGGAGACGAACTCCGTTTCCCCCTCGCGCTGGAGGCGGCAAATGCAGTCACGGAAATTTCCATACGCAACCCCAATCCAGAGACCAGAAGGCGCGACATCTTCCAGGCATCGATCGGGTACGTCACCCAGCCGCGCAAGGACAAGCGAAACGATCTGTTTGTATCGGCGGAGGTGGTCAGTGGACGGCTAGGGATCACGGCGGTGCACATCCGTTGCGAGACCCTGCGGGATTATTTCTACCTGGGGAATCGCCGCAAGGCTTGGGACCGGCAGCCCACTTTCTATGAGATTTTGCGGGTCGATTCCAAGGCCTCGCCAAGCGAATTGCGCCTCGCGTTCAAGCTCCGCACCCTGGAACTCCGCGCAGCCCGAGTGCCCGCCAGCGACCTTGCCAGCGTGGAGCGCGGCTTCAACATCCTCGCGCGGCCGGAACTGCGCTCCTGCTATGACACCCTTCTGGCCGATTCGGCGGCTCCGGCACTCTTTCCCTATGGCGGCTTCGGCTCCCTGCTTGTGGCAGGAGACCTCTCATGCGACGGGACGGCTTTCTACGCCTCTCGTCTCCTGGCGTTCTCGCCGGGACAGGCAACGAAGCGCATCCGAGCCCCACTGCGGAAATTCGCTATTTACGAAGACCGCGCAGTTTACCGGGACGCACGGCGCAAGCTGGAAATCCTGCTCGATCAAACTGCGGTGCCGCTGACGTGGGACCCGACCTGGAACCAGTGGAAGCATCTGTTGGGCGCCAAGATCGGCGTGAAGGCGACGTTCGTCCACAGCGGTGATTATCGCCACCGAGCCGGCGAATGGCACCTGGTGAAGTGGGAGACCGCGCTTCCGAGCCGCATCGTAGTCACGCTCCCCGGCAACATTGATGAGCAGATTGCCGAGGCCCGCAAGACTCACCAGCGCTTCGGCCAGTTTGCCGAGGCTCTCGATCGCATGCGCCTACGCATCGAGTCTGCGCCGATCGAACGAGCAG
>JAKAWN010000572.1 GCA_021827245.1 Acidobacteriota bacterium | reverse complement strand
TCCGATCTGGACGCCGGCACCAATTCGCTCTATCGCACGATTAACCGTCCGCATCCCGAGTTCACTTTTGATCGGCTGGTGGAGGGCCTTATTGAGTTTCGTCACGGGTACACCGGCAAGCTGTGGATTGAGGTCATGTTGGTCAAGAACCTTAACGACAGCGAGGGGGCGCTGAAGGACCTCGCCGCAGTCCTGTCGCGTATTAAGCCGGATGAGGTTCATATCAGCTTGCCACTTCGGCCTCCCGCCGAAACCTGGGTGGAACCAGCGGATACGGAGGGTACGGCCCGGGCCGCCGCAATTCTCGGTGCCGTTGCCCGAATCCTTCCACCCATCCCGGAAGGCGTCAGTCTGTCCGACTCCGGCGATTTGCTGGATGCGGTATTAGCCGTGATCTCCCGTCACCCGATGGAAGAGGAGGAACTGGTGCGGACGCTGAAGCGGTGGAAACCCGGCAACGCATGCAAGGCATTGGAAATGTTGCGGGCCAGCGACCGTGCTCAAGTCGTGACTCGATTCGGGCGGCGGTTCTGGAGTGCTGCCCGAGCACGATACGGAGATAACCCCGCTCGCAAACATCGAGACGTTGCGCCCCAGCGCCCGACCAAGAAGTAATATGATGTTTTCCAAACTTAATCCCATTGCTACGTCCCTGCAATCCTTTTGTGAGGAAGCTGAACGAAAATGTGGCCAGCAGCAATGTGAAGATGCAATCCGATTGCTTGAGGAAGTGGTCCACATCCAGAGCGATAGCGCGCAACTGTATTTCCAGTTGGGCTTCTGCCGTAGTGGCGGATGCCGGCAGCACTCGCTGACGAGTCCCGACGTAGCTGTCGAGCACCTGCGGCAGGCTCTTTCGCTGGCAAAAACGTCCCGAGAGCCACTCCTGCGCGCGAAGATCCTCGAAACGCTGGGAAATACACTTGTCGAGAGCCACAGCGGGTCTCAACTCGACCGGCTTCGAGAAGCGCTTGCGTGCCATCGAGAGGCGGCACAAATCTTTCAAGACAGGAATTTGCTAGACGATTGGGCCCGGGAGGAATTCAACCAGGCCAATACGTTGTGCGATCTGCCAGAATCAGAGTTCCCGGATAAGTGGGCTCAGGCAATCGGGCATTATGAGAATGCGCTGCGTGTGCGGACTAGGGCAAAAGATCCAAAGCGTTTTGCCGCAACCATGATGAACCTCGGAACTGCCTTCCGGCTTTTGCCGTCTGGAGCTAAGACGGATAACGTGCTTAAGTCGGTCCAGTGCTACCGCCGGGCCCTCCGAGTCTACACTCTGCAGGCGTCTCCCGCCCAGTATGCAACCCTGTGCAACAACCTGGGAAATGCCTGCCTGTCATATCCTGCCCGAGATGACCGGAGCTTGAAGCGCCATGCTCGTCAAGCTATTAACCACTTCCAGCGCGCTCTGGGTGTATGGAACTCCCAGGAGAACCCGTGCCGGAGAGCGCTTGTGCAATACAACCGGGGTTGCGCCTATCTTCGTCTGGCGGCCCGCGAAGACGTCGCACGCGCCGTCGGATGCCTCTCTGAAGCCTGCGAGGGCTCCATGCCCTGCGGTCGCCCCGATATCGCGGCCATGGCGCGAGCGCAACTTGAAAAGATCTCCCCTGCCTTCAGAGGACCCTCTGAACAGGCAGGTTGAGCCATACTTGATATAAGGAATGGTCAAAGTAAATTCGAATCTCGCATGAATACCCGGTATAGGAGGAGACCGCCATCATGAAAGATCTTGGCAAACTCAGTTGCCCGCTCTGTGGCGTCAAAGCTTGTCGATACGAACCCAACACAAGAAAGCCCCCTCAGTTCTGCCCCATGCCGGTGGAAACCGAGCGGTTGGCAGCCATTGAGCGTACTTATCTTGAGGATGAAGAACTGCGAAAGTGGGCCTGTGAATCCGCGCGCACGGAGTCTGCGGGCTATTGCCGCAGCACACGCGTCCAGGAAATCATGGATTTTGCCCGGCGCATTGGGATTACAAAGCTGGGAATCGCTCATTGTATCGGTCTGTTGGAGGAAGCCAAAGTCGCGCGCGCAATTTTCCTAAGCAACGGCTTCGAAGTGGAAGCCGTCTGCTGCAAAGTGGGCTCCATTAGCAAAGAAAAGGTGGGGTTGAGTGACGCGGAGAAGGTGCATTCCGGCCAGTTTGAGGCGTTATGCAATCCGGTCGCCCAGGCAGAACTGTTGGCTCAAGCTGGTACGCAACTCAATGTGCTGATCGGGCTCTGCGTGGGCCACGATAGTCTTTTTTTCAAGCATTCACAGGCACCCGTCACCGTGCTGGTTGCCAAGGACCGTGTGCTGGGACACAATCCCGTCGCCGCCCTTTACACAAGCCACTCCTACTATCAGCGGTTGAAGGAGCAGCCTGCAAAGAAGAACGAGGCCTGACAAGACTATGAAGATTCAAAAGGAGAAAAACGATGATTCACAAACATGCTTCTGAAGTTCCTCCCACCAAGATCAACAAGGAAGGATTTGAGGGGATGGCGGCAAGGTTTGCGCTGACCAAAGATGATGGATGTCCCCGCTACGCCATGCGGCTGTTCGAGTTCGAGCCGGGTGGCCATACCACGCTGCACGCGCATCCCGAGGAACATGAGTTCTTTATCCTCGAAGGAGAGCCTGCGATCGTAGATGGCAGGGGCAAGCAAACCCCCTTGCGGGCCGGCGATTTGGTTTTTGTGCCACCTAACGAGACGCACCAGCTTAGGAATTTGGGCAGCACCAAGATGAAGCTGATCTGCACGATTCCCATTCTTCCCGGCAAAAATGGAAAGGATACAGGCGGGCAGGGCAACATGTAATTGTCCCCGATAGAGGGAGGCCCCGCGGCGCCAGGCAGACGAGACGAAATGCGTGCGCCCAGGGGTCGCAGAGTGATCGAAGCGGAACGCGAAGGGGAATTCATTCTACGAGAAAGTAAAGGCCCATGAAACGCCTCAGAAGGGCCTACTACGATAGGTTCTCGAGGTTTTACGACCGCTTTGTCGCGCTGCATTCCGGCGACAAGCAGGGTTTGGCCAGGTTGTTCCTTGCTGATCGGCTGCCGGTTAAGAACGGTGCCTCGATTCTCGACGTGTGCACTGGTACCGGCTCTCTTCTTTCCTATCTTCAGATGAAGGTGGGTGCCAGAGGGCGTGTTGTTGGCCTGGATTTTTCTCGTGGCATGCTGAAGGTGGCCAACGAAAAGATCGGGCGTGCTCATAACGTCCAATTGGTGGAAGCCGACGCGGCCCACCTTCCTTTTGCAAGCGGCACCTTCGATGCTCTAACCTGCTCACACGCCTTTTATGAACTTAAAGGGGCAATTCAAGACCTCGCGCTGCAGGAGATCATTCGCGTCCTGAGGCCGCAAGGGGTCTTCCTCATGATGGAACATGATGTGCCCCGGAACCCCTTAGTGAGAGCCTTATTTTACCTCCGTCTCATCTTTGTGGGTACTGGGCAGGCAATTTCCGTCCTTCGCCACGAGCAGGAGGACGTGGAACGGCGTTTCAGGAGTGTCGAAAAGGTTGTCTGCACAGGCGGGCAGTCTAAGATCATGATATGCATGAAGTAATGAGCTGCGGGACGAGGACGTCTTTCCTGAAGCTTGAATTGCGCGTCGCTCCGGCCACCATGACCAATATCATTGTTGGCGAGCGGCACGTTCTTTTCGCTGGCTTTTGCTGACGTGAATGCGGTCTTTTGCAGAGCTAGATGTTGCAACCATGCACCCCCTAACCCAACTTCCGCGGTCCCAGGCGATTTTTGAACGTTTTTGGAAAGCAACCCATTTGTTTTCAATATCGGCATTCCAAAGGCTCAAAATAGTGACGAATAAATCTACCGGGATCTTTGCCATACCGCA